>NZ_JBEXUG010000022.1:0-97874 GCF_040614315.1 Streptosporangium sp. NPDC006007 | reverse complement strand
CGGCCCGCCACGACGCGCGGTGTATCTGGCGAACAGCGCCGACAGAGTCGTCTTGCCACTGCCGCCCTTACCAACGAATGCCACCCTCACGACGATGATCCAATCTGATTATGAAAATCATTGCAGGCCTGAGAGTGATTATCATGCCACGGCCGAGCCGCGCGTGGGCCGGTTATGGCTGCGGAGAGTGAGGGCCGGGCGATGGCCTGACTGATATTGATGCTTTTCTGGTTAATAGTGATGTTTTGGGTGATTGTGGTGGATAAATCCGGAGGATTCTCCGGGTCGCCCTCGCCGGGATTTTCGTGGTGACGCCGGCCCCGGGCACGGCCGGGCTGGGACGCACGCTGAGGGCCACCCCGCCCGCGCCTGTGGAGGGACCGGGAAGGCCGTCATGGTGGCCGCCGGCACGGTTCCGCTCGCCGGCACGGTTCCGCTTGGCGGGCACGGTCCCGCCCGGCGGGGCGTCGCAGCGGTCCGGGGTGTCAGCGGTCCGGGCCGTCCGCCCGCCGCCGGCCGTGGCCGGTGTCGTCGGGCTCAGGGCCTTCCGCCGGTCGGCGCGGGCCGCGCGGCCCCTCCGGCGCGTCGCGCGGCGGCCGGAGGGGCTCGGCGCTCCGCGCCTCGTCCTCCTTCCGCGGATCTCCCAGGTGACCCAGGTCGTGGAAGCGGGTGGTGAACCAGGAGGCGAAGGAGGCGGTGACCACGCCCAGCAGGCCGAGGCCGCCCAGCATGAGCACCCCGCCGACCCATCGGCCCCTGGCGGTGACCGGATAGACGTCGCCGTAGCCCACGGTGGCGATCGTGCTGATCGCCCACCACGCGGCGTCACCGAAGCTGTGGATGGTCGCCCCCGGCGCGCCGCGCTCCACATGCAGTACGGCGAGGGCCGAGGTGAGCCCGAACAGCAGGGCGGTGAGCCCCGCGTAGGCCGCGACCTGCGCCTGGAACTCCAGCCTGCCCCGCCGGCGCCGGATCGACGCTCTGCTGATCATGCTCACCGCCCGGAGCGGGCAGAGGGTGGGTACGGCCAGGATCACCAGCGCCAGCCAGTTGCCCCGCAGGAACGCCCGGCGGTCGGGGGTGAGCGCCAGCCGTACGACGACGTCGGCGGCGAACAGCGTCCAGGTGCCCAGCAGGACCGTCCGGCACACCGCGGCCCACGGGTGGGGGAGGCCGGGGGCCAGCACCAGCGCCGCGAAGGCGGCCAGGAAGGCCAGGGAGGCGAGGATCAGCGGAATCTCGCTCGCGCCCTCCCAGCGCCGCAGCCGGGAGGGGACGCTCCCGGAGTGGGACGGCCGCGTGGGGACACCTCCCCGACGGGGCGGTTCGCCCGCCGCCGGGGCCTCCCCCTCAACTCGATGCCTGCCCGTAACGGACATGGTAGTTACGGGCGCCGGGCGAAGTGGTGGCGGGCGCCTGGGGAGGGGGCGGGTGTCGCGTGGAACGTCGCCGCGGGGTTCCGGAGATCAGGGTATGGCGGCGTACCAAACCGTATGGCACGGTAGGGGCGTGGCCGACAGAACAGGACCGGCTGGACGAGGGGCTCACGATTCCGGCCGCCCAGGGGGTTCCGGCGCTGACCATCGAGCCGCTGCGCGAGCGGCTCGCGCCGACCAGGGGGTCCTTACCCTGACCGGTGGCCTGCCCCGGCTCCGCGCGCTGATCGAGGGCGCCGACCACGTGGACGTCAAGACCGTCGAGGGGGACCTTCCCCTCAGAGAGTTCCTGTACGGGCTCCTCTCCTGGCAGCCGGGCTGGGTGCGATTCCTCTACCGGATCCGGGCCGTGCTCGTGCGGCTGCTCGGCATGCGGCAGGAGGGCGTGCCGTCCGCCTCGGGGATCCGGCCCGAGGACATCTCGTTCACCCCCGGTGACAGGGCCTCGTTCTTCACCGTGGTCGACGCCGAGGAGGACCGTTTTTTCGTGGCGGGCGTCACCGAGTCGCATCTCACCGCCCATCTCGCGGTGGTGGCCGAGCCCGGACGCTTCCACGTCGTCACGATCGTGAGGTATCACCGCTGGACCGGTCCGGTCTACTTCACCGTCATCCGGCCCTTCCACCACCTGGTGGTCCTGAGCATGGCGAGGGCGGGGGCCCGGGGAGCGCGTCCCTCGTGACGCGGGCGGGGGTGACCTCGCTGGGCGGGTTCTCCCCGTGCGCGCCCTCCACACGGCGGCCGGCGGGCCGGCGACCCCGGGCCGGCCGGCCCGCCGGGAGAGCCCGGGACCGCATGCCGGTCAGTCGCGCACCCGCTCCAGGCCCCAGCGGCGGCGCAGGGTGGTGTCGGCGGTCTCGAACAGCAGGTCGACGCCGATGCCGATGATCAGGATCACGATCATCGTGGCGAGCAGGCCCGCCGAGTCGGCGAGCTCGCGATCGTAGTAGAGCCGCTCGCCCAGCGAGGACTGGTGGGCGATGATGACCACCAGCTCACCGGCCATCAGCGAGCGCCAGGCGAAGGCCCAGCCCTGTTTGAGCCCGGCGAGGAACGACGGCAGCGACGCGGGCAGGATCACGTGCCGGTACAGCTGCAGGCGGCGGAAGCCGAGCACGTGACCCGCGCGCAGCAGGGTCGGCGAGGTGTAGTCCACCCCGGTGATCAGGCCGTTCGCGATGGACGGCGCGGCGCCGAGGACGACCACGAAGGTGATCGCGCTCTCGGTCAGCCCGAACAGCAGGATGGCCAGCGGGAACCAGGCGATCGACGGCATGGTCTGCAGGCCGGTGATCAGCGAGCCGAAGGCGGCCCTGAGCACCCCGACCCGGGACACCAGGGCGCCGACAGCCAGCCCGACCAGCACCGACACGGCGAAACCGGTGACCGCGCGGCGCATCGTCACCGCGACGGCCTGCCAGTATTCGGGGGTGGACAGGCGCTCGCCGAGCTTGCCGAAGGTCTCGGCGGGGCCGGCGAAGACGTACTCGGGCCAGCGTCCGCTCCACACCACGACCTGCCAGATCGCCAGCACGATGCCGACGGCCACGACCATCGGCCAGAGGCGGCCCCAGACGCGCCCGGCCCGTCCGCCGCTCCCGCTCCCGCCCAGTTCGAGGGCGTCCAGACCGGCGAGCCGCCGGGCGTGGAGATCCGAGGAGTCGGCGGGGGAGCCGGCGGGGGACGCCTGCTCAACGGCCATGGCGGAGCACCTCCTGGCGCAGCCGGTCGGTGATGGCGGCGGCGAGCGTGGCGACCCGGGGTGAGTCGATGACGCGGGGGCGGTCGATCCCGACCGGGAACTCCTCGGCCACCCGGCCCGGCCGGCTGCTCAGCAGGACCACCCGGTCGCCGAGCCGTACGGCCTCGCGGACGTTGTGCGTGACGAACAGCACGCTGAGCCCGCGCTTCTGCCAGATCCGTTCGAGCTCGTCGTGGAGCAGGTCGCGGGTCATCGCGTCCAGCGCGCCGAACGGCTCGTCCATCAGCAGCACGTCGGCGTCCTGGGCGAGCGCGCGGGCCAGGGAGACCCGCTGGCGCATACCGCCGGACAGCTCGTGCGGGCGCTTGGCGCCGAAGCCGCCCAGGTGGACGATCTCCAGGAACTCCGCGGCCCTGTCCCGCCGCTCCTTTCCGGCCACGCCCTGTACCCGCAGCGCCATCTCGACGTTGGCGGAGACGGTGAGCCACGGGAACAGCGCCGGTTCCTGGAACATCATGGCGATCTTCCGGCCCTGGGTGTCGATCCGGCCGGCGGTCGGCCTGTCCAGCCCGGCGACCAGCGAGAGCAGCGTGCTCTTGCCGCAGCCGGACGCGCCGAGCAGGCTGACGAACTCGCCCGGCCGGACGGAGAGTGAGACGTTGTCGAGAGCCGGCAGCCCGTTCCTGCCCTGGCCGTAGGTCTTGGAGACGCCGTCCAGCCGGATCGCGGGCCTGTCGCCCTCGGTCCGGCCGGCCGCCCGCTCCGTGAGCGGAGTCGTCATGTGCCCTCCTGGTGGTTGTCGGTCGGGCGGTTATCTGTCGGCTACCTCTGCCTGGCCGCCGGCCTTGAGGATCTCGTTGAGGGACCTCAGGTCGTAGATGCCGTTCAGGTCGACCGGCTCCAGCAGCCCGACCTTGACCGCGTGGTCCGCGCTGCCGATCAGCGAGGCGGCGATCGGGTCGTTGGTGAAGGTGATGTTCTTGAACGCGCTGTCCAGGACCTCCTGCTTGAGCGGCTTGCCGCTCAACCTCTCCAGCGCGGCGTTCACGGTCTTGGCGGCGTCGGCCGGGTCTGCGTTGATGGCGGCGTTGGCCTCGACGTGGCCTTCGAGAAGCCGCTTGACCGCCTCCGGGTGCTCGGCGGCGAACTCCTGGCGGACGATCAGGTGAGTGATCACGAACTGCCTGCCGGGCCAGAGGTCGCGCTCGTCGACGAGGATCTTGCCCTTGCCCTCCAGGACCAGGCGGCTGGCGAACGGCTCGGGCACCCAGGCGCCGTCGATGTCGCCGGTGGCGAAGGTCTGCAGGGTCTGGGAGTTCTCCTGGGGGACGATGTGCACGTCGCCGCCGCCCTTGGTGTCGGTTCGCAGGCCCTTCTCCCCCAGCCAGTGGCGCAGGGCCACGTCCTGGGTGTTGCCGAGCTGCGGCGTGGCGATCTTCTTTCCCCTGAGGTCCTCGGCGCCGTTGATCCCGGGTTTGACGACCAGGTAGACGCCCCCGGAGGCCGCACCGGAAATGATCTTGATTGCCCTGCCCTTCGACTTGGCCCAGGCGTTGACGGCCGGGTTGGGGCCGATGTAGGTGGCGTCGACGGCGCCGGAGAAGACCGCCTCGATCGCGGCCGGCCCCGCGTTGAAGGTGCTGGTGGTGAGCTTGGTGCCGCCGAGGTGCTTGGCGAACAGGCCCTTTTCGACGCCGACCAGCGCCGTGGAGTGGGTGATGTTCGGGAAGTATCCGAGCCGGACCTCCGCGAGGCCGTCCCCGCCGCCGGAGGCCGCGGCCCCCGGCGCCTTTGAGCCCCCGCAGGCGGTTGCCAAGGTCGTGAGCGTCAGTACGGCCAGCGCCGCCACCACCCCGCGAACCCCGCGAGCGTTCATGCCTACTCCCTAATTCCTACTTAATAAGTCGGTTAGGTGCATATAAGGGCTCGGTGAGGGTGTGTGTCAAGCCGGAAAGTCCGCAGCGGGAGGCACCGTTACCGCTTCGTACTCTTCCGTGCGGCCTCGGTGACCGTCCCGGGGGTCGATCGGGCGGACGGGTGCCCGGTGGACGCTCGAAGGTGACGTGAGGGGGGATCAGCGGGAGGGCTCGACGGGAGGGCTCGACGGGGCCGGCCGTGGCCGGCCGCGGGGCGTCAGCCGCAGATGGCGTCCAGGCTGGCGGGCCTGTCCGCGCCGTGCCGGTGGGCGTTGCCCGAGGAGCCGGAGGTGGCGGAGGAGGCGCCGGCCGACCTCGCCAGTACGGCGCCGACCTTGCGCTTGATCAGGTCGTAGTCGGGGTTGCCGGTGTCGATCAGCGGCGGGACGAACTGGAAGCTTCTGATCTTGGAGCTCTTCACCTTCTCCGACAGCTCGATCAGGTTCGGCAGCAACTCCTGCGGAATGTCGGTGGAGACCGCGTTCTTCGCGGCGTCGGTCAGCCTCTCGAAGCTCTTGAGCACCGTCACCGGATCGGCCTGCTTGGTGACGGCGTTCATCAGGCACTTCTGCCGGCCCATCCGGACATAGTCATCACTGTAGGTGCGAGCCCTGCCGAACCAGAGCGCCTCCTCACCCGACAGCCTGCGGGTGCCCGGCTGGATCAGGCCCTCGTTCTGCCTGCCGTACACGATGGGATCCTTGACGGTGAGCCTCACCCCGCCCATCGCGTCGATGATCTTCGCGAAGCCGAACATGTCGACCATCACGTAGTGGGTCACGTCGAGCCCGGTGAAGTCGCTGATCGTCCTCTTCAGCAGCGCCGGGCCGCGCCGGCCCTTGGCGGCGCCGGGGACCATGGCCGGGTAGTCCTCGGCGTACTGGAAGACCTCGTTGAGCATGCCCGGCGTGTACGGAGGCTCGCCCTTGAAACCGTAGGGGAAGCGGTCGTGGGCCGGACCGGGCGGCATCGGGACGTTCTCCAGGTTCCTGGGCAGGCTGAACAGGATGGTCGCGCCGGTCCTGGTGTCGACGCTGGCCACGGTCATGCTGTCGGTGCGCACCCCGGGCCGGCCGGCCGCCGCGTCCGCGCCGATCAGCAGGATGTTGAGCCGCTCGCGCCCCTTCCACGGGTCCACCGGGATCGGGATGGCGCTCTCGGCGAAGACGGAGGTCACCATTCTCTGGGAGAGGTAGGCCAGCCGGGCCGCGTAGGCCATCGGGGCCACGATCAACGCGCAGAGCAGCCCGACCGCGACGGCCGACAGGTAGCGGGCCGGAGCGGTCGGCGACTCCGGCCGGACCAGCTGGTAGGAGCGGATGACCACGGCCACCGTGACGGCGGCGAGGAGCAGCGCGCCCAGCGCGAAGGTCCAGAGCCAGATGGGCTGCACGGCCAGGGAGAGCAGTTCCGGCCGCGCGGTGACGAGGGCGGCCGTGATCGAGGTGACGATGATCGCGTAGACGCCCATCAGCGCGGCACCCGTCGCCCGCCGGCCCACCCACAGATGCGCCAGGCCCCACAGCACGGCTGATCCCAGCGTGAGCGCCAGGCTCGACCTGACGTTCAGACGACTCCTGTTACCTGCCATCTGCTCAACATCTCCCGTCCATTGCCCCCCATGTTGCAGATTAGTAACGGTTTTCGGGTGAATGGACTATGTACCCTCACGACGCGCTGAGAAGCCTGAGTCAAGATTCAGTGCGTGGATGTCCGACGGTTCCGGGGGTTACCGACCCTCAAATCACCGTCAAGAAGGACACCTGCCGGGTTTTGCCCGGCGGAGAGGGGGATTCCCAGGTAAGGCCTGCGAGGGAGACCCCGTGCGAAGAACGATCAGTGTGATCCTCATCGTGCTCGGCTGCGTTTCGGCGCCGCTCGCCCTGGTCGGATTCTGGGTGACGGAGGAGATCGGCAACACCGATCGCTACGTCGAGACGGTGGCCCCGCTGGCCGGGGACCAGGCCGTCCAGAACGCCGTCACGGAGCGGATCACCACCGCGATCATGCGGCCACTGCGGAAACTGGACCCCTCCGTCTCCGACGCCTCGGTACACGGGGCCGTGGACGCGGTCGTCGGTGGTGAGGACTTCCCCGCGGTCTGGGCGCGCGTCAACCGGGTGGCGCACCGGCAGGTCTCCGCGATCCTCTCCGGCGAGGGCAGCCCCCCGCTCTCCGCGCGGGGCGGGACCGTCGCCCTCGATCTCGCCCCGGTGTACGAGCCGGCCAGGCGGGCGCTGGTGGACGCCGGACTGCCGATCGCCGCCCGCCTTCCCGACCTGCACCCCATGGTCGAGCTGTTCTCCTCGGCGGAACTGGAGAGGGCACAGACCGTCTACGCCTGGCTGACCAGGCTGAAGCGGGTCCTGCCGGTCCTGTCGGTGGTCCTGCTCGTGGCGGGGGTGCTCCTGGCGAGGAACCGGGAGATCGCCCTGATCGGCGCCGGACTCGGCCTGGCCGCCGGCATGGCCGTGCTCGCCGTGGCCCTGGCCGTCGCCCGCGGCGTCTACCTGCCCACCCTCGACGGCGGAGGGGTACAGGCCGACGCTCTGACCGCGATCTTCCACGCGCTGACGGGTTTCCTCCGGGGCGGCATGCGCCTGATCTTCGCGGCCGGGCTGATCCTGGCGGGGACGGTCTTCCTCCTGCGCCGCAGACGGGCCTCCCGCCCAAGCCCGGCCGGTACGGGGCCCGCGACGGGGACGCGGATCTGACCCGTCGCCCGGCTCACCGGAACGGCGCGTCACCGGTCCGCTCGGCGGTGCGTCACCACCGTGCGGCGCCCGCCGGCGAGGTCACCACCGTGCGGCGTCCGCGAACGAGGTCGCGGCCGGACGGTAGCCGAGCCGGTCGCGGGCGGCGGTGATGTCCAGGGTCCGTTCCACGGCCAGGTGCCCCACCGCGTAACGGGTGAGCCGGGGCGGATCCGCCCGCCGGAGGAGCCGGAACGCCGCCTCGGCGGCGACGGCGAGCGGCTCCACGAGCGCGAGGGGCAGATAGTACGGCTCGGCGTCGACGCCGCGCTCCTTCAGGATCGCCCGCAGGGCGTCGTCGAGGACGACGGGTTCGGCGTCCGCGACGTTGAAGACACCGTGCCCGACGGGACCGGCCGCGGCGAGCAGGCATGCCTGGACGAGGTTGTCCACCGAGGTCAGGCTGATCCGCTGGCGCCCGTCCCCAACGGCCAGGAGCCTGCCCTTGCGCACCGCTCCGAGAACCCGGGGGAGCAAGGTCGTGTCCCCCCTGCCGTAGACGGCGTGCGGCCTGAGGACGACGGCCCTCTCCAGCACCCTCTCCGCGGCGGCCTTCGAGGCCCCGTAGGCGTTGACGTACCGATCGGCCGGCGCCGTGTCCTCGGCGGCCATGACGGTCGGCCGGAACGGGTCGTAGACGCTGGCCGTACTCACGTGCACGAACCTGGCCCGGGGGAAGGCCGCCGCGGCGTTGCGGGTGCCGTCCACGTTGGCCGCCCAGATCTCCTCCGGAGGCCCCCAGTCGGTGACGCTCCCGGCGCAGTGGATCACCGCGTCCACCTCCGGCGGTTCCGGCCTGTCGCCCAGGAGATCCCAGCGCGTGTACGGCGCGCCGCCCACGTGTCCGGGCTCCACGGCCGGCCTTCTGCCGAAGGCGGACACCGTCCACCCCTCGCGTACGGCCGCGCGGCAGACCGCCCCGCCCACGAACCCCGACGCCCCCGTCACCCCGACCCTCACCGCCCCCTCGCCCTCCTCCCCGAGTCCGCGGGGGGCGGGCTCGCGGGGGTCGGGTTCGCGTCTCCGCCCGGCCGGGTCCGCGGGGCGCCGGGCCGGTGGCCGTACCGCTCAGGCACGGCGGGCGACCAGCTCTCGCAGAGCCGCCCGGTCGAGCTTGTCGGCGCGGCCGGAGCGGGGGAAGGCGTCGAGGGGCTCGATGCGGTCGGGCAGGGCCGAGGCGTCCACGATCTCGGGAAGGGCCTTCCTGAGCAGGCCCTCGTCGTAGTCCCCGGCCGGGATGACGGCCAGCACGACCTCCTCGTCCCCGGTCTCGGGGTCGGCCAGCCCGACGATCGCGGCCTCGGCCACGCCGGGCAGGGCGGCCACGGCGGGTTCGTAGAGGCCGGGGTAGATGTTCACCCCGTCACGGAGGATCATGTCCTTCTTCCGGCCGAGCAGGACCAGCCGGCCCTCCTCAAGACGGACCAGGTCGCCGGTGGCGACCTCCCGCAACGGCTCCTCGCCGAGGTAACGCCGGGCGAGGTGCGGCCCGGACACGAACAGCTCGCCGTCGTCGGCGATCCGGACGCCCACCCCGGGAAGGGGGGCGCCCAGGAGGTCGCCCTCGGCCTGGGCGAGCTTCTCCCGGGCGGAGGCGACCGCGATCGGCAGCGCCTCGGTCATCGCGTAGACCGACAGCACCTCCGGTCCGGCCTCCATCGCCCGGCGGAGCACGGCCGGGGGCGCGGGCGCCGCGCCGAGCAGCAGGTAGCGCAGCGTCTCCGGCAGCCTGGGTGTCCGGCGCAGCAGCCGGTCCAGGTGCACGGGGACGGCGAAGGCGTGGGTGGCCCTCCTGGTGGCCAGCTCGTCGGCGAGGTCGCCGTTCCCCGGCAGCGACCAGGTCGCCCCGGCCAGTAGCGCGGGAAGTCCCAGCATCAGCTGGTCGGTGTGGACGATGTCGCCGGGTTCCAGCGGGAAGGCGCTCCGGAACAGCTCCAGTCCCGCGGCCAGCGACCCTCGGGTGTGCACCACTCCTCGTGGACGCGCCGTGGTTCCCGAGGTGAAGATCACCGCCGCTGCCTGATTTGCTGAAATTTCGGATATGTCCGGTGCCTTGGCGTCGGACATGTCCGCCGGGCCGGTGACGGGGTGAAGGAGGCGGGAGAGGCGTAGGGCGCCTCGGGGCACTCCCGGCAGCCAGGGGCCCGTGTAGAGGTGACGGACCGGGCGCCCGGGGAGGGGGTCGCGAAGGTTCGGCAGCAGCAGGCCCCGGCGGCGGGCCAGGCCCTTGAACGGCCCGCTCAGCGTGTAGAGCAGGGACTCGGCGATCACCCAGCTTGGCCGGGTGGCGGCCATGCGGGCGGTGAGCACCTCGGGGGCCAGCCCGGGGTCGGCGAGCACCAGCGTCCCGCCGGCGGCCACCGCCCCCAGCGCGAGCGCCACCGCGTCCACCCCCGGCCGCACCGCGAACAACACCCCGTCCCCGGACAGCCCGGCCGCCGCGCCGGCCCGCGTGGTCGTCGCGTCCGGCTGCCCGGCCGCCGCGCCGGTCCGCGTGGTCGTCGTGTGGAGCCGTCCGGTCATGGCGTCGCGGACCGCGTTCACCCGGCGGGCCAGCTCGGCGTAGGAGATCTCCCGGCCCCGGCCGTCGACGATGGCGATCCGCTCGGGCTCCCCCTCGGCGACGGACATGATCCCGGTGATGACGTCGTTCATGTCGCGGTGATCCACAGGTGTTCGTAGGTGGGAATGAGGACTCCTCTGGCCGCGCGCCGCCGTACGACACGCACGTGGTGGGAGAGCAGGACCGAGGTCACCGCACGGATCTCGGCGAGGGCCAGCGGGTAGCCGATGCAGAAGTGCGGACCGGCCCCGAACCAGAGCCGGCGCAGTTCGGGCGGGTGCCCGCGCGACGGGTCGAACGGGCCGTAGGCGCGGGCGCAGTTGTGCGTCACGATCAGCACCCGGTCACCGGGGCGTACCGGCACCCGGCCGACCCGCGCGGGCGAACCCACCGAGCGCAGCATCACCGGTGTCGGCGTGGTGACCCGCATGGCCTCCTCGATCACCCGGTCCAGGTCGTCCACCGGCGTCCGGTGGTCGTGCAGGAGGGCGATCAGCCGGGGCACGAAGGTGGCGACCGTCTCGGTGCCGGTCAGGAAGAAGGCTCCGGCCGCGCCCCGGGCCTCGGCCGCGGACAGGCCCTGCGCCCGCATCCGGCCCATGACGGTGGACTCGTCTCCGGCCTCGTAGGCCGCCTGCGCGACGTCCCCGATCCCGTCCAGCACGCGCCGGGCGCTCGCCACCTGCCGGCCGGTCAGCCGCCGCGAACGCAGCGAGACCATCGAGACGACCCGCTCCCCGTCAGCGAACAGCTCCCTGGCCCGCGCCTCGGAGATCTCGCCCAGCCCGATCACCCGGCAGATCACCGCCCCGGCCATCACCCGCATGGCGTCCACCAGATCGACCGTCTCACCCCGTCCCAGCCGTGCCGAGAGGTCGTCGAGCGGCTCCCGCAGGACATCGGCGACCAGCGCGGAGACGTACGCCGAGGTGAACAACGGCATCAGCTTGCGGCGCAGCGCCAGATGACCCGGGCCCTCCATGTTGAGCAGCACCGAGGGGCCGAGCACCGGCGTCCACAGGTCCCCGGGCGATCCGGGGCCGTCCTTGCGGAACCGCTCGTCGGTCAGTACGGCCCGCGCGGTGGCGGCGTCGTTCACCACCACCCCGAGCCGGGGGACCCGGACCACCGGCCCGAGACGGGCCAGCAGCCGCATCAGCGGGTAGACGAAGGGGTGCGCGGCCAGGTGGAGCCGGGTCTCGTGGTTCACCGGATGTCGATCACTTCGGGCCGGTAATGGTGGTCGGCGTACCAGGCCAGGGTGCCCGCCAGGCCGTACGCGCGCAGCCGGCGGACCGAGCCGAAGACGACCACGTCGCGGCGCGAGCCGTACGAGGAGGTGATCTTGCGGACCCGGTTCACCAGCGCGCGGTCCTCGTGCGTCTCCTCGATCGCGGTCCTGGGAAAACCTCCGGCCCGCTCGTACAGCGAGGCGGTGATGGCCAGTGTCGCGCCGGGCATCATCACGTACGGCCCGAGGTACTCCGGTGACCGGTTGCTCGGCCTGAGGCGGCCGAACGCGGCGGCCACGTCCACCACGAGCGGGATGAAGCGCCGCTCCCAGAACTTCAGCGGGAACTCGTCGGTCCTGGGCAGCAGCCGGCCGCCGACCATCTCCAGCCCGTCGCCGAACGCGCGCCGGATGTTGCGCACCCAGTCGGGGCGGGGCAGGCAGTCGGCGTCGGTCCTGGCCAGGTGGGTCGCGCCGTGCGCGATCGCGTGCCGCATGCCGGTGTCCGATGCGGCGCCGGTGCCCTTCCGGGACTCGGTGACCACCTGGACGCCGTGCCGCCGGACGATCTCGGCGGTGTCGTCGGTGCTGACGTTGTCCACCACGACGAGCGTGAAGTCGCGGTCGTCCTGGCCGGCCAGCGCCCGGAGGGTCGCCTCGATGCCCCCGGCCTCGTTGTAGGCCGGAACGATCACCCAGAGGTCCATCACATCTCCACCAGCATCACGCCCGTGCTGATCCCGCCGCCCAGGCCGAGGAGCGCCACCCGGTCCCCCGGTCTCCAGCCGCCCAGCGCGAGTTGGAGGGGCAGTGTGGCGGAGGCGCAGTTGCCGTGCTCGGGGAGGCTGACCACCAGCCTGTCGTCGGGGATGTCGAGCACCTTGGCGAGGAAGCGCAGGTACGGCAGCGCCACCTGGTGCACCGCCACGACGGCGAAGTCGTCCCAGGTCAGGCCGGTGCGCTTGAGCGCGTTGAGGAAGAGGTCCGGGCCGACCCGTTCGAACGCCTCCTTCAGCCGCCGTCCGTCGCCCCGGAAGTAGGAGTACTCCGGGTCGCGCGGGTGGGTGGAGCCGCCGCCCGGCAGGGTGCCGATCGCCCATGCCGTGGAGTCGGCGGAGAAGTCGCGGTAGAAGATGCCGCGTTCCGGGTCCGCGCTCATCAGCACCGCGGCCCCGGTGTCCGACAGCGTGTATCCGGCGAAGGAGTTCACGAACTCCGTCCGGTCCCTCACCTTCCATCGGATCGCCCGTGACGGGATCTCGCCGGAGCAGACCAGCACCTTGCGGTGGGCCCCGGACAGGATCAGCGCCTCGGCCACCTGGATCCCGTTGAGCATGCTGTTGCAGGCGTTCTTGACGTCGAACACCGGGCACGACAGCCCGAGTTTGGCCGCCACGATGTGCGCGGTCGCGGGCTCCACCATGTCCTGCGAGGCGGAGGCGAAGATCAGCAGATCGGCCTCCGCGTGGTCGAGCTCGCGGGCGGCCTCGGCCGCCAGGTCCGACGCCTGCTGGTGGTCGCCGGCGACATGCCGCGACCGGATACCGGTCAGCCGTTCGACGACACCTCGATAGGGGACGTATCCCTCAATCCGCCGTTCCACCTCCGCGCTGGTCATGGTCCGCTGCGGCAGATACGTCGCGACGCCCGTGATCCGGGCCTTCATCGCTCCCCCTAGCTGGCATCAATTTTCTGAATATCGCGAAATGTACCGAAAAGGCGGGCGATTGTCCTGGTCGGCTGTCCCGGCGGGCTCAGGAGACGGGCCGGACGGGGGCCGGGGTGATCGGCCGCCGTCGACCGCCGTCGGCCGCCGGAAGTGGTCCGCGTCCGGCGCGGCGGCGCGTCCGGACGCGGGAGGGGCGCCACGGGGTCGCGAGGCCGCCTGCCGGGCCTCCTCCCACCTGGCCACGTGCCCTCGTCGCGGCCGACGATCACCCGCCACCCGGGAATCACGGGCTCGGCGGGTGTGGCTCCAGCGCTCTCCAGAGCGCGGGGCGTGTTTCCCGGTGGCCCGGCGGTCCCGCCGTTTTCACCGGGATCCCCGCCGAGTTTTTCCGATGTGCCTCGCCGAGCCTCATGAGCGGGGCCGGCGCGCCCCGTCCAGATCCGGTGAAAGCGCTCCGTGATCTTTATCGCGGCGGGCCAAGTGGCCTCGTCTGCCGGGTTTCCCCGCCGAGCTGCGGCGATAAGTTGAAAAAAGTTCACTCTGTGAACGCCGCGGTGGGAGGGGCCTCGAAACGGCCCCTTCCGGGGGCCCTCAGGCGCCATCGGCGGGAAGGTGTCCGGCGCTCACCCAGTCTCGGTCGGGCCTTATATGAGGCTAAGTGCACCCGATATCTCTTTGATTGGAGCGATTTTTAATCTTCAGGCCCGCAGAGCGCGATGAGAAAGGCTCGCTATGGTTATGAAGGTGCAATTGACCGATATATCCGACCTGAAGGGCATCTTTACGAAAGAGTAAATTGAAAATAATCTTGTCATCGGAGTTGCCGTGTTCCGCCGACCAGGCTGGAGTCCACTGCCTTCATGGCTCATCCATTACCCAGGCCCTCGCCGGCCCCTCAGCCGTCCCCCACCGCTCAGTGGTCCGGCGGTGCCCACGCGCCGCCCACCGCCTCGCCCACCCCCGGTGAACCTCCGTCCGGCCCTCAACAACTCCCGGCCCCGCCCCGGGGAGTGGACGGCGAGTATTCGGGGATTGATCCCGCGCTGATGGACGACTTCGAGCGAGGACTCGGCCGGGCGGCGGACACGCTCGGCCGGAACGAGCCGAGGATCCGCCGCACCCTGCAACAACTCGACCTGGACACCTCAGGACTGAACACTCTGCGTGAGGTGCGGAACTGGATCGGGACCAGCCGTCCCGACCTGCGGCGCCGCAGTGAGACGATCCGCGCCGAACGCACGGAGTGGGGGTCCTTCGCCGGTCTCCCCGGCGGACTGACCGCCTTCGACGAGGCGCTGTACGGCAAGGCCGCCCGCGACCCCGACGTCTACGCGGCGATCGTCAAGCTGACCGAGGGCGCCGAGAAGGGCGAGGCCGACGGGAAGACCCTGGCGGAGCTGGAGAGGCGGACGGGAGACGCGACCTTCGCCACCGCGCTGATGAACGCGATGGGCGCGGCGCGGTTCCGCGACCTGATGGCGAAGACCGTGGGATACGAGAAGGACAAGAAGGTGAGGCGGCTGCAGGTCGCCCTCGGCAAGACGCTGGGCACGGCGAGCTCCCGGCTGGGCGACACCTGGCGCGACGGGCTGACAGCCGGTCTCACCCCCGGCTGGGAGGGGCGGGAGTACCGCGCGATCTCGCTGGCGCTCAAACACGGCGCCTTCGACACCGCCTTCCTGCTGACGGTCGCCAAGAAGATCGACAGTTGGGACCGCACACCGTACCCGCCGGGTACGGACTCGCTCGTCATGGTGCCCCTCATGGAGGCGCTCAGCCGTGATCCCGCCGCGGCTCAGGATTTCTTCGCGGGCGACCCCACCGCGCTGAAGCACTTCCTGACCGAGTGGAGCATGAGCGACGGCGGTGAGGCGCTGGGCAGGGCGCTGGAGGCCGCGATGCTCACCTTCCGTGATCACGACGGCTCGCCGCGGAACCCGTCGCGCGGATATCTCTCGGCCAGGCTGGCCTCGGAGTTCGTGCGTCTGGAAGCCGGGCGGATCAAGGCGGGCGATTCCTTCGAACCGTTCCTGAGACCCGTCACCGTCGGCCGCGTCCTCGCCGGCTACATCAGCGACATCGACTTCGCCGCGCAGAAGGGTGACTCCACGATTACGTCCGGAGTCGGGGGTGCCGACAATCCCAGCGCGCCTGGACAAGACCCCTGGGGGGCGCGGTTCAACAAGGCGGAGTTGCGCCGGGTGATGAAGGAGGCGTTCACGGACTCCAGGGCGTTCGCCTCCGTTCTGGCCGCCCAGACGGTGTTCACCGGCCGGCTTGTCGATCATGGCGCCCTGGAGATGGCCGCCGAGCGCGGCGATGACGCGCTCATGAGCGGCGCGAAACAGGCCGGCGCGGGCTTCGGCATGATCACTGATGCGGCCGGCCTTGCCAAGATCGAGGAAGGCGAGGAGTTGGACGAGGCGCGGCAGCGGAACATGAAAGTGCTCATGGCGGTGGTCAACACCGGATTCGCCGTACCGCAGGCGGGAACCTGGCCGATCACAGCCGGTGCGGTGGGAGCGTGGACGGGCCTGGTCGAGGACGCTTTCAAGGGAGACGCGGAGGCCAGAGCCCGTGACGACGCCAACGCCGCCGTCGACCAGACCCGGGGCCTGCTGCACGATCTCACCGCTCGGGCCATGCTCAGGCACGGCGTGTTCGGCTCGGCCGAACCCGCGGCCACAACGCACCCCTGGGGCTCGCTGGAAGGTCTGAGAAAGGGCGACGACCCCCGCGACAACCCGAACAACTTCCTCAAGGGGGATGGCCGGACGCTCATGACCAAGGACGAGATGATCGATGGAACGGCTACCAGCGGCACCGACAGGTATCGGCGGGTCGAGGCGTACCAGCGGTGGCTCTACCAGGGGCTGTCAGGAAAACCCTGGACGGACGTCGAGGGCCGGCTGGACCTGGGTTTCTCCACTGCCTTCGCTCAATACGCGTCATGACGGAAAGACCTCTGGCTCTGCTGGCGGTGCTGATGTGCGCACTGGCCTTCTCGACCGCGTGCCAGGGCGGCGACGTGAAAATCGACCGCAGTCCGCTGCCCGCGGTGGCCGCCCCGCCGTACATCTGCGGATACATTCCGCTGAAGGCGGTGGAACTGATGACCGGGGTGCATGACCCGCTGATTCGCGGTTACTTCGACCTCACGATTTCCGGAGGTCTCGGCGATGGAGAGTGCGCGGTTTACCGGCGAGATGGTGATCGATTAAAGGTATTGCAGGTCAGCCTTACGCCGGGAGGATACCCCGGAGAGGTTGAAGAGCAGCTCGAAGGTGGAGCCTCGCCGTTGCCGGAAGTCGTCCCCGGCGCCGTCGGCTATTACTTCAGGCGCGCAGGCGGTGAGAACAACGCCGCGTTTTCCACGCTTGTTCGAGGTAGGGCGGAAATTAACGTTCAACTGGAGATGGGCGTCGGAGGACGCGACAACGCCGCCGATGTCGTGGCGCTGATGAGGCTGATCGCGCCGAAGCTGATCACCGATGCCAGCGCTCCGTCGGCGAGCCCGTCGCCGACCCCGCCGGTGAGCCCGCCGGCGAGCCCGTCCGGGAGGACCGCGTCCCCCACCCCGGCGAAGGGCTGATCGGGTCATGGCCGCGCTGGTGCCCAATCCGCTCTACGAGGCGCTGGGAGATGCCCTGCGGACGGTGGAACCGCTGGTCCAGGAGATCGAGAAGGGCATCGAGGCGCCGTGCCGGGACTTTCACGCCGGCAGGGTGTGGACGGGGCCGGCCGCCAGACGCTTCGACGCGCAGCTCGCCCACCAGCGCGCGCGTGTCCGAAACTCGGCGGACAAGATCCTGGCCGACCTGCGCCGGACGCTGGCCCGCACACCACGTCAGGTGACGGAGGAGGAAGCCAGGACGATCAAGCGCAGGTACGGCCTGCCCTGAGGGGAGCTCGCGCACCCGCGACCTCGGCGTGTCGGCCCGCCGGTCTCCGGAGCGTAGACGTGGGGAGGCCGCGCACCCGCGACCGTGGTCGGCCCCGCTCGGGGCCGGACCCCGGCGGATCGTGATGGACCCGGAGTAGGCTGCGGCGAATCACGACGAATCTGAGGCTCGATTCGCATAATCCATTCCCATCGGGGAATTGGTACGATAGTGATTATCATTTGAGCAGCTGTTCAGGAGTTCGCCCATGGATGTCGTCACCGTCCCGGACGTGAGCACCACCGTGGAGCCGGGCGGGGCCGGGGTGGCACAGGACCGGCTTGTCACCGTGGAGGAGGCCACCCAGCTCGCCGAGCTGTTCCGGCTGCTGGGAGACCCGACCCGGGCCCAGCTTCTGTACGCGCTGCTCGAAGCCGGCGAGCTCTGCGTCTACGACCTCACCGAGACGGTGGACGTCAGCGACACCGCCGTGTCGCACGCGCTCCGGCTGCTCCGCACCGCGGGCATCGTGGCCAGCCGCCGGGCGGGGCGGATGATCTATTATCGCCTCGCCGACGGTCACGTCCGGATGCTCCTCGACCTCAGCCGCGAGCACCTCCGCCACGGCTGAGCGGTGAGCGGCGAGCGGCGGGTGGCCGGATGGCGCCGTTCCGAAGGCGCGGGGGGAGGTCGCGGCGAGGCCCCGACGGCCGCCCGCGTGCGCTGACGGCGGGGCGATGGGGCCCGGCCGTTTCCGGCGGGGCGATTCCTTGTGCCCCTCTTTGCGATCCGCGCCATGGCCACCCCGAGCCGCTGGGGTACTTATCGCCATGTGATCAAGTATTTGGCGGGAACGGCGCTTGTGTCCCTTGGCGTGCTGGGGTTCACGGCCCCGATGCCGACCGGTGATCGAACTCTGCATCCCGGTGACTACACGAAGGTGGTGGAGCGGTTGCAGCGGCGGCTTCAGAAGCTGAGGTTCTCACCGGGCCTGGTGAACGGCTACTACGGCGCCGAGACCCAGGTCGCCGTCTGGGCCTTCCAGAAGTCCCAGGGGTTCGTGCCCCAGGACGAGGTCGGGCCGGACACCTGGCGGGCGCTCGCCCACCCGCGCGTCCCGCCGCCGCTCGTGCCCGAGGGCCAGGCCAGGCGAGTGGAGATCGACCTGCGGAGCCGGCTTCTCACCGTCTACCGCGGCTACCGCCCGATGCTGTTCTCCCACGTCGCCACGGGCGCCGGGACCGCCTTCTGCCAGTACGGCCACACCTCCGTGACGACCACCCCGGCGGGGGATTTCCGAGTCGTCAAGCGCGCCCGGCGCCCGACGGCCAATCCTCTGGTGACGACGTACGAGACGTTCTCCTTCAGGGGCGACCCGTGGGCCGCTCTCGGCCTCGGCGCCGGCGGTCTCCTGCAGGGCGGTGTCGTCGGCGGCGTGACGGCGGGCGAGACCACCATCGGCCTGGCCGGGGATCCGGTGCGGCCGGCTTCCACGGCTCGGCCGCTCCCCTCGGCCCGCTCCACCCCGATGACCGGTCCGGCTCCGGCGGCCGGTCCGGTGCCGGCGGCGGGACCGGTCTCGGGATGCGTCCGCGTCCCGGCGCATCTCGCCGAGCGGCTCTTCCGCCTGGTCAGGGTGGGGGACCCGGTGAACATCCGGCACGGGAGGTGAACTCGTGGGCTCGGCTCCGCGGTACGTTCGCGTCCACGGGGCCCGCACGGGGCCGCACGGGTCCGCACGGGGTCTACACGGGGGCGTCGGTGGAGATCGGCAGCCGGAGGGTCAGCCGGGCGCCCCGGCCGTCCGCGCTGTTGGTGACGCGCAGGGTGCCCCGGTGGGCGGAGGCGATGTCCCTGGCGATGGGCAGGCCCAGCCCGCTCCCGCCCGCGTCGCGGCTGCGCGCGGAGTCCAGGCGCATGAACCGTTCGAAGACCTTCTCGTGATTCTCGGGCGGGATGCCGAGCCCGTCGTCGACGACCTCCATGACGGCGTCGTCCCCCTCCCTGCCGACGCGGATCTCCACCTCCTTCACCGCGTGCCGCTCGGCGTTGGCGAGCAGGTTGACCAGTAGCCGGGAGAGCTGGAGCCTGTTGCCCTTGACCACCACGCCGGGGTCGAGGTGAGTGGTCGTCTTGTGCCGGGACGGATGCCGCCGTATCTCGTCGGTGACCAGTTCGGCGAGGCGGATCGTCTCGGGTTCGTCCTGCACCCCGGCGTCCAGGCGGGCGAGCAGCAGCAGGTCGTTCACGATGGCCTGGAGCCGCTCGGCGTCGTGCAGCGCGGACCGCATCGTCGTGGCCGGGTCGTCGATCTCGGGGTCGGCGAGGGCGAGTTCGAGCTTGGTGCGCAGGCCGGTCAGCGGGGTGCGCAGTTCGTGCGAGGCGTCGGAGGTGAAGCGGCGCTGGTTCTCGACGGCCCGTTCCAGCCGTTCGAGCGTCGCGTTGATGCTCTCGGTGAGCTCCGCTATCTCGTTCTCGTTGCCGGGAACGGGCATCCGGCGGCTGAGGTCGAACGCGGTGATCTCGGACATCTCCCTGCGGATCCGCTCCACCGGTTCCAGGGTCCGGCCGACCGCCCACCAGGTGCCCCAGCCGAGCAGTGCGAGGAGCACCAGGGCGAGACCGGCCAGCATGATCTCCAGGGCGTGGCCGGTGAGCACCGCCGGCGCGGGCGCCGCCGCGTAGATCATGACGTTTCCGTAGGGGGAGTTGCTCCGCTGGAGGCCCACGATGATCGAGCAGAGCCGTTCGCCCTGGGGTGACGTCGAACAGGAGACCTTGTCCACCCGGGTGTCGCCGTC
Organism: Streptosporangium sp. NPDC006007; assembly: GCF_040614315.1. Taxonomy (NCBI): domain Bacteria; kingdom Bacillati; phylum Actinomycetota; class Actinomycetes; order Streptosporangiales; family Streptosporangiaceae; genus Streptosporangium; species Streptosporangium sp. NPDC006007. Next base: position 77,922 of record NZ_JBEXUG010000022.1, on the reverse strand, counting down.
GGCGGGCCGGGCGCCGGTGAGCGGGGGCTGTCCCCGGACCGTGGGGCTGGCCGCGATGACCCGGCCGTCGACGTCGACCACCTGGAGGTCGGCGACCTGCTTCGTGGAGGTGAGACTCCTGCCCACCTGTCCTTTGTCGACGAGGTCGCTCGTGTGGCGGGCCGCGGAGGCCACGGATTCGACGGCCTGGTTCAGCGTCCTGGCCCGCAGGCTCAGCGACGTGGTGAGCGCGCCGATTCCCAGTACCACCGCGAAGATCATGACCGTGGTGAGTGTCGCCCGAGCCCGGATCGAGCGAGGGCCCAGCAGTACGGCCACGCTTCCCCCTTAAAAAGCTCTTTTAGCCCATTTAAGGTGTTAGATGTTCATCATTAAGTAAAGGGGATATAACCTCTTCTGGCTGTTTAGCTGAAAAGGGTAATCGTCGCCAGCTCACCACGTGAGGCGACACCAAGCTTGGGATACGCCTTGTAGAGGTGGTATCCGACCGTGCGCGGGCTCAGGAAGAGCTGGGCCGCGATATCCCGGTTGGACAGTCCCTGGGCGGCCAGCCGTACGATCTGCAACTCCTGCGGGGTGAGCCGGGCCAGCACCCCCGGGGCGGAGGCGGTGGGCGCGGCCGACCCGGTGGCGCTCAGCTCCACCCGCGCCCGGCGGGCCCACGGCGTGGCCTCCAGCTGTTCGAAGGTCTCCAGCGCGGCCCGCAGGTGGACGCGGGCGCCGGCCTTCCTCCGGGTACGGCGGAGCCGCTCCCCGTAGAGCAGTTCGGTCCTGGCCCGCTCGAAGGGCCGTCCGTCCAGCCGCAGCGCCGCGACGAAGTGCTCCTCCGAATCCTCAAGCAGGGCCCGGCAGCGCAGCACCAGGGCCTCGGCCCACGGCCGGCGCGTGTAGCGGGCCCACTCCCGGTAGCGCGCGAACGCCCCGGCCGCGCGTTCGGGGACGCCGAGCCGTACCGCCGCCTCCACCAGATCGGGCACGCACCGCGTCTGGGACACCTGGTATCCGCCCGCCGAGGGCTCCAGCCGGGACAGCGCCGCCTCCACCTTGCCGCACCCGAGGTCGAGGGCGCCCAGCGCCCACGTCGTCCACCCGGTGTTCGCCGTACCCTCGCCCAGGGCCTCGGTCACGTGCCTCCGGCAGCGCTCGTCGTCGCCCTCCAGCGCGGCGAGGTAGGCCAGGAAGCTGCCCAGCTGCCCGGCCCACTGCGCCTGCCCGGTGTCTCGCGCGATGCGCAGCCCCTCGGACGCGGTGGTCAGCGCGTCGCGGTGCCGCCCGTGAAACATCTCGGTCTCGGCCAGGAAGAACAGCAGCGTCGGCAGCACCCCGATGTTGCCCAGCGCCCGGGCCTCGGCCACCAGCGATCCGGCGGCCTCACCGACCTCCTCGTCCTGCCCGATCGTCAGCCCCACCCCGCAGAGCTGGACCAGGTCACGCGGGCTGTCCGCACCCGCCCGCCGGGCCTCGGCGACCACCTCGGCCAGCGACGGCAGCGCCGCGCTCCGCGACAGGGCCGTCGTGATGAACCCGACGACCGGTGCCAGCGGGTCCTTCTCGGGCAGGGGCAGCGCGCCGATCCTGGCCACGGTGCGGCCGAGTTCGGGAGCGCCGATGTACCACGCGGTGTGCAGCGCCTGGAGCAGCATGCGCGCCGCCCGAGCCCCCTCCGCCACCTCGGCGCCGCGCAGCAGCGCCTCGTGCGCGGTGTGCGGCGCCCCCCGCAGGAAGTCGGCCGTCGCGCGGACGTGGATGAGCCGTGCCCGAAGGGCCGGGTCCCCGGCCCGCTCCGCGTGGTCCCCGGCCCGAGATCCCTCCCCTTCGGGGAGTCCTCCGGTGGACGCGGGCGCGGCCGGTGCCGTGGAGGCGGCCTCCGCGATTGCGGCCAGCCGCCGCACCCCCTGTTCGGCGAGTGCCCCGGCCCGGTCCAGCTCGCCGGCCCACGCCGCCGTCTCCGCGGCCAGCGTGAGCCGCCGCGCCTGGGTCTCGGGCCGCGCGCTGAGCCGGGCCGCCCGCTCGTAGGCGGTGGCCGCCGCGGCGTAACCGCTGCGGTCACTCGCCCGTACGGCGGTGCGCTCCAGCTCGGCGGCCACCTCCTCGTCGGGGCCGGTCGCGGCCATGGCCAGGTGCCAGGCGCGCCGGTCGGCGTCGTCGGGGCCGTCGAGCGCGGCGGCCAGCGCCCGGTGTACGGCCAGGCGCAGGCTGGGCGGGGTCCCCTGGTAGACGGCGGCCCGGACCAGGGGATGCCGGAAGGTCATGATCCCCGCCTCGACCTGGACCAGCCCGGCGCTCTCCGCCGGGTGCAGGTCCTCCAGGAAGTCCCCGAACCCGGCCGCCGCCCGCAGCACGACGTCCAGGTCACCGGTGTCCTCGGCCGAGGCCACCGCCAGCAGCCCCTGGGTCGCCTCGGGCAGCTGCCTGACCTGCCCGAGGAAGGCGTCCTGGACCCGGCTGGTGAGCGGCAGCGCGGTGCCGTCGGCCGGGGCCGCCGCGGGCAGCTCGATGAGCGCCAGCGGGTTGCCCTGCGCCTCGGCCAGCACCCGGTAGCGGACGACCGGGCTGATGCCGTCGCCCAGCAACGCCGCGGACGCCGTGGCGTCGAGCCCCTTCACCGGCAGCTCCGCCACCCCCTGCGCGGTGAAGGGCTCCCGCGCGGCGATGATCAGCGCGACCCCCTCGGCGTCCAGCCGCCGAGCCGCGAACAGCAGCGCCTCGGTCGAGGCCCGGTCCAGCCAGTGCGCGTCGTCCACCAGGACCAGCAGCGGGCCGTCCTCGGTCAGCTCCGACAGCAGGGAGAGCACGGCCAGGCCGACCAGCAGCCGGTCCCCGGCCTGCACGGAGGCCAGGCCGAAGGCGGCCCGCAGCGCCCGCTCCTGCGGCTCGGGAAGGGCTCTCACCCGGTCGAGAACCGGCCGGAGCAGCAGGTGCAGCCCGGCGAACGGCAGTTCGGCCTCCGACTCCACCCCGGTGCCGCGGAGCACCCGCAGGTTCCCGGCGCCGGCCGCGTGGTTCAGCAGCGCGGTCTTGCCGATGCCTGGTTCGCCGCGTATGAGCAGGGCGCCGCTCCTGCCCGCCTGGGCCTCCGACAGCAGCCGGTTGATCACACCTTGCTCGGTGGCCCGCCCGTACAACATGCCTCGAACCCTACTCAAGAGGGATGATCAGGCGGCTGCGCAGGAGTCGTGGGTGGCGTCGAAACCCTTCAGGCTGTCGAGGTCGTTCCGCCTGGGCGGTTTGAGGCCCTTCCAGTCGTCGCCGATGGTCAGGATCAGCCTGGGCGTGGCCGCCCGCCGGACGAGCCTGCCGGTGGACGCGAGCAGGTCACGGGTGAGGGTGGGCGCCGCCGCCGCGCCGTTCGGCGAGTACGTGATCGTGGTCTTCGGATACGGCCTGCGCGGCGCGTCGCCGATCTTGGCGATGTGGTAGCCCCGCTCCTCCAGCTGGACGGCCACCACCGAGGCCAGGCCGGCGCGGCCGGTCCCGTTGCGCACCTCGACCTGGATCTTGGATCGGGACACCTTGGACTGCCCGCCTTTGACCCCGGACCCGGCGACCGTCTTGTCCCGGGCGACGATCTGGAACAGTTCTCTGCTCTGCGGCTCCACCCACTCCACCCGGCCGGGATAGGTGACCGAGTACCGCCAGGGGGTGGTGATGAAGTGGATCTGCCCGGCGGCGAGGCCCTGGGCGCTGGTCGCCAGGTCCTTCATCACGACCGGGGTGAGATCGGGGTCGGTGGTGACCGACCTGGTGGCCGCGTCGAGGAAACCGAAGAGCCTGGCCGGGTCGGTGAGCGTCTCGCCGCTCATCACCTTCTTGACCATGGAGGCGATGAACATCTGCTGCCGCTGGATGCGCCCGATGTCGGAGCCGTCGCCCAGGCTGTAGCGCGCCCGGACGTACCCCAGGGCCTGCTCGCCCTTGAGCGTCTGGCGGCCCGCGGACAGGTCGAGCAGCGCCTTCTTGTCGTGGATCGGCTCGGGCACGCAGACCTCCACCCCGCCGACCGCGTCGACCATGCCCTTGAAGCCGGTGAAGTCGACCTTCACGAAGTGGTCGATGTGGATGCCGGTGAGCGACTCCACGGTCCTCCAGGTGCAGGTGATCCCGCCGGAGTTGAACGACTCGTTGATCATGCCCAGGTGCGCCCGCTGACCGACCAGTCCCTGCTTGGCCCGGCACTCGGGAAGCTGGACCATCGAGTCGCGGGGAAAGCTGATGACCATCGCGTTGTCCCGCTTCGGCGAGATGTGCGCGAGCATGATCGTGTCGGTCCGCTCGCCGGGGAACCTGCCGTACTTGGCGTTCTTGCCACCACGCTGGTCCGAGCCGACGACCAGGACGTTCACGGCCTTGGTCGCGACCTTCACCGGCCGGGGGCCCAGATCCTCCACGGGGACGTCGATGTGCTTGACGTTGCCGGTCAGCTTGACATAGACGCCGACCACCGTCGCGACCACCACGACCGCGACGGCGGTGACCACGGAGGTCAGCCACCACAGCCATGTGCGCCGCCGCCGGGGCGCGGGCCGGCCCGCCGATTCTGTGGGCGCGTCGATCAACCCGCTACTCACGTGACTCCTGGAGAGAATGGGCCAGGGCGTGCGCCCGTGGCGGAGGAGCCGGTTCCCGGCCGTCGCCGAGTGTACTGATCCTCCGTAAGAGCGGGATAAAGAACGGTAATCAATCCACGTGAGATGAATGAAAGTGATGTCGAGGTAGGGATTCCGGCGGAATCGGTCTCCGAGGGGAAGTCCTTCCGAGAAGATCTGTCCCCGTCGCCATTCGCCGGATGATCCGCGATGGAAATTCCGGAGACATACCGGCCGTGCGGTGGATATTCGACGGCGCGGTGGCGTGGCTGGTCGCGCGGGGCCGTATCGGCAGGGCGGCCGACCGTCCATAATGGGGGCGACGTCCCGTTCCGGTGGAGATGGAACCGGTGGAGATGGAACCGGTGGAGATGGAACCGGTGGAGACGGGGCCGGTTGACCTCAACCGCGGTTGAGGGTACACGGTGGTGTCGAGACCCTTCGACCAGGGGAGACCGTGGTGCTCGACATCGTAGTGATCATCGCCGGCGCCCGGGAGGGTGGTTCGGGGGCGATGGTGAGCCGGTGGTTCCTCGGCCAGGCCCGGCGGCGGGCCGACCTGAGGCTGGACGTGATGGACCTGGTCCGTACCCCGCTGCCCCCGATCCCCTCCGCGCGATCCGACGGCGGCACCGGCGCCGGCGTCGAGGCCCGTGGGCTCGCCGCCAGGATCGGCGCCGCCGACGGCTTCGTAGTGATCACCCCGGAGCACAACCACGGCTACCCCGCGGACCTCAAACTCGCCATCGACGCGGTCCGCCACGAGTGGGCGGCCAAACCCGCGGCGTTCGTCTCCTACGGCGGGCGCTCAGGCGGCCTGCGCGCCGTGGAGCAACTCCGCCTCGTCTTCGCCGAGCTGCACGTGGTCTCCCTGCGCGACACGGTCGGCTTCCACCTGGTCGCCGAACGGTTCGACGAGGCGGGGGAGCCGGTCGAGCCGGACGGTGTCAACGGCGCGGCCAAGCTCATGCTCGACCAGCTCATCTGGTGGGGGATCACCCTGCGCGAGGGGCGCGCCGCCCGGCCGTACACGCGCTGAGAACACCTGCCGGGCCCGGGCGGGAAACGGGTCCGAGCGGGAAAGAGGGCGCGGGATCTGGGATCCCGCGCCCTCCTTTCGCCCGCTCCGGTGCCGTTCCGTCCGCGCTCCGGTGACGGGGTGGGTCTATCCGGCGCGGCCGGAGTCCAGAGAGTAGACGCGGAGCCAGTCCACCTCCATCCACGCCTCCCCCGAGTCGCCCTGGCCGGGGAACCAGTCCAGTTGCAGGCACGCCGACATCGGGGTGTGGGTGGCGTTGGACGAGCGGAACCACTCGCGCCCGTCGAGGTATCCGACGATCCCGCCGGAGGTGTTCTCCACGGCGTAGGTGTGCCAGGCGGTCATGTCCACGTCGGCGTGCGACTGCTCCTGGCCCTGAGGGGTGTGCAGGAAGAAGTTGGGCCGCTGCCTGCCGGGGTCGTTGATGACCTCCAGGAAGTCGACCTCCTCATCGGTGGCGCTCCGCACGCCTCCCCCGCCCTCCTGCGGCCAGAGCAGGGCGACGGGGTGATACGACCCGGCACCCCGGTAGAGCCGGATGCGGGTCTCCCAGCGGCCGTAGGTCTGGCTGCGGCGGCTGGCCAGTCCGGCGGTGGTGCCGTCGGCCTTGCCGTGCAGATAGAGCGCCCCGTTGCCCAGATAGAGCTGCCCGGAGGAGCGGCGGCCGTTGCCGGCGTGTCCCGGCGAGTCGTAGACCACCCAGTCGGACTGGTCGAGATAGTCGTCGAACTCCGCGCACCAGGTCGGCGTCCCCCAGCCGAGGGTCCCGGCGGCGCTGGGCCCCCCGGCCGGAGAGGGGCAGGCCGAGGCGGGGGCCGCCTCGCCCTGGGCGGCGGTGAGGCCGCTCACCGCCAGCGCGGAGACCATGCTGAGGACGGCCAGTCGCACATGGGATCGAGAGATCATGATCTTTGCTCCCCGGGTCTGGCGCAGAGCGCGGAGGGACTGAAACTCCAGCAGCCGGCCACGGCCGGTGACCACGTGGTGGACGCGCTCGGTGCCGGGACCGCGCGCGTGACGGGGACGACCGGCGGAGCGAAGGCCCACCGGGGCGTCGCCGGGGCCGCCTGCTGCTTGGCGGTCAGCGGCGACGCGGTCACGTCGGCGGTACGGCTGCGCCAGGGCGCGAGACTCCAGCACGTCGCGGCCTGCTCCGCGTCACAGAGGTCCGTGGCGGGGGAACGCCTCAGCGGCGGCAGCGGGACGACGGGCCGGGGTGCCGGAGACGGCGGGAACGGCGCGGTGGTCGGGTGGCTCCCCTGCCCGTCGGCCGGATTCTGGGTGGGAACGGCGGGGGCGGCGGGTTTGGCGGTCGGGGCGTCGGTCGCCGGGCCCGTCGTCGGCTTGGGGGCCGGCGGCGTCTCCTTGGGCTTCTCCGTCTCCTTCGTCTCCTTCGTCTCCTTCGGCGGGGCCGGCTTGGTGGTGCCCGGCTCCGGGGCGGTGGCCGTCGCCGTGGGGGTGGGAGCGGGGGCCGGGGTGGTCGGGGCGGCCGTCGGCTTGGGCGCCGGAGGCGTCTCCTTCGGAGACGTCTCCTTGGGCGGGGCCGGCTTGGGCGTGGCCGGTCGCGAGGTCGTGGGTTTGGCGGTCGGTGTCGCCGAGGGCTTCGGCTTCGGGGTCTTCTTCGGCGGAGCCGGCTTCGGGGTCTCCTTCGGCGGGGTCGCCTTCGGAGGCTCGGGTTTGGCGGTCGCGGTCGAGGTGGGGCTCGCGGTGGCGGTGGGGGTCGGGGCGGCGGTCGCGGTGGGGCTGGGCGTCACCGTGGGGGCCGGGGGGTCGCTCTTGGCCGGTGCGGGGGCCGGCGTCTCGTCGGCTCCGGGGAGGGGCGTCGTGAGCGGCTCGGGGTCGGACTTCTCGGCGGTGACCTTGAACGACTTGTTCTCCGCCGGCTCCCCGGTGGGCACGCTCTTCGGCGGTGCCGGAGCGGACTTGTGCTGCGATGCGACCGGAGCGGACTTGTGCTGCGATGCGACCGGAGCGGACTTGTTCTGCGGCGCGACCGGAACGGGCTTGGGCTTCGGGCGTGACTGGATGGTCTTGCCGTGCTGGTACTTGGGAGCCGAGGTCTGAGGGGAGGCCGAGGTCGGATGTTTCGGAGGTGCGGGGGCCTTCTTCTCAGCCGCCGGGGGCTCCTTGTCCGGAGCGGGCTCATTGCCGGAACCGCCGTCGGAGCCACCGGAGCCACCGGAGTCGCCGGTGGAAAGGTCGGGCTCGGCCGGCGCGCTCTCCTGCGGGACGAGCGGAGAGAGGTCCGCGGGGCTCTCCACGGCAGGGGACGTCTGCTCCGACTCGGGGGCAGTGGGTTGCTCGGAGGGGACGGAGGAGGTGACCGACGGCGCCGAGGTGTTGGACCCCGGATCCGCCAGGGCCACCCAGGGCTGGGCGATGATCGCGCTGGTCGTCGCGGACACCGCGGCCAGGAGAAGTCCGGAGACCAGGGTGACGCGCCGGGACTGGCTGCGTGGGGGCATGAATGCTTTTCCTCGATCTAGGGGGCGGGGTCCGGGCCGGAGAGAGGCTTCCAGCCCGCGGCGGTGAACTCGGGGGTGCCGGGCAACGCGACCTCGGGTACGGCCGCGGCGACGGGATCGGGGATGTTGACCCAGTCTCCGCGGCCCGAGCCGCGCATGCCGGGATTCCAGCTCATGAGCAGGCTCATGGCGTACGGACTGGAGTAGGTGGGGTCGGTGTCCTGAACACCCTTGGTCGCGGTCACCTGGACCAGAACGGAGACCTGGACCAGATCCCTGGCCCGGGGATGCCACTGGATCCCGATCGTCCTGGTCCGCATGGCCGCCCCTTCGGGAAGCGCTCCGCCCTTGGGGAGCCCGAGGGTCTCGCGCCAGCCGGCGACCGCCGACCGCGCGCCCGCGCGGGCCGCGGCCCGCTGCTCCGGCGGGGCGTACAGCGTCGCCGCGTGCTCGGCCTGGCGGACGTCCAGCGTCCACGCCGCCTCCAGCGCCGCCGCCGCGGCCGAGGCCGCTCCCAGCTCGCTGCGGGGAAACCCGATGGGGTAACCGGCCTCGCCCTCGTAGCCGGAGGGCGGGGCGAGCACGACCGTCCCCTCGACGGCCTCCGAGGTGGAGGCCGTCGAGGCGTCGGGTCCGGACCCCAGCAGGCGCCATCCGCCGATCACCAGCAGTATCGTGCCCACGATCGAGACGACCACGAGGACCATTCGCCGGTTGGTGCGTGACGGCGACCCCAGATCCCAGTCCAGCGAGGAGTCCTCGCCGATCGACGATCGCACTAACGGCTCCGTTCCGGCCGCGGCGCGAACGCCTGACCGGCCGCCGCGGCCAGGCGCAGGTAGGCGCCTCGGGTGGTGGGCCGGAGCCGGACCAGGTCCACCTCGGCGCCCTCCTTGAGATGAGGGTCGTAGGGCACCCGGATCACGGCCCGGCAGCGGGAGCCGAAGTGGCGTTCCAGCAGCTCGACGTCCACATCCGACTTCGGCTCCACGGCGTTCAGCACGACGATGGCGTTCTTCACCAGGTCCGAGTGGCCGTGGGCGGTCAGCCAGTCCAGGGTCGCGGCGGCCGAGCTGGCCCCGTCCACCGCGACCAGGCTCACCAGCACGATCTGGTCGGCCAGTTCCAGCGTCGCGCCCATGGCCCCGTGCAGGAGCCCGGTTCCGCAGTCGGTGATGCAGATCGAGTAGTAGCGCTCGATGAGCCCGGCGACCGTCCGGTAGTCCTCGGCGTTGAACGCCTCGCTCACGGCCGGGTCGGTGTCGGAGGCGAGCACCTCCAGCCGGGCCGGGGACTGGGAGGTGAAGGCGCGGGCGTCGGCGTAGCGGACGATGTGGGGTGCCTCGGCGAGCAGGGTGCGGATGGTCGCGGCGGTCTCCGACTTGACCTTGAGGCCGAGGGTTCCCCGATCCGGGTTGGCGTCGATCGCGATCACCCGGTCCCCGCGCAGGGAGGCCAGGGTGTTGCCGAGGGCGACGGTCGTCGTGGTCTTGCCGACGCCGCCCTTGAGGCTCATCACCGCGATCCGATGGTGGCCGCTCGCCACGGGGGTCTGAGCCTGGGCTATCAGCGTGCGGCGTTCGAGCTCCGCCGTGGACTCCGCAGGGGTGATCTTTCCGCCGGAGAGCTGCCACACGAGACGGCGCCATCCGCCGGTCGGCTCGGGCCGCCGGTTGGTGAGCAGATGCTCGGCGGTGAGGGGGACCGTCTCCTGGAACTGTTCGCCCTGCGGGGGCGGTGAAGCCTGGATCCGGGGGGACGTCTCCGTCATTGCGAAGGTCCTTTCACAGAGAACTTTTTGCGGGGACGCCGTCAGCAGGTCTGCCAGCGCACCGTCGTGCTGATCGAGTCGGTGGGACCGCGAACGGTCAGTGGGGTGGTGACGAGGGAGGGGGTTCCGCACCAGTGGCGGATCCGGTGGGCCCGCAGAGTGATCACCTCGGTGTGTCCCTGGTTCGACGTGCCGCCGGCCGGGTGCACGGTCAGGCCGGGGGCCGATATCCGCCATGTCAGGGAGGGGCCCGTCACGGTGAGGAGCATGCTTCCCTGGCCGAACTCGTCGAGCGTCACCACCGGCGGGATCCGCAGCCGCCCGGAGAGTCCGCCGCCGGTGCCGGAGGCCTCACCCGGCATGGTCTCCGGCGTGTTCTCCTGGGCGGCGGAGGACCGCAGAGAGCTCGTCGGCTCCCTGACCCCGATCGCCGGCGCCAGCAGGTTCATCCCCGTCAGGGTGCCCGCGGCCCCGGCGACCACGATGATCATGATCTTGATCGTGGTGCTCCGGATCCGGTCTCCCACCCACGCCAGCGCCTCCAGGACGCGGACCCCGGAACCGAACCGCTCCCGCGTCTCCTCACCTTCCGGCCCGGCGTGGGCCCTCGCCGCGGACGCCCGCCGGTTGGCGGGGCCACCGGCCGCGGACGGTATGGCCGGCATGGACGGGACGGTGAAGTCCGCGTCGCCGGGGCGCGCCGGGGTCTCACGCGACCACGCCCGGCTGAGCAGGGCGTCGTAGAGCGGGGTGTCCTGCGCCGGGGACGGTGAGCCGGGCGGTGAGCCGGACGGCGGAACGGACGGCGGGATGGGCGGCGAGGCGGATGGTGAGGCGGACGGCGGACCGGCCGGTTGGGCGGGCAGCCTGGGCAGGGACGGCAGCGTGGGCCGATCCTGGAGGGCGGGGCCGTACGGAAGCCTGGAGCGGTCCCGGCGATCCCGCCCGCCCGGACGCTCCCCGCCGTCCGGATGGTCCCGGCGATCCGCACGGTTCTGACGGACCGGGCGATCCTGCTGGTCCTGGTGGTCCTGCCGGCTCGGGGACGCCGGTCGGACGGGCTGGTAGGGGAGCGTGGAGCGATCCTGACGGGTCGGCCGGGTCTTCTCCCTCGGTGCGGGGGCCGGTTCCCGCGCCTGTGCCGCAGGCGCGGCGGACGCCGGGGCCGGACGGGGATCGGCCACCGCGACGGGGGCGGCGAACGGGGTGCCGAGGCCGGACGCGGACGGGTCCACACCGCCGGAGAGCGCGTCCACGAGCCGTCGCTTGATCTTGGCGGTGAGCGGCCGGAGCCTGGGGTTGGAGATCATCTGCGGGGCCGTGTAGCGGATGTTGATCGGCCGCGTGCACACGGGGCACTTGACCATGTGCGACAGCAGCTGCGCGCGCGCGTCGCCGTACCCGGTGGAGGGCAGGGGCCCCTCCTCGTCGGGGAAGACCGCCTCGGCCAGCGGGGCGAGCTCCGGGCAGGTACGGCGCCGGTTGGCGAGCGAGTCCAGCCCGCTGGCCAGGATCTCGATCAGGTCCTGGGTCCGGGTCACGAGCCTGCCCGCGTCCTCCGGCGGCACCCCCAGCACATGGGGGAGATCCTCCACGGGCAGCCCGTGGCGATACACCAGTCTGAGCGCCTCCGTGCCCAGCGGATCGACGATCGTCCAGACCCGCTCGATCACCTCGTCGTCCGGCATGCCGGGGCCGGAGTCCGGCACATACCGCTCCCGGTAGCCGGGAGCGGCGAGACAGTCGCGCCGCAGTACGGCCAGCAGGCGCCCCCGGACGGAGACGCCCTCCGGTGGCGGCCGGACGCCACAGGCGGTCATCGCGGAGACGACCGCCGACAGCGCCTGGCCGGGGGTGAGGTGCGAGGCGGCGTAGTCCATCAGATGCGCGCCGTGCTCACTCACCCAGGCCGCCCCCGGCCCGGTGCCGGGCGCGACACGCCCGGCCCCGGTAGGCGTGCTCATGGGCCGGTGTACCCGTCCGATTCCGGCTCGACCTGGCCGGGGCCGGGATGGACGGACTGACCCGGGCCGTGCTGGTCAGGCCGGGGAGGCTGCGCCGGATCGACCCGCCCCGACCCGTCGAACCGGCTGGAGCGGTCGGGACTGTCGGGCCGCGCCGGGTCGAACCGCCCGGACTGGGTGGGGTGGCCGGGCTGCGCGGGCTGTACGGGCTGCGCGGGGTCGACCTGGCCCGGCTGGTCGGGCTGGGCCGGAGACGGGTTTGTCACCACGAGCTCCAGGTTCCGCTCGGGCAGGCCGGTGAACTTGGTCCAGTTGCTGGTCTGCCCGGCCTCCGGCTCCGCGTAGAGCCAGCGGATGAAGGCCGGCCAGAGGCACGAGTCACGGGGGATGACCGCGCCCTGGGGCGTGCTCAGCGCGCGGAGCTCCGCGGCGGAGTAGTCACGGCACGGCGGGGTTCCCGGCGGGGCGATGTTGAGGTCCCACACCCCGTTCTCGTCCGTGTACCGCATGTTCTTGTCCAGCCCCAGAGCCTCCTGGGCCCGCCGGAGCAGCTCGGGATCCTTGAAGATCGGCAGAGACTCGGCACCCTCGGGAATGCCGCTCTTGGTGGTCGGCTGGGCGGGCCGCAGCACGGTCCCGTCGGGGGCGGCGGCGGGAGGCCGCGCGCCCGCGGACGGCGCGGCCGGACGCGGATCCCCCTGCCCCTGCTGGGAGGGCCTGGCCGGGTCCGCGGGCTTGGCGGGCAGAGCCGGCTTGAGGGTACCCGAGGGCTTGGGGGCCGCGGTGGGCGCGGAGGTGGGCAGGGCCGGCTTCTGAGTGCCCGAGGGCTTCGGGGTGCCGACGGGCGGAACCGGTTTGCCGGTGTCCTGCGGCACCGTGGGCTTCCCGGTGCCCGAGGGCAGGGCGGGCTTGAGGGTGCCCGACGGCTGGTCCGGCTTGGAGTCGTTCGTCTGCTTGGCCCCGCGCTCGTCGGAGACCTTCGGCCCGGACGAGGGCCCGATGTTCAGCTTCGGCTTCTCCACCGGACGCTCGATCAGGCTGCCGCTCTCCGAGATGTTGCCGCTGACCTTCTTCGTCGGCACCGGCGCGGGAGCGGGCGACGGGCGGTATGTCGCCGGCGGCTGCGCGGGTGCCGTACGGCCGGGGTCCGGGGCCTGCCCGCCCGCCGTACGCCCGGGGTCCGGGGCGGGCTGCGCCGCCTTCGTGCGGTTGGGCTCCGGCGCCGAGGACTTCGCCGGGGAGGACTCCTTCTTGGGAGTCGCGGTCGCCGTGCTCTTGGGGTTGCCCGGCCGCTGCATGGGCGCGATGGCGCTCGCCAGGACGGGAAGGGCGACGCAGCCTCCGGCGCCGCCCGCGACGGCGTGCCCGTCGGCGGTCGCGGTCAGGCAGAGCTTCGTGTCCTTGGACCCCTTGTTCGTGATCGTGCTGCCCTCGTCCGAACCCGAGAGCGGGACGGGGTCGTTCCCGCCGCCTCCCCCCTGGGACCGCCACGCCTGCTCCCCGTCGTCCAGGTGGTAGGTGCCCGCGGCCAGGCGCATGACCTCCCGCTCGCTGGGCTGGGAACGAGAGGCGATGACGGTTCCCAGCCCAGCGCTGGCCCCGAACACGCCGATGGCGATGCTCGCAGTGATCACCGTCGCGCGTGAAGGCTTACGTGAGGGTGTCATCATGGATGTTCCTCTTCTTCCGATGGGGACGTCAGTCGCCGTGGCTCTCCAAGACATCGCTCCACTCGCCCAGCACGCGGACGGGCTCGGTGGAGCCGGCGGGGGGGACATAGGTCACGTACATGCGCCCGTAGGTCGCGCTCACCGAATGGGCGAACGACCTGTTGGCGGTGCGGACGGCGGCCGATCCCTTCAGGCTGACCTTCGCGCCCACGCGCTCGGCCAGACGTGCCTCGGTGGAGCGGGTTCCGTACCAGACCAGGGCGCCCCCGTCCCCGGTCCGCAACGCCCGCACCGGGCCCTGCGGGACGTACGACAGGCTGAGGATCCATCCGGCCTGCTCCAGCTGGGAGCGCTCCTGCTGCCAGAACAGCACGCTCTCACTCGTCCACGGCCCGTCCTCGAACCTCCGGTCGAGTTTGGCGCTCTCCAGGCTCGCCAGGTGGGCGCGGGCGATCTGACGGGGGGTGGCGAGCAGGCCGGAGGCGTTCTCCGGGAGGCTCGTGGCGTAGCCGTCGGCGTCGGTCGCGATCTTGGGGAAGCGCGCGGGGGTGGCTCGCGTGTCGGCCCCGGAGGCCACCAGCCGCCAACCGGCGGGGGTGGAACTCATCACGTCGACGATCCGGGCCACCCCCGGCTCGTGGGAGACCGCCACGAACCAGTCGGCGGCACCCTCGACGTGCCGGGCCACCCAGATCTGCGGGTTCGGCCAGATGCCCGACGCCACGGACTCGCCCCGCATCCGGGCGGTCTTGAAGCTCGCCCGCGTCATCTCCACCGCCAGCCCGGCCTCCAGCCTCCCCATCGCGGCCTGGTCGAGCCTGGCCTGGGCGGCCGACAGCCCCTTCTGGTAGCGGCCGTGGACGCGGTACGCCTCATCGACGGTGAGCTGGGACGCGCTCGCGTCACGTGTCCGGTCCGTGATGATCTGCTGGGGCCGCTCGGAGGGCTTGAGCTTCTTCGAGCCGTCCGAGCGGTCCGGGGTCGTGGACCCCTTCCCCAGGGGCGGCGTGGAGGGGATCGGCTGCCTGCCGACCGAGGCGGGGAGATCTGTGGCCGAGGGCGACGGGGGCACCGCCGCCTCCAGGCCCGTCCCCGGCCTCTGCGGAGACGGGTCGGCGACCAGGGTCTGCTGCCCGGAGGTGTTTCCCCTGATGAACCAGATCCCTCCTCCGCAGAGGAGCACCAGGACCGTCCCGAACAGAACGACCTTCCGCCAGTTGAATGTGGGGAGCTGCTCGGGATACCAGTCGGACAGATGATCGGATCCATCTTCGCCGGAAGCGTCGCCCCGCCTGGAGCGGGCGGCCTGTCCGTCTGAGAAATCCGATGCACGCCATGACATAGGTCCAAATATTAGACTGACCTTGATCTATTGGGAAGGTAAAAGGGTCTGGTAATCGACCCTTATGGTTATTAGGTTATAAATAATACCTAATTGACATTAAGGTCTGTCCGAAACCTCCGGGGCGGGGACCTGCGGCATCGCCCGCGCCCTGTATCGGGGCTTCTCTGGAGATCTGTGCCTATCTGATGGTTTCGGCTGGTCCACCGGGTTTTCCGTTGGCCTGCCTTTTCGCTGGACGCGGTCCGCCGTTCATCCTGTCGTGAATTGCCGGTTCCCGCAGGGGTCACACGCTGCGGGCGGCAGGTATGAAAACGTTTCCAAGGTTCGGATTGGCGAGGGCCCTTCCGGGGGGCCGATACGAATGCTCTTCACACATTCGGGTCATCCCTCGGAGGTCGGCCGGAGAGAGAAGATCCGACCTTTCCGTGGGGCGCGGGCGCCCGGACTCGGTCCGGAGGGCGTCCGCTGGGTCGAATCCCCGCCACGCTGGGCGGGTGTACGAGTGTCCGGGGCGGGGCGCTGGGGCGCCGAGGTGCCGGGGCGGCGGTTCCGGTGCCGGGAGGGATGCGATCCCCTACATGTGTCAAACCGTGACTGGGTATCCCACTGCATCCTCATGTGACATATATCCCCCATGGATGCATTTTGAGTAATTAAAGCCCCTTATATGACATAAGCCTAGGGTGATCTGGTTATCACTACGTGTGATGACATCTTGTTGGGTTCACGAGGAGAGGGGCCGACATGGTGCACGACAGGCAGGACAGGCAGGTGACCGGCTGGGTCGGCTGGATCTGGTTCGCCGCGATCATGATGATCCTGGTGGGGGTGTTCAACCTCATAGTGGGGCTGTTCGCCCTCTTCAACGGGGACTTCTACGTCCAGACCAGAAACCAGGTGGTGGCGTTCAACCTGACGGGCTGGGGCTGGCTCCACCTGATCCTGGGCATCCTTCTGATCGTCGTCGGCGCGGCCCTCAGCATTGGGCAGACGTGGGCGCGCATCACGGCGATCATCATCGTCGCGCTGAACGCCATCGAACAGATGATCTTCTTCCCGGCCTACCCCTGGTGGTCGCTGATCGTCATCGCGATCGACGTGCTCGTGCTCTACGCCCTGATCGTCCACGGCCGCGAAGCAGAGACCCTACGCCCATAGCCTCCGGCCGCGCCGTCATCGGCTCCCAACCGGCCGCCGACCCGATCCGGTTTCCCCGGGCGGCAGTCGACCCCCCACGCCGACCACCGGTTTCCCCGAGGCTTACCCAGAGTGACCGCCACCCCTACCTGCGCCGACCATGGGCCCCACCAAGGCGCCCCCACCGGACCCCGGCTCACCCCCACGGGCGTGGGGAGGACGAGCGAGAGGCACGCAGGCGCCTCCGTGAGGGCGGCTCACCCCCACGGGCGTGGGGAGGACAGCTGGGCGAGCGATACCCCGGCCGGTGCGGAGGCGGTGCCGAAGCGCGCCTCGTACATCCGGACCGCCACCTCCAGACGACTCTTGTCGTCGGCCCAGGCACGCACCTGTTTCTCCAGCCAGGCCGTGGTCAGTGAGGCGGGTTCAGCAGGGGAACCCGGATCTGTTGCGATCCATGGTGAAGACCATGGCCGAGACGTTGATGTCAGCCGAGGCCGACGGTGTGTGTGGCGCCGAGTACGGCATGCGTAGCGACGAGTGCACCAACCGCAGCAGAACCCGATCCCGCAGACACTTACCGCTTAACCTGCAGAAAAAGGATCACGCGAAGGTCAACTCATACACCACTTCGCTGGACGTGACCCGACCCTCACCTGGCCTACATCGGCCTATAACGCCAATAGTCCTAAAACTTGTGATCGGCTCAGTATGTCGGCACGCGGTCACGAAGGCTTCGTTCGATCACGGTCTCGCTCAGCTTCGTAGCTGCGAGGATTTCGGTCATCAGCGGGGCGGGGATCGCGCCGAGCCCAAGCCCGGCCGACTTCACCGCAGAGGTGAATTCATGTTGCTCGGTACGGCTCAGCATCGCACTGGCCCGCTTGTGGGCCAGGATTTCCCGCGCGGCGTACCCGTCCGCTGTCGAGACGATGTCGCTGATCAGGAAGGTGAACGGGCGATCAGCCAAGGCCCGGTCGGTGTCAGCAGCCAGGTCGAGGACGGTCAATCCCAGGCGGGTGCGGAACATCACCAGGCCCGGCGTGGGATCGAGCTTCAGGTACTGGCGTTGGACTTCGGCGAGCGTGTCAGCTATTGGGTGTCCGGCCGCGCGGCTGCACAGCGCGCTCAGGCAGTTGGCCACCGCGCGCTCCCACGGCTGGTCCGGTTCGCTGTCGGCGACGAGCTTCAGGGCGGTGTCGATGCGCCCGGCCAGGCAGTGCGCGATGATGGTGGCCTGCCGACCGTCCAGGAGTCGTTGACCGACGCCGCGGTATTGCTGTGCGTGGGCAACCGCTTGGTCCCACTGGCTCGCGCTGATGAGGGCTCGGATGCCCTCGGCGAGGAAGACGCCCCAGAGCCACTCGCGGACCGTGCGGAGATCCTCTCCGGTGCGGGTGAGGCGGTCGAATGTGAGGCGGTGGCCGTCGATATCGGCTGTGCCGCCGCTGGTGACCGCGCGGAAGAGGGCATCCAGCAGGAGATAGCCGCGAGGTCCGTCGTGTTCCCGGATAGCCAGCCGGGCTAGGTTGACGAGCGGCTCCAGGGCATGGCGTGCCTGGTGTGCGTCCAGTGGCCAGGCGGGTTGGTAAGCGGTGAAGTGTCGCCGGCACAGAGATCGGGCCATAGCGGAGTCGCCGCAGTCGCTCGCGATCAGCGCCGCCTTGTTCAGCGCCTCGGAGGCAAGCGTGAGATGGTTGGCGTCCGTGCCCTGGGCAGCCGTGTCGCCGAGGTCTCGCAGCTCGGCGACGCGTGCCCTGAGGGGCAGGCATGCCGGGCGGGGGCGCGCGATCAGGGGGAAGCGCTGCGCAGCCTGCTCCAGCAAGGGGTTCATCTTCGCTCGCTCCTCGTTCCATCGAGCTCCGGGGCGGTGGGATCGCATCCGAACACAACCTCTTTGGCGGTGTGGGCCAGGACGGCCTGGGCGGTGTAGGGCATGCCGAGCCGGTTCCAAGCGAAGATGACGTGGTGGGCGAGGACGGCGCGCAGGCCGCGGTTCAGCCGTCCGTCGGCTGCCAGGCCGGCCAGTTCTCGGCCGGCGGTGGCGAATGCTGCTGACCATTCGGCGGCGAAGGCCAGGGCTGCGCCGTCGCGCATGAGGGCGGTGACGTCC
This sequence comes from Streptosporangium sp. NPDC006007, assembly GCF_040614315.1. Classification (NCBI taxonomy): domain Bacteria; kingdom Bacillati; phylum Actinomycetota; class Actinomycetes; order Streptosporangiales; family Streptosporangiaceae; genus Streptosporangium; species Streptosporangium sp. NPDC006007. Next base: position 59,832 of record NZ_JBEXUG010000022.1, on the reverse strand, counting down.
ACGCCCATCAGCCGCAGCAGACTGGCCTTCAGAGTGGGCCGCCGCTCTGGGGAGATCAGGTCGGGGAGGTCGCGGTGGTCGGCTACCCGTGCCCACACGTCGCCCTGCTCGTACCAGTCCAGTCCGGCAGCGCGCAGCAAGATCGTGCAGAGCAGGATCGACAGTTCGCGGCGGTGCTCGGTGCCCGGCGAGCGGACGAGGTGGTTGAGCAGGTGCCGGCTGTCGAGGTGGAAGAGGTCGTGGGCGCACGCCATGGCGCTGGTGCCGCCGAAGGCGCGCGGCTCGGGCTCGTAGATGACCTCGGTCGCGGTGTCGATGTGACCCTGCTGGATGAGGTCCTTCAGGTGGTTGTGGAGGTGCGCCTGCGTCCGGTCGTCGCTGGATACGTAGCGGACGCGCCAGCAGGGCGTTTTGCGCATGAAGAACCAGGCGGTGATGAGCCGGTCGGCTTCGGCCTTGGCCAGCAGCGGGGCGAGATGGGTCACGGCGGTGTGCTCGGCTTCGGTCCAGCTGGGGAAGGCGACGTTGACTTGCCGCCACACGCGGGGATCCATGCGGGTTGCCTCCGGCGGTCAGGCCAAGAGCAGGCAGGCGTCCCAGCCCGACGCCGCGGCGCCGGTGCCGGTGGTGTGCAGGGCGAGCGCGGCCCCTGCGGCGCCGTCCAGGAGCCCGGGAGGTGTGGAGTGCGCGAGTTGCGCGGTGAGCCGGGCGATCATTCTGGGGAGTTCGTCGCTGATCTGGGGGGTTCGGGCGTCGGGGGCCATCCGCCATGCGGCTTGGAGCAACCCAGCGGTGCCGTGGCACAGTCCGATCTCCGGGAGCTGATCGAGCTGTGCGGGATCGCGCAGAGTGGCCAGCATCGCCTCTTCAGCGGTCTGCTGCCGCGTCTCGTCCGCGAGCGCCAGCCCGGCCAACTGCTGGGCGCGGGCTGTGCCGCTGATTCCGTAGCACCATGATGGCCGGGGCCGCAGCGACGGGTCGATGCGGCACTCGCGCACCTGCTGGGCGGTGACCAGACCTGGCCACCATAGACCCGCGCTGTCCTGTTGCTGCCACAGGTCGGTCCATGCGCAGATCCGTTCGATCGCCTCTTTCGCGCCGGCCACGGGCACGTTGCGCAGCACGGCCAGTGACAGCAGGGCCAGGGCCGCGCCGATGCCGTGGGACATGCCCAGGTTGCCATGCCCGTGCGGGTAGTCCGAGCTGGGGTCGCCGTTGGGGGCGGCGGTCGTCCACCACGGCGGCAGTTCACCGCGCGCGGGCAGCGGCTCGGTCAGGCGCACCAGGTAGGACAGCACATCGCGGCTGATCGGGCGGTCGGGGTGGCGCCGCAGGTGGTAGGCGCCCAAGCCGGTCAGCCCACGGATCAGGTCGAACTCCCTCATCGGGGGCCGTTCGCCACGGTCGATGCGCGCGTGAGCTTCGGCCAGGCGGGTGCGGGTGATCGACGTGACCGCGTCGTTCAGGCGATCCAGCGCATGCCCATAGCGGCCTGACGTGCCTGCGGCCGCGTGCGTGACGAAGGCCAGCGCGGGAGCTCCGAAGAACAGGCTCGCGTTGGCCGCCGCCGTCAACGTGCCGGAGGCGGCCACTTCCAACCAGGTGTGCGCGGTGCGGGGGGAGCCGTGCCCGGAGCGGGCGCGCTCGACATGCAGCAGGGCGATGCCTGCTGCTCCGGCCCACAGCGATTGGGGCCAGACCAGGCCGCTGCCAGGTGGTTCGGCTGTCCACGGCTGCGGGTTGGCCAGCGCCGTGGCTATGGCGTTGGCGGCGGCGAGCGCCTCCGTGCTGGGCTGGCTCATGGTTTTCTCCTCGCGCGGGCGGTCCAGCTCAGGGCGGCGGCGCGGGCCAGGTGCAGGGACGCCCGCTCCCCGGCCGGCGAGGGCCCGGCCATACGGACGTGGTGCAGGTGCAGCAGATCGGGCAGTACGACGGTCAGGGGGAGCGTGCCCGCGTCCTCCAGCACGCGGCGGTAGGCGGCGAGCGTCTGCCGGCGCCACGCCCAGCGGGAGACGGTCTGCTCGCCTGCCGGGTGCGCGGTCAACGCGTGATCGTCTGGTTGGGCCAGGCGTATGGCCTGGTCGTAGATGGCCCGGTCGGGTGGGGAGGCGTCGGGGCGGGTGTGGTCGATCAGCCATCGCATCGCCGTGCCGGTGTCGCCGAGGAAGGCGGTGGCGATGTCGAGCAGGCTGGCGGCGGTCAGGGCGCGCGGGTGGGGCCCACCTGATGAGCTGATAGCGGTCACCTGGGCGAGGGCGGTAGCCGAGTCGGCGGCGAAGTATGTCTCGGCTGCCTCCATGGCGCTGGGGCCGCCGAAGCGAGCGGTCTCCGGGAAGTAGGTGTCCCACTGCACGTGCGCCGTCAGTCCGGCCCGACGCACCTGCTCGCTCCACGCGCTGACCTCGCTGGCTGCGTCGGCGAACGCGCCAGCGGGCACGGTCAGGCGGATGCGGAGATGGTGATCGGGATCGTGGTAGCGCAGGAACCACCACCGGACGTCGCCGCCGAGCGCATCCGCCAGGCGCGGCAGGTGGCGGGTCAGGAGGGCGGCGTGACGGTCGGGGTGGCCGTACAGCTTGAGCGAGATCCGCCCGTGCCGACCAGGAAGGTGGCCGTGCTCTCGGGAGATCACCTCGCGTGGGAGCCGGGGTGGTTCGGCGGCACGGCCGGTTGCGGCGAGCGGGATCACGATCTCGTGGGGTCGGCCGCCGATCCACCCGGCCGCATCCGAGTCGGGGGCGACGCGCAGTACGGCGGTGCTGGCTCGGTCCACCTGGGCGCGCAGCAGGGCGCGGTGCGCGGGCTCGCCGAGATTCAGCCGGAGGTGCTGGTCGCCGCCGCCGAGATTCACCGTCTCCGGCAGCGCCGTCATCTCCCGCCAGGCAGTGAGGGTGTCGTCCCACTGCTGCCAGTCGGCCGAAGATGCGGGCAGGTCGGCGGCGGTGAGCCGCCACCGTGCGGGCGAGATGATCGTGCGCCGATAGCGGAGCGCTGGGACGAACGGCAACGCGGCGGCGGCGCCCCAGTCGAAGCCCGCGCACGGGGCCCGTAGGGCGTGCGGCGCTTCGAGGAGGAACCGCGCCAGCGGGTGCGTGTGCTGAACCAGGTTGATCGCGTTGAGGACCACCGGTTCGACGGCGCGGTGGCGCGACAGCGACACCAGGTAGATGCCGTGCAGGTCGGCGGTAACGGCGAGGTCGTCCAGCGCGAGCACCTGCGCGGCGTCGGGGGAGTCGCCGACTGGCAGCACGTGCGGCAGCACCTGCGGGGCGCGGGCGACGTTCTCGGTGCCGGCGTACGGTGCGGGCGCCGACACCTGGACGGCGAGCGCGTCCCGGGCGCCTGGGGGCAGGCTCGCGTACAGGGGGCTCATCCGCTGCCGGTGCTCGTCGTCGAACAGGTCCAGGAACCGGCCGGTGATGGTGCCCACAGCGCGCGATGCCCCGGTGACGACGAGCGTGAACCGGCCCTCGCCCAACGCCTGGCCGGTGGGCGCGTCGATCCGCACGGTCAGCTCCGTACTGGGCTGAACCGGCGCGTCCGAGGGCACCCCGCCAAGGTCGGCGATCATGTCGTCGTCGAGCAGGATCTCCCGCTGGCGGCGCATGGCGGCGTTGTGCGCCAGCGCCAGCAGCTTGCGGTCGCGGTCGGTCAACGCCGTCTCCTCGGGTGCGCGTGCGCCGTCGTACCCGGCCGGGTAGCCGAGCCCGACGTCGGCGTCAACGGCTTCCCGGAGCGGGAGCAGGGCGCGTGGGCCGTAGCGGTCCAGGAACCGTTCATGCCAGGCATCCCAGCCCGCGTTGAGGGCGGGCCGGCGGGTCAGGCGGACCAGCGCGGATGCTGCCGCAGCCGCTTCTGCCGCCACGGCGGCGGGCACCGTCACCTCCCCGTCCAGCCGCAGATCAACCCAGAGCGGCGGGCGGGCGGTGCGGTGGATGACCGCCATCGCGGACATCGCCCGTGTCCGGTGCTCGCCCGCCACGGCGGCAGGCGCCCGGTCATGAGCGGCGAGCTCGTCGGCGACGGCGCGCAAACCCTTTACGACGTCGGCCACCCCGCCGACCTCGTCGGCGTTCACAGCGTCCAGTTCGCGCAGGAGATGCCTGAGCGGATCGGTGGTCGTCATGGGCGGGCGCAGGCTGGTGAGCAGGAGGTGTTGGGCCACCAGTTCGGCCATTAACGCGTCGATCGTGGTCTCGGCGGTTCGCGGGAAGGCGGCCAACAGCCGGTCCATCAGCCCCGTGATCGGAAGCGGGTCACGCGCCAGCCGGAGGATTGTCCGTACGGGGTCGATGGCGCGCACGCTCACCTCCTCCGGTGCGCCGCCCGCCACGCTGTTGGCGCGGTGTTCGAGCACCATGCGGCCGTCCCGCTCGAACACGAGGTTGTTGGCCGCCACCGTCAAGCGCCGCCGCAGCGCCGTCTCACCTTCCAACCGCTGAACGACCGCGGCGAGCCATTCCGCTGTGACGCGGGCTATCGCGCGGTGCGCGTCCCCGATCCGCACCACCGGCAGGTCCGTTGCTGCGCTGATGCGGGCCGGGGCCACCCCGGCGAACAGCCCGAACGGCGTTGAGCGGCCCGAGGCGCGCAGCAGGTAGCGCATCGTGGAGAGCACCGCACGGCGCACGGCCGGAACAGACATCTGCTCTCCGGCGCAGATCTCGCGCACCCGCCGCGCCAGATCCGGGCTGGCCTGCTCCACAGCCGCCGCGAAGCCCGGCTTCTGCCACGTACGAGCCAACCAGGCCCGCCAGGAGGCGCGGCCCGCGTCCGGGCAGGTCAGGTCAGGCCACGATGCGATCTGCTGGTCCGGCGGCCACGATGGGGCGCGTAACACCGCGGCGTCGAGGTATCGGTACATCAAGTCGCTCCCGTAGCGGGGGCGCCCGGCTGGTCGGTGAGCCACGCCGGCCGGGCGTTCGGATCAGGCTTCGCCCAGCGGGGCGCCTACTTGCAGCTCACGCACGCGGTCCCGCACGTCGAGTTGCAGCCGTCGTCGGTCATGCGGATGAGCTGCTCGGCGGCCACACCGGACTCGACGATGGACACGTCCAGCTCGGCGAGCCAGTCGGTGTCCTGGGGTTCCAGCGCGAGTGCAGCCACACCTTCGGTAGAACGAACGATCATGAAGGTTCCTCCTTCGTTGGGTGGGTGGGATTCCCCGGCGCCTCCCCGGGCAGATCGTCGGACCTGCCCGGGGAAACCCGGCGGTCTATGGCCAGGTGACGACGACGGTCCCGTGCCGCTTCGCGACGGCTCCGGCAGAGGGGGCCGTCGGTATGGCGGGCTTGGGGATGTACTGGATGGACGCGGCGCCGCGCCAGCAGTACTTGTCCGCCCACTGGCGCAGCAGCTCCACGTACCGGGTGGCGACGTTCTCGGCCGCAGGCCCATGAGCGTAGACGCCGCTCTCGTATCCGCTGCTCATGTCGTCGTTCTCCCGCGCGGCCCGGTAGGCGAAGCTGTCGCCGTCGAGCAGAACGGGTACGCCTTTGAGCGTCGAGCTCGCGAGCAACTCCTGGTCGACCGCCTCCTGCCCGGAGTACAGCAGCGCCATGTTGGGGGCGTTGGTGAGCAGGAACAGCGCCAACTCGTCGGGCATGTCGAACACGGCCCCGGACCAGCGTTCGATTCTCGGTAGGTGCAACGCCCGCCGCAGCGCCTCCGCATCAACCATGAGATCCTCGTCATCGAGGCGCAGCACCACCCCATCATCGATCGTGACGGTCCGTTCGATGTGGGAGCCGGCCCCCTGGAACGGCACGAAGACGCACAACCCGTAGCTACGGCTGACCAGGCCGCCCCCGCTGTCGCGGTCGAATGCGATCCAGCGCGTCGTCCCCTTCAACCGGAGAGGGACGACGATCCGGCCATCGTCTGCAAGCTGCTCGATCCACGCGGGCGGGATATCCCAGCTCCCGGCCGTGACGATGATCCTGTCGAAGGGGGCGGCCATGGGGACGTCCTGCTCCGCGTCGGCCAGCACCACATGGACGTGGCCGTATCCGGCCTCGTGCAGGAACGTGCCGGCGCGTTCGATGATGTACGGGTCGATGTCCACCGTGGTGACGCGTCCGTTGTCGCCGACGAGCTCGGCCAGCAATGCCGCGTTGTAGCCGCCGGAACCAACTTCGAGGACCCGCATGCCAGGTTCGATCGCGGCCGCTTCCAGCATGGTGGCCTGGAGATGGGGGGCGGATACGGAGCTGAGGGTCAGACCGTTGCCGTCGGTTTTGACGATCGGTGTGGCGTCCACGGCGTAGGCGACCTTCAGCGGCTCACCCGGCGTGAACAGGTGGCGCGGTACGGAGGTGAAGGCAGCCGCCACAGACTCAGACCGGATCGCCCCCTGGTCGCGGAGCTCGCGCACCATGGCGGCGCGCACTATGGCGGCTTCCTCGACGTCGTTGTCGGTGGTCACGTCGCTCACGGGTAGGTCCCCCTCTTTTTTGGTTGTGGTGGGCAGGTCGATGGTGGCTGTCGGTCGGCCGCTCCAGGGTTAGCCGCGCCGCCCCCTTCCCTTGAGGAAGGTGTCGGACTTGTCTGGACTTCTCGGCTCGGGCCGGCGCCGTGTCACGGAGCCGCCGCCGACAGGTCTGATCGTGACGTCCGGAGCGGCGTGCGATGTGGGGTTGCGGACCCGCAGCTGTCCATGCTGACAAGGTATGGATGCCGTTCTGAACAGCTCAATGTCGTTGCCGCACCTTGCGCGCGCCAGGCCCGTACCGCGTCAAAGCGGATGGCGATTGGCAATTTCTGGCAATCGTGTTGAGGTCAGAGCACGGCCGGGCGCAAGCTACGGCACACAGGCACTCCATCCCCAGCAGGAGGCATCCCATGGCACTTCGATTTCTCGGCAAGGATCCCGACAGCCCCGACGGCGACTCGCCAACCGTCTGGGAGGACGGTGACGACTACATCCTGCAGGGCTTCACCATCACCGACACCGCCACTCTCCAGCATGTGGGCGACATGCCCGAGGGCGAAATGCTGATCCGCTTCCCCAAGCGCATGATGCAGTTCTTCCCGGAGGTAGCCGGTGGCGGCAACAGCAACGCTTAAGCAACTCCTGACCGCCTGTCAGCGCTCTGCCTGGCATCTGGAGATGCGCGACGGCTACACCCTGAACGATCCCGACCTCAGCGCCTGGCAATCCGGGCACAGGATCGACCTGGATGACCGTTCCTCGTGGTGGCGGCCATGGCTGCAGAACATCGTCGACGCTGTAGGCCGGGGCGTTGAGGTACAGCGAGCGCGCGTCGTATCGGAGCCGATCAGCCCCTACATCCGGTACGAGTACGACGTCACCGTCCCGAACATACGGGCGGGGGAGCATGTGCGATGGCTGCCCCGCCGAAAGGCCACGGATCTGATGTTGCCCGCGAACGACTTCTGGCTGTTCGACGGCAGCACGCTGCTCGTTCATTACTTCAGCGGGGTGGGTGACAAGGTGGGAGAGGAGCTCGTCACCGATCCCATCGTGGTCAAGCAGCAGGCGGAGGCGTTCGAGGCCGTATGGCAGCGTGCCACCCCGCACGAGGACTATCGGCCAGCCTGAGCCCGTGCGCCCAACGTCCTCCAGCGCTCAGCAGGCGCTCGAACTCCTGGCGGCGAGACTCCGCCACCTTCGGCAAGAAGCCAGCCTGTCCGGTCGTGATCTCGCGCGGCTGACAGGCTGGCACGCCTCCAAGGTGAGCCGCATCGAGCACGCCCGCCGGCGCCCGGCCGCAGCCGACATCCGCATCTGGTGTCGCTGTTGCGGTGCGCCGGAGCAGGCGAACGAACTGGTGGCCTCGCTGGAGACGATCGAGGGCATGTTCGTCGAGTGGCGGCACACGGAGCGCAGCGGGCTGCGCCAGGCTCAAGAGGCGGTGCTTCCTCTGTGGGAGCGGACACGGCGATTCCGGATCTACTCGTCCAAGCTGATCCCGGGGCCGTTGCAGATCGGCCCCTACATCGCGGCGGTGCTTACGGCGCTCATGCTGCGCCGGAGCGTCCCCGACGACGTGACTGAGGCAGTACAGGTGCGCCTGGACAAGCAGCGGGTGGTCCAGGAGGGCGACCACCGATTCGCGGTCGTGCTGGAGGAGAGTGTTCTCCGCGCTCCCATCGGCGGCGGTGAGGTGATGGCCGCCCAGCTCGGTCACCTGCTCACCGCGAGCGTGATGCCGTCCGTGTCGCTCGGCATCATCCCCCTCGGGGTCGACCGCTCCCGCATGTGGCCCACGGAGTCGTTCTTCATGTTCGACGACGATGAGGTCACCGTGGAACTGGTGTCGGGGCATCTGACGATCACGCAGCCCCACGAGATCGCCATGTATGGCAAGGTGTTCACGAAGATGGCGGAGCTCGCGGTGTACGGCAAGGCGGCCCGCAACCTCATCACGTCGGCGGTGGCCGCCCTGGACGACTGACTGGCCTCTGCTGTGCAAGGCGACGTCCCGCCCCCTGGTCGTCCTGGCCACCCTCGGCAGCAGCCTGCGGTAGCCGATGGCCGCGTTGCTACTGTGCGCTGACCTTTCGCGACCGGGGCCGTAGGCTTGCTATGTGGGTGCTCAGCTACTGTGTCGCGCTTGTCGGAAACTTCAAGTGCAAATGTGAAACGGCAGGTCAGGAAGTGTCCTCCCCACGCCCGTGGGGGTGAACCGGCGGAGCTGCTCGGCCAGGCCGGGGCGGCGGCGTCCTCCCCACGCCCGTGGGGGTGAACCGCGGAGCCGATTGCGCGGATCACCTCTGCGCTGGTCCTCCCCACGCCCGTGGGGGTGAGCCGTGGCTCGGCGACGAGCTGTTCCACCGCGCGGAGTCCTCCCCACGCCCGTGGGGGTGAGCCGCTGGCTCGGCCTGCCGTAAGGGTTTCACGAACGTCCTCCCCACGCCTGTGGGGGTGAACCAGACGGTGGGTGGTGCCCGGACGGCTCGCGGAGCGGATCATCACGAGCCGTCCGGGGTCAGAGGGGACTTCCCGGGTGGCGGCTCGTCACTCGCCGCGTTTGTAGGTGCTGTCCGCCAGGAGGGCGAGGACTTCGGCTCTGCGGTAGCGGCGGTGCCCGCCCAGGGTGCGGATGCTGGTGAGTCTTCCTGCCTGGGCCCAGCGGGTGACGGTTTTGGGGTCGACGCGGAACATGATCGCGACCTCGGTCGGGGTGAGCAGCGCCTCGAACCGGGGCGGGAGGACGGGGAAGGGGGTGATGAGGGCGGAGCCGTCACCACCGATGACCTTGATGCCTTTCATGGGGATCTCCTGGTGGGGGTCGGGGGTATGGGCGGACGCAGTCGAGGATCTCGGTGTGTACGGCGAGCGCGGTGTGTACGGCGGGCGCGGCCGGCCAGGGCGCTTGGAGGGGTGCACCGGCCGGGCCGGGGGTGCGGTCCGGCCGGTGCGTGCGGCCCTCTTCCCCCTCCGGGAGAGGGCCGCGCTGGGGTGCGGCCCGGGACCCCTCCGGCCCGGGTCGCACGGCGGTGGGCGCGATGACGCGCTACGGGGGCGTGCGTGCCGTCACGCCGGCTTTTTAGGCCGCGTCCCGGTAGGGGTGGTGGGGCGCGGCGGCGGATGCCGGGGAAGGGACGCCGCCGCGCCTGCTCGGAGGAGACGAGGACGCCAGGGGCGTCGGGAGAGGCGAGGACGCCGGAGGTATCGGGGGCGCCGATGCGGCAGGGGACGCCGAAGCGGTCGGGGCGGCCGGGGGTGCCGACGTAGTCGGAGGGGCCGGGGCGGTCGAGTTGGCCGGGGTGGTCGGGGCGGTGAGGGAGATCTCGCGGCGGGTGGTCACGGCCATGACCGCCTCGTACATCCGCCTCTCCAGTTCCTCGGCATCGGCGGCCTCGATCATCAGCGGTTCGGAGGTCGCCCAGGTGGCCAGGGCGTAGAAGCGTCGGCTGCCCACGCCGTACAGCACGGTCCAGCTCGGCCACGCCTGGGCGAGTCGTTCGGCCTGGGCTCGGGCCGGGCCGTCCCACAGGCGGCGGTGCACCGTCGTGGGGCGGGCCTGCCCGGCGCGGTGACGGCCGGAAGTACCGGAGGGGTGGGAGTCGCGGGGGTCGCGGCGCCACATCACGACCTCACCGCCTGGGCCGCCGCCGTCTCCTCCTGACGGGCGGTCTCGGCCCGCAACTGCTCGAAGGTGTCGGCGTCCACCGTCCGCTCGGCCCCGGCATAGGCGGCCTGGAGGGAGAACGGCTCCCGGCGGCTGGCCCAGAAGCGGCCCCTGTCGCTGAGGAACACCTGCCAGCCGGGGATGGCGGGTGCGGGCACGGCGGCCCTAACATCACTCATGGATCGCACCTCTTTTGCGATCAAGGAGCCCCGTATGGCCTGCTCGCCTGCGGGGTTCCGCTTTACGTAACGCTGACTGCTGCCATAGTTGATGTCACGGAGAGTGTGCGACAAGGCACACCACGTCGCGCCGGCGCCGGTGCGACGCATGAGACGGATCGCGAGGGCAGACGTGACCGGACAATCGACATCGACCACCTCGGCCGAATGGCAGGAGTTCGGCCGCACTCTGCGGACATGGCGAGAGCGGCGCGACCTGAGCCTGCGTGATCTCGCCGAGCGAATCCGATGGCACTTCTCACTGATCGGCAAATGGGAGCAGGGCAAGAACCGCCCGCCCGCCGAGGCGATCACGGCCCTTGACGCCGAACTCGACGCCAAAGGCGAACTCGTAACCCGGGGGCTGCGTGCCGCCATGACCGACGCCGACCGATGGCGAAAGGTTATTCTCGAAGCAAAAGCCTCAACCCGGGATGAGGGCGAGGATATGGAGCGCAGACGACTGATGCGGGATGCCGCAGCCGTCGCCGTCGGCGGTACGGTCGCACCCGCGCTGGCCGCCTTGACCGACGCCTGGCAGGCGTCCCAACCACGTATTCCTGGTGCGAGCGTGTCACAGGAAATGATCGACGACTGGGAGGACGCCGCAGACATCCACGCCAAGCGGGCGTACGTCGATCCACCCGCCGTCGTCCTGGCCGCGCTCGCCGCCGACTTCACCGACATGGCCCCTCACCTGAGCCGGGCTCAACCTGAGCCGGTACAGAGTGACCTCGCCCACGCCGCCGCACGCCACGCGGCCCTGATCGCCGGAAAATGGTTCGACCTGGGAAACCGCCGCGAAGCACACCGCTGGTGGACGAAGACACGGACCCTGAGCGAACGATCCGGAGACACCCTGCTGGCGGCATGGCTGACAGGCCGGGAAGTGCTCTACCGGAGGCAAGATCCGGGCGAGAACCTCGATGACGTGCTTCTCCTGGCCGAGCAGGCTCGCCGTCTCGCCGGAAACCGTCCCAGTGTGCCGCTCGTAGCCGCGCTCTGTGCCGAAGCGCAGACTCTCGCGACGTTGGGTCGTCATGCCGAAGCGGTGGCCGCCTTACGGAAGGCCGAAGATGTGTTCGATCAGTTTCCGTCTCAGATCATCAGCCTGGATTCCAACTGGGCTCTCTGCGGGACCTACTACGATCAAAGTCTGATCTACACGCTCGCCGGAGATGCCAAGCGAGCCACCGAAGCACAGCGTGCCGCCGAGGGCCTCTATCCAGCGGAGCACCGTACGGCGATTCTGATAGCGCTGCACAATGCGGCGCTGAATGCTCGCACGGACCCGGAGCAAGGCGCACAGCAGGCGTTGAGACTCGTGGAAGCGCTCCCGGTCGCACGGCGGGATGTACGGGTTAGGGCGACGGCTCGCATCGTGCTGGACGTCACTCCGGAGAAGGCGCGTGCGCTGCCCGCTGTGCGGGAACTGCGTGCTCTGACGATGGGTGACCGATCCGCCTGAGCCGGACACGGCGACGTCCCGCCGGTCACCGACCGGCGGGACGTTTTTGCTGTTAATAGGCACTTCCCTGTTGAGGTCAGGTGCGTAATCAACGTTCGTGCTAGCACGGACTCGACGGCTCCAGCCTCAACGCGGGCAACTACAGTCCTCCCCACGCCTGTGGAGGTGAACCGGCGTGACCGGTTCAGGGTGTGTGAATATGAGGTGTTGTTTTATGTGGGGAGACATGGAGGCCCCTTGTGTCATGTGTCGAGGCGAGGGGGTGTTCCTCGGTTCTTCGAATTCAGGAACTTATGCCGAGGAAATCTTGACGCCTTTCCTTCGTTGGGTTTACCTCGACACATGAGTGATGTCACCTCGTTTTCCTCCCCCGCCGGGGAATCCCGGAAATCCGGGGAGAGAATAAGTAGATACAGGTCGGCGGCCTACTCCCAGGCGAGTCTCGCCCGGCTGGTCCTCGCGGAGCAGGCCTGTGAGCTGGCCGATGCCGCCCGTGACCTGGTGCCCACCACGTCCGATGCTCATGCCGCCGAGGGTGAGTTCGTCAAGGACTCCACCCGCCTGGTCGAGACGGCCCGCCGCCTGCTGGAGGCCGCCGTGGTCTATGAACACCTCAGAGGCACCACATGGGAGAGCATCGGTGTCGCGTTGGGTGAGGTCGGAGGTCAGGCCGCCCACGAGCGCTACGGGCGGGTCGGCAGAGAGTTTCAGCAGCGGTTCCTGCACGCCTGGCTGAGGCCCGAGCGCGCTCACGAGATATTCACCACCGCCGATGATCTCGCCCGGTTCGTCGCACACCTGGATGCCTGGGTGGTCGCCCATCGCGAACTCGACGAAATCGACCATGGCGATCAGCCGATCACCGCGGGGCTGCGGCCGATGAGCATTGCCGAGCGCTCCGCCCTGATCGCCCAGGCCGCGTCCCAGCTCCAGGTCATGGCCGCCGACCCGGGGGCCGATGTCCGGCACTGCCGGGAGTTGGAGATCGGTCTGTGCCGCCGCAGCATCGAGCTGTATGAGGATCTGATCGTCCAGAGTCCCGGTGATCCCGGCGCGCTCACCGCTCTGGCCGGCGCCCGCGCCCGCCTGGCCGTACTCCAGGCCGATGAGGCGGCTGCGACCAGGTAGGAGGCGCGTCGCGTCGCTGTCGTTCTCCCCGCGTCCGGGGCGTGACGTACCCCGATCCCGTGAGATCGGGGAGGCGGTCCCGCCCTGGGGGAAGCCGACGAGCCGGGTCTTCTTGTTCTCGTCGGGTGGTCTCGCCTCGAAGTGGAGGACGGGTGAGCGGTTATCGCCGCTCACCCGTTTTCTCTCTCCGGGGTTCGCCGGGCGTGGCTCCTCCGGGAGGGCGGGGTCGGTTACGGGTTAGGTGCGCTTCCAGCGCCACTGGCCGTTGCTGTACTCGCTGCACCTGTAACGGCGGTTTGTGGTCTTCGCGTAGCCGTATTTTCCGTGGGCGGCCCATGGGCAGAACGCGCCCGGGGTGACGCAGTTCCAGTGGTTGCCGGACCGCTGGTAGGTGCACGCGGCCGTCGTGGTGGCGGCGTGCCCCTGGGTGGAGGCTGCGGCGGGGAGACCTGCTGTCGGGATGATCACGGCGGAGGCGACCAGAGCTGCGGATATCAGCATTTTTCTAAGCAAGAGGCGCTCCAGGAGAGAAGGAAGGACACAATTGAGACGATTCGCTGGGGCATCAGGTTGTCCAGTGAATGGTGTTTTGTTGGAGCTCCAGGGGCGGATTTGGCGTCACGCGCGAAGAACCCCCGAATTGCCCTTAGAAGATGAGGTCTTTTTGGGTATTTGTCGTATTTATTGGTGATTCCGGGCGGGGGAGTGTGGTGGGCGCTGCCGCCGGTGAGTCGCCGGTGTCTCGCGGATGTGGTTCAGCCGAGGACCCGCTTGGCCACCGAGGTGATGTGCAGTTCGTCGGGGCCGTCGAGGAGGCGGGCTATTCGGCCGGTGCGGAACAGGGCGGGCAGCGGGGTGTCGGGGCCGAGGCCGGCCGCGCCGTGGATCTGGATGGCCGCGTCGCTGACCTGCTGGAGCATCCGGGCGGAGGCCACCTTGGCCAGGCCGGTCTCTATCCGGGCGTCCAGCCCGGCGTCCACCCGGGCGACGGCCTCGAACACCAGCGGACGTGTCGTCCTGATCGCGAGCAGCGCCTCGAAGACGAGCCGCTGGACGAGCTGGAGGTCGGCCAGCCGTCCGGAGGCCGTCGGCCGCGAACGGGCCCGGTCGCGCATGAGGGTGAAGGCGCGTTCGGCCTGGCCGAGCCAGCGTAGGCAGCGCAGCAGGCGGCCGAGCCGTACCCGTTCGGCGATCACGCGCAGTCCCCGGCCCGGCTCGCCGAGCAGATGGTCGGGCGGGACCCTGACCCCGTCCAGGACGATCTCCCACTGGCCGCCCGCGCCCAGGATCGGCAGCTCGCGGACCACCCGGAAACCGGGGGCGGATGTGGGGACGAGCAGCAGGGACAGGCCGGTCGTGGAAGGCGGCGCGGCGCAGGTGCGGGCGAGTACGGCGGCCAGGCCCGCCTCGCCCGCGCCGGTGACGAACCATTTTCGGCCGTGGACGGTCCACGAGCCGTCGGCCTCCTGGCGTGCCCAGGTGGCGGTGAGGCCGGGATCGGAGCCGGGCGTCTCCGGTTCGGTCATCGCGTTGCACACGGTCATTCGCCCGCCGGCGATCTGGGGCAGATACCGGTCTCTCAGGGTGGCCGCGGCGTGTCCGGTGAGGACGGTCGCGTCCAGCAGCGCGGTGGAGCCCAGTACGGCGGGGCCGTGATCGCTCGCCCCCTCCGCCTCCGCCACGTGCGCGTACTCCGTCAGTGACAGGCCGGTGCCTCCCAGCTCGGCCGGGAGCGGCAGCCCCCACAGCCCCTCGGCCCGTGCTTCGTGCCGGAGGCGTCTGAGGAGCGTCCGCGCGGCGCCGCCCCCCGAGTCCAGTTTCCGTTCGTACGGCATCACACGCTCGCGGACGAACGCGGCCACCCGGTCGCGGACCTTGAGCACGTGAGGCGGACAGGCGGGCGCGCCCCAGCCGGATCCCTCGGGATCGGTCATGACGTCGGCCTGCTGTGACATTCCAACTCCATACATGTCGGGAACTGAGTGAAAAATCCATCCGACTTCCTGCTGTGAAACAGGTCGCGTGAACGCGTCTCCGAGTTCCCGTTCGCATCAGGCGCGACTCGCGGCCACCCCCGAGGGAGAGGAGAGTTATGACATATTCCGTCACCGGCGGAGTGGTGCGTCCACTGGCCGGCATCGGGCTGCGGACGGCCGGGCCACCCGCCCTCACCACCGTCGCGGCCCGCCATCTCGCCCTGCTCGGCGCAGTCGGCCCCGTTCCGGACCCCGCCGACGCCCCGTCGGCCACCTCCGGCCTTGGATCCGTGCCCTCGAACGATCCCGAGGACGTGACCTCGAACGATTCCGGGACGGTGCTTCCGGATGGTTCTGAGGTCGTGACCTCGGGTGGTTCCGGGGGTGCGGCATCGAACGGGCCGGAGGGCACGGTCTCGGGTGGTTTCGGGGGCACGGCCTCGGGTGGCTCCGGGGCGACGGCATCGGGTGGGCCGGGGATCGTGTCGCTCGTGGACACGGACGGACGCCCGCTCACCGTCGAGATCTCCTGGGCGGAGGTCACCCCGGACGGCGAGGTGACCGACGAGGCCACCGCGCAGGCGGCGACCGGGGTCATGCACGTCCACGGGCGCCGTGACGGCGAGCCGCGTGGCCTGGCCGCCGACTATCTGACGACCGCGTGCTCGGTGCTGGCCGTCCAGGGGCTCCTGGCGGGGTTGATCGGCCGTGCGCGAGGTGTCACCGTCGAGACCGTCCGGACCGGGGTGGACCTGGCCGGGCTGCTCGCCGTCGGCCAGTATCTGGCCGCGGCCACCGCCGAGGACGACGAGGTGGTGCCGTTCGCGCCCGGGGGACCGCCGTTCGTCACGGCCGACGGGGTGTGCTTCGAGGTCGAGACACTGGACCCGGCCGTGTGGGTGGCGTTCTGGCGGGCGCTCGGCGTGGCCGAACGCCTCGCCGGATCCGCCTGGAGGCATTTTCAGTTCCGCTACGCCACCGCGTGCTGCCCGCTCCCCGGGGAACTGCACGCGCGGGCCCGCTTGACCGGCTGGGAGGGGGTGCGGCGCGCGGCGGCGGAGTCGGGGGCGTCGCTCTGCGCGCTCCGATCCCTCGCCGACCGTCTGGCCGAACCCCGCGAACGGATGCCTTGGCGATTCTCCCTCGGCTCCCAGATCCTCGACTCCCCGATCCCCGGCCCGTCCATCCCCGGCCCGTCCATCCCCGGCCCGTCCATCCCCGGCCTGCCCGGCTCAGGCCCGCCCGTGTCAGGGTTGCCCGCCTCAGACCCGTCCGTGTCAGACCCGTCCGGCTCAGGTATGCCCGGCTCAGGTCCGCCCGTGTCGGGGTTGCCTGCCTCAGGGCCGCCTGCCTCAGGGCCGTTTGCCTCAGGGGCGTCGCGGTCGACGGGGGGCGTCCGTCCGCTGACAGGGCTCACGGTCCTGGAGGCGGGGCGGCGGATCCAGGCACCGCTGGCCGCCCACCTGCTGGGCCTGCTCGGTGCCGACGTGGTGCGGATCGAACCGCCCGGCGGAGATCCGCTGCGCGGCATGCCGCCCACGTGCGGCGATCTGTCGGCCCGCTGGCTGGCGCTCAACCGGGGCAAACGCGCGGTGGAGATCGACATCAAGTCGGCCTCGGGCCGGGCCGGGCTGCGTGACCTGGTCGCGGACGCCGATGTGTTCCTGCACAACTGGGCCCCGGGCACCGCCGAGCGTCTCGGCCTGGACGACGGTGATCTGTCGGCGGTCAATCCCGGCCTGGTCTACGCCTACACCAGCGGCTGGGCCGGGAGGCTGGCCGACGCCCCGCTGGGCACCGACTTCATGGTCCAGGCCCGCACCGGGGTGGGCGAGGCCGTACGGCCCGCCGACCAGCCGCCCGCCCCGTCGCTGATGACCCTGCTCGACGTCCTCGGCGGGCTGCTGGGCGCCGAGGCGGTGCTGGCCGGGCTGTTGCTGCGTGAGCGTGTGGGACGCGGGGTGCGGGTGGACTCCTCGCTGCTGGGGGCGGCCGAGATGCTCACCGAGCCCGCACTGCGCCGGGCCGCGTCCGGTGCCGCCCCGCGATCGCCGGCCGGATTCCGCGGCCCGCTGCGGACGGCGGACGGCTGGGTGGCCGTCGCCGACGACTGCGCCGGGCGAGCGGACGCGGTTTCGCTTACCGGGTTGGCCGTGCCTGGTGTGGACGCGGTCCCGCTCACCGGGCTGACCACCGTTGAGGCGCTCGCCGTTCTCCGCGCTGGAGGGCTGCGGGCGACCTCCGTGACGACCGCCCTCGACACCCTGCCCGCCGATCCGCGTTTCACGTCCGCCCTCACCCGTGACGAGCACGGAGCCCTGGCCGTACCCGATCCCTGGAGGTTCGCATGATCCCGCGCCTGGACGACCTGGTGCCCGCCACGCTGAGACGCGAATGGGCCGCTGACGGTATATGCCCGGACCTCGACCTGTACGCGCTGTTCCGCGTCCACCGCCTCGCGGCACCCGGCCGCGTCGCGGTGATCGACGCGGACGGCGAGCTTACCTACGCCGAGCTGGATCGGCTGGCCAGGAGCGCCGCGGCCGGGCTGCGGGGGCTCGGCGTCTGCGAGGGCGACGTCGTCGGCGTCCAGCTGCCCAACGGCCGGGACGCGGTCGTCGCCGACCTGGCGCTGGCCGCGCTCGGAGCCGTGGCGCTGCCGTTCCCGGTCGGGCGCGGCATCGCCGAGGCCGTCTCCCTGCTCGGCCGTTCCGGCGCGCGTGCCGTCATCGCGGCCGTTGAGCACCGGGAAACGGCACCCGCCCGTGAGCTCGTGGCCGCCGCCGAGAGGTTGCCCGGTCTGCGGGCCGTCGTCGCCGTCGGTCCGCGGCGGTCTCCGCAGGGTGGCGTGGCGTGGAGCCAAGCCCCGGAGGGCGGTGCGGCGTGGAGTGAGGCTTCGGGGGACGGGGTGGCGTGCGTTCAGGTCCCGGAGGGGAGTGTGGCGTGGGGTGAGGTGCTCGCCGCCGACGGCCGCGCCTTCGTGCCGGCCAGGCCCGACCCGGACGGCGCGGCCCGCATCCTGGTCTCCTCCGGTTCGGAGTCCGAGCCCAAGATGGTCGCCTACTCGCACAACGCGCTGGCGGGTGGGCGGGGCAATTTCATGGCCACGCTGATCGCCGGCACGGACCCGCCGCGCTGCCTGTTCCTGGTTCCGCTGGCCTCCGCCTTCGGCAGCAACGGTACCGCCGTCACCCTGGTCAGGCACGGGGGCTGCCTGGTTCTGCTCGACCACTTCTCGCCTCGGGCCGCGCTCGCCGCGATCGTCGAGCACCGGCCCAGCCATGTGCTGGCCGTACCGACCATGGTCCGCATGATGCTCGACCAGCCGAGGGGCGGGCCGATGCCGCCGATGACCGCGCTGGTCCTGGGGGGCGCCGAGCTGGACGCGGCCACGGAGGCGGAGGCGGGTGATGCGTTCGGGTGCCCGGTCGTCAACCTGTACGGCTCGGCCGACGGGGTGAACTGCCACAGCGGGCTCCGGCGACCCGTGGCGGGTGGCCTTGGTCCCGGGGTGGTGGTGGGCCTGCCGGATCCCCGGGTGACGGAGATCCGGATCGCTCCCGCCCCGGACGACGACGGTGACGACGACGGTGGGGGGCGGGTCGGAGAGATCATCGCGCGCGGTCCGATGAGCCCGATGTGCTACGTCGGCGCGCCGGAGCTGAACCGGCGCTACCGTACGGCGGACGGCTGGGTCCGCACCGGAGACCTGGGGGTGATCGACGCGGATGGGCGGTTACGCCTGGTCGGCAGGGTCAAACAGGTCGTCATCCGGGGTGGCGCCAACATCAGCCTGGCCGAGGTGGAGCACGCGCTGGCCAACCATCCCGAGGTGCGCGAGGTGATATGCCTGGGCATGCCCGACCAGGTGATGGGTGAGCGGCTGGCGGCCTGTGTGGTGCCGCGTCCCGGCCGGACACCTGATCTCGCCGGTCTCGCGTCTCATCTGCTCCGGCAGGGGCTTGAGCGGGGTAAGCACCCCGAGCGCCTGCTGCTGGTGAAGAGGCTGCCGCTGACCCCGGCGGGCAAGCCCGACCGGGACGCGCTACGCGACCTGCTTCTCCACGGGCGGTCCGAGCCGCTGTGACCCCTCCGGCCCCGGGGGGCGACTCCGGAGCGGCGTGACTTTTCCCGGGCCGGAGGCGACCCGGTCCGGGAGAGCCCTTCCGCGGAGGGCGTTTTCGATCAGGCGGCCTGGTCGGCGGCTTTGAGTGAGGCGATCAGCTGGCTGCGGGCACGGGCCACGCGGGAGCGCACCGTGCCGATCGGGCATCCGATCATCGCGGCGGCCTCGGCGTACGGCAGGCCCATGAGCTGGGTGAGCATGAACGCCTCACGCCGTTCGCGCGGCACCCTGGCCAGGAGGTCGGCCAGGGCCACACCGTCCTCGCGGCCCGGCAGCCCCCGGGGCTGGCACCGCTCGGCTGTCGCCTGCCAGTCGGCGAGGTCGGCGACGACCGGGCGGGAGGCGGCGGAGCGGAACCGGTCGACGACGACCCTCCGGGCGATGGACAGCAGCCAGGTGCGGGCCGATGACCGGCCGGCGAACCCGGGCAGACTCCGCAGGACGCGTACGAAGGTCTCCTGGGTGAGGTCTTCCGCCGAGTGGGCGCCGGCCAGGTAGGCGATGAATCTCCGTACGTCGGTGTACACCGCGCCGGTGAAGGCCGCGACGTCCGCGGGGGCTCCTTCGCGCGCGGCCAGGGCGAGCACCGTCAGATGGTCGTCGGAGTGCGCGGCGGGGGTGTCACGGTGAGGGGCGCGGTGATCGCGCATGACAGAACTCATGATGATCGTTCCTTGTGTCGCAGAACAGAGTGGATTGCCTGGTGAGTGGTGGGGTGGTTCATCTGGGGCTCCGCTGGGAACCTCGGCGGGCCGGTGAGCGACTGTCTGATGCGCGGTCCCTGGACGGACCCTGTCGGCGGAGGGAGAAGGCGATGCGGCCGGAACGACCGAGACGACCCGGAGGTGGCCGGGGCGGAGAACGACAGGTCACCGTCCTGCTCACCACGGCCATGGGCGTGTCGATGCTTCAGCTCTTCCTGATCGGCGCGCTCGGTCCCCGCCTGGTCGGGGAGGCGGGTGTCTCCCGCACCGTGATCGGCCTGACCACGACCGCCGGATTCGGGGTGGCCGCGCTTCTGTCGCTCACCGCCGGTCGCCGGGTGGATCGGCTGGGGGCCCGCCGCTGCCTGGTCGCCCTGCTGCTGCTGGCCGCGCTGGCGCTGGCGCTGATCGGTTCCGCCTCGGGCGCGCCGATGCTGCTGGCGGCGGTGGCGCTGGGCGGCCTCCCGCAGGCGCTGGCCAACCCCGCCACCAACAAGGTCATCCTGGCCACGGTCGGACCGGACAGACGGGGCGCGGTCACCGGCTGGAAACAGTCCGGGGTGCAGCTCGGCGCCTTCGCGGCGGGGCTGCCGCTGGCGGCGCTGGCCGCCTGGACGGGATGGCGCGGCGCCGTCTGGACGGCGGCCGTGATCGCCGTGCTCGTCGCCTGCTGGGCGGTACGGGCGCTGCCACCCGACGCCGCGGTCTCGGCGGGTCCGCCGCCGGGTGACGTGCCGCGTGCCGGTGTCGGCCGGTTGGCGCTGTTCTCCTTTCTCCTCGGTTGCGGGATCGCCGCGGTGAACACCTATCTGGCGCTCTTCGGCGCCGAGCGGCTGGGACTGGGGCCGGTCGTGGCGGCGTGGCTGGTCGCGACCCTGGGCGTCACCGGGGTGGCGGGCCGGGTCGGCTGGTCGCGGTGGGCGGGACGTCTTGGCCGGGCCGAGGTGCTCCTCGCCCCGCTCGCGGCGGGGGCCTGCGGGGCGGTCCTGCTGTTCGGGGCGGCGCCGGGGCTTCCGGCCCTGGTCTGGGTGGGCGCGGCGGCCGTCGGGGCCTTCGCCGTCGCGGCCAACGCGGTCACCATGGTCTCGGTGATCAAGCGCGCCGACCCTCGCAGCGCCGGCCGTGACTCCGCGCTCGTCTCGGCGGGTTTCTTCGCCGGTTTCGCCGCCGGGCCGCCGCTGTTCGCGGTTCTCGTCGAGGCCGGGGGGTATGGGCCGGGCTGGGTGCTGGTGGCCGTCGAGTTCGCCGCGGCGGCCGTGGTCGCGGCACCGTTCCGGCTCCGGGCCGGGGCGCCCCGATGAGCTGGGCCGAGCGGGCGCTGGGGGAGCTGCTGGAACGGGCCGGGGCGGTCGAGGCGCGGCTGGAGGGGCGGTGGCCGCTGTACGCGGACCCCGCCACGGGTCACTGGACGACCACCGCTCGCGGATCATGGACCGGTGGTTTCTGGGCGGGACTGCTCTGGTTGAGAGCGATCATGGGCGGGGGTCCGGCCGACCGGGCCGCCGCGGCCGGCCGCACCGCGGCGCTCGCCCCGTGGCTCCAGGCCGACACCGCGACCCGGGGTCTGATCCTCTGGTACGGCACCGCGTTCGGCGTCATGGCGGGGGACGCCTCGGCGGTGGCGCTGCGCGACCACGCGGCCCGGACCTGCCTGGACGCCTACGACTCCGAGCTGGGGCTGGTGCCGTGGGGCGGCGCGTTCGGCGGCTCCCGGGAGCTGGCGCGGGTCGACGGGCTGCCCGGCCTGCTGCGGCTTCTGCGCCTGGCCGGTCCCGGTGGAGAGGCCGCGGCCCAAAGCCAGCTCGATCGGCAACTCGGGCTGACGGCGGGGGAGCGGGAGCTTCCTCCGGCCTGGCGGGCGCTGCCGGGCGGTGCCTGGGAGCCGTACCCCGACCCTCCGCCGGGCTGGAGCCGTACGGTCGGCTGGCTGTCGCTGGCGGTCGCCGACACCGGTGACGGCGACCGGAGGAGAGCACTGCTCGCCCACCCTCGGGTGGCGGCCCGGTTCGCCGCCGGTTCGCCCGCCGCCCCCCTCGTACGGCCCGGCGGCCCGCCGGACACCTCGGCCGCCGCGATCGAGGCCCTCGCCGCTCTCAAACTGGCCGCGTGGACGGGGCGGGAGTCCGGGGCGGCCGGGCGGGGTGGGGCCGCCCCGTTGCGTGACCGGGCCGCGGGTGTGCTCCGCGAGCTGGTCGCGGAGCATCTGCGTGGGGGGCGCCTGCTGGACGGCTGCTATGACGCGGACCATGGTGTGGCCACCCGCCACGAGCTGGTGTGGGGCGACTTCTTCCTGGCGGTGGGGCTCGCTGTTCTCACTTCGGCGATCGATCCTTTCGCCTGCTGAGCGTCGTGGTCAGGGCGTGGGCGACCGCCCGGTCCGGGTGGCCGGGCAGGCGAGGGCAGCGCCAGGCGACGTGGTCGTCGGGCCGGATCAGCACGGCGCCGTCGGCCGCGAGGCCGTACGCGGCGGCGATCTCCGCGTCGCCCACGTGCACCAGCAGCGGCACGTCCGGCGCGTCCGGAATCTTCGCCGCGGCCTCTCGCCAGGCCGTCCCGTCCGGCCCGGTGAGCAGGGTGAAGCCGGTGCCGACAAGGTCGAGGGTGGAGAGCGCGCGCCCGTCCTGGCGGGTCCAGAGGTGGGGGGGCGCGGTGACCGGGACGGGCCGAGGGCCGGTAGACGGAGACCGGGTCCGGCGGGTCGGCGGCGGGAGTGCCGTCGGGGATCACCGCCGCGCCCGGACGGTCGTAGGCGTAGCCCAGGACGAGCCCGTCGCTGGGCCGGGGCCGGGGCCGGGGCCGGGGGCCGTTCACGCCCGCGACGACGGCGGTGGAGTCCAGCGCCGCGAGCAGGCTGCGGCGGCTCTCGGCCACCGTGTCGGCTCCGACCGGCCGCCGCTCGGCCTGGTAGGAGTCGAGCAGGCCGGGGCCGGCCCAGCCGTGCAGGACGGCGGCGAGCTTCCAGGCGAGGTTGTCGGCATCCTGGATGCCGCAGTTCATGCCGAACCCGCCGTAAGGGGTCATGGGGTGTGCCGCGTCCCCGGCCAGGAGGATTCGCCCGGCCCGGTAACGGTCGGCCAGCAGCGCGGCGGCGGTCCACTCCCGGATCCCGACCACCTCGACGTCGAGCCCCGGTACGGCCGCCGCCTCCCGGATCAGGGCGGCGCAGTCGTCGCGGGTCAGGCCGTCGACGGTGCGCCGCGCGGGGTCGTGGACGAGGTTGAACAGCCACCGGCGCCGGTTGTCCACGGTCATGAACGTCCCGGTCAGCGTGGGGGTGTCGATGCTGTAGATCAGGCTGAGCCGGTCCTCGACGTGTGGGCGGAGGTCGGCCTCGAAGAGGATGTTGAGGTTACGGCTGAGCGCGGCGTCCCCGGACATGGCGATGCCGAGTTCGCGCCGTACGGAGCTGCCGGCGCCGTCGGCGGCGACGGCGTAGGCGGCGCGGACCGTCGACACCTCGCCGTCCCGGGCCCGCAGCCGTGCTGTCACCCCTTGACCGTCCTGTTCCAGCCCGGTCAGCTCCTGGCCGAAGTGCACCCATCCGGGGCCGAGCGACTCGGCGTACTCGCGCAGCAGCGGCTCCAGGACGTCCTGGGAGCAGGCCACGGTGAAGGCGGGACTGAGGGCCGCTCGCGCCGGGCCGGGCGGATTGCCGTTACGGACGTAGTCGGCGCAGGTCAGCGAGGTGCCGGAGAAGAAGTGCAGGCTCTCCTCGCGGGGCACTCCGGCCGCCGCCACGGCCTCCTCCAGGCCGTAGCGGCGCAGCACCTCCATGGTCCGGACGCTGAGCGCCCGGCCCTTGGGAAAGGCCGAGGCGGCAGAGTGCCGTTCCACCAGCAGCGAGGGCACGCCGAAACGTGACAGCGCGATGGACGCGCACAGGCCGACCGGTCCGCCGCCGACGATGAGCACGGGAATGTCCACGGATATTCCTTCTGGACAAGAGAGAACGCGATGGAGGGAGGAGGGAGCGGGAAGGGAGAGGGACGGAGAAGGGCGGGGCGGTTCCGGGGCGCCCCGCGAGGGCGCTCAACGAGGGCGCTCAGCATGAGGCGGGTCGGCCAAGGGGCGGCCGAGAGGTCAGCCGAGGCGGGTCAGCCGAGGGCGGTGATGATGGCGTCGGCGTTGGCCCGGTACATGGCGATCAGGTCCATCTCCCGGCCGGGGAAGTTGTCGATGACCACGCGCCTGGCCTCGACGCCCGCGAGGGCGCCCCCGCCGGGCATGGCCGAGTTGTCCAGCACCAGCCGGGGCTTCTTGGCGGCCAGTTCGGAGATCTGACCGGCGGTGGGCGGCTGCGGGCCGTACACCGCCGCGGGCCGCGTTCCGGTCAGGTCGACGGCCCAGGCGACAAACGCCTGCGCCACGACCACCGGCGCGGTGCCCTTGGTGGCGCCGGTGACCTTCTTCTTCAACGCGGCGTACTCGGTGTCGAAGGTCGCGGTCCACGCCTTGGCCGCCTCCGCGGTGCCGAACTCCCCGCCCAGCCGCGCGACCTCCGCCCTGACCTTGTCGGGCGTGTTGTCGAGGGACACCTCGATCAGTTTCGCCTTGGATCCGGCGGCCTCCTTGAGCTTGCCGGCGAAGCCCTCGAAGGCGGCGTACAGCACCACGTCGGCCTCGGCGACCCTGACCAGGTCGGAGGGCTTGGGGTCATAGTCCGGGGCGTGGTGCACGCCGGGCGGCACGATCACCGTGATGTCGGTCGCGCCCGCGGCCCTGGCGAACCCCGCCTCCCAGGTGGAGGCGGCGACCACCTTCAGGCCCTTCGGCCCCTCCACGGAGGCTGGGGACTTGTCCTGCTCGATGCCCCCGCAGGCGGTCATGGTCACGGTGGCGATGACGGCCACGGCGGTGAGGCGGAGCCGGCGCATTCTGATCATTTCGCGAGAACCCTTTCAGGGGTCGGGTGGAGGAGGTCTTCCGGAATCGCCTGGAGAAGGAGGGTGCAGACCCCGCCGACCAGCACCAGCACCGGGCCAGGGGGAAAGTCGAGGAGCAGGGCGAGAAGAAAGCCGCCGAGGTTGAAGGCCAGCCCGAAGACGACCGACCAGCCGGCCATCGCCGGAAGTGAACGGCCGACCCGGCGGGCGGCCAGGGCGGGCAGCAGGGTGAGCGCGTCGACCAGCAGCGCCCCGGTCAGCCGGATGGCCGAGGCGATGGCAACCGCGATCACCACCAGCAGGATCAGGGTGAGCCGCTCCACCGCCACTCCCGAGCAGACGGCCAGCTCCCGGTCGTGCAGGAGCAGCGCCAGGTCCCTGCGGCGCAGGCCGTACAGGACGGGGACGATCACCGCGAGCGCGGCGAGCGCGACCACGTCACCGGGGCGGGTGGCCAGGATCGACCCCCAGAGCAGCTCGAACGCCCCGTTGGCGTTCACCCCGGAGATCGACAGCACCAGCAGCGCCGCCGCGACGGCGAGCGTCATCAGCAGGCCCATCGCGCCCGACAGGCCGGTGCTGCTGCGGGCCAGCGGGGTGAGCGCGCCCCCGGTGAGGCCGCAGAGCACCAGGGCGCAGAGCAGGGGGTCCAGCCCGGTCAGCAGGCCGATCGCGATGCCGAGCAGCGCGACGTGCATCATCGCGAAGCGGACCGGCATGATGTCCAGTCCCACGATGAACACCCCGACGATCGGCAGCGCCACCGAGCCGAGCAGCAGCGCCAGCAGGGCCAGCCGTACCGAGGGGATCTCCATGAGTGTCCAGATCGAGTTCACCGGACCTCCCGCAGCCGTCCGGCGGCCATCTCGGCCACCCGCCAGCAGGACCGGGTGACGGCCCGGTCGTGGGTGACCACGACCACGCTCACCGGCAGCCCGGCCAGCACCGCCGCCACCTGCTCCTGACCGGTGAAGTCCAGCGCCGCGGTCGGCTCGTCCGCCAGGAGCAGGCCCGCCCCGGCCGCGACCTGCCCAAGGGCCCGCGCCAGGTAGGCCCGCTGTAGCTGGCCACCCGACAGGGTGCCGAGCGGGCGTTCCAGTAGTTCGGCCACGCCCAGCTCCTCGGCGGCGGCCAGGGCCCGCTCGGTGTGGTGACCGCTGGCCAGCAGTTCGCGCACCAGCAGCGGGAAGCGCCCGGCCGCCTGCCGCTGCGGGATCCAGGCGACCTCCGCGCGGCGGCGAGCCCAGTCGGCGGCGCCGCGTGCCTGCCGGCCCGCGACCTCGATCACGCCGGAGACCTCACGGTGCAGGCCGAGAACCGCGCGCAGCAGCGTGCTCTTGCCGGAGCCGTTGGTACCGGTGATCGCCAGATGCTCACCGGGAGCGAGCGTCAGGTCCACCCGGTCCACCGCGAGGAGCCGGCCGTGCCGGCAGCTCACGGCCGACAGCCGCAGGCCGGCGGCATGCGGTGGGGAACCGGCGCGGAAGCCGAGGGGGGAAGCGGGCAGGGAACCCGGGCCGGTGGCGTGGCAGGGGAGGGGGCCGGGCGGGGAACCGGGGTCGGCGGGGGAGGTGGGGGGATCCAGGGGGTTGAGGGGGTCGGGGAGTGAAAGGGCCATGGGCGTACTCCGGCCGGGGACGGGGCGGCGTGGTGACGATCGGGAGGACTTGGTCCACCCGGGCCGGCAGGCCGACGTTCGGGTAGTCAGGGCGATGTCCGGATGAGTAGGGAGATGTTTGGAGAGCGGGACGCCCGCTTACCACTCGGTGGAGCGGAACGTGCCCGCCTCACCGCCTGTCAGAACGGGCCGGTCCTGTTCTCCGGCCGTGGGGGAGGGCCGCCTCCGGTTCCGTGCGCCGGAGCACACCGCGTCCGGAGCCCACCGCGTCCGGAGCACACCGCGTCCGGAGCCCACCGCGTCCGGTCTCCGCTCGCGTCCGTTCACCGTCCGCCGGAACGGACGTGGGCGGCGGAGCCCGGCCCGAGGCGCGCTACGCGAGGGCGGCGGCTCGGGCGGTGCGGGGAGCCGGATCGGAGGCCCTGGAAAGGGTCACTCCGTGCCGGTCGTCCGGGGCCGGTGTGTCCTCCGCCTCCTGAGGAGGACGGCCAGGCCGATCACCACCAACGCGGCGAGCCCACCCCAGATCAGCCCCGGAACGCCGCCCGAGGTGTTCTGGTCGCCGGTCGCCGAGACGGGGACGGGCGAAGCCGGGGCGGCAGGGGCCGCCGGACTGGCGGCCGGACTGGTCGGTGGAGCGGCCGGTGCGGTGGATGCGGTGGGGGTGCTGGACGGCGTCGCCGGGCCGGTGAGGGTGAAGGGGATCTCTCCCTCGATCGGGTGACCGTCGGAGGAGACCACCCGCCAGGCGGCCACGTACTTACCCGGCGGCAGCACTCCGATGATCTTCGAGGTCACCTTGGCCCCGTCGGCGTGGGGCTTGCCGACGGTCACCAGCGTGCCGGCCGCCTCCCGCAGGGCGATCGCGGGGAACCGTACCTGGGCGGTGAACTCCAACTCGATCCGCTCGATGGACGAGACCTTGGCGTCCATGGCCGGGGAACTGCTCTTCAACCGGTCATGGGCGAGCGCGGCGGGCGCGGTCAGCATGAGGAACAGTCCACAGCAGAGCGTCGCCAGCACCGTTCGGTACATGAATCGTGGCAAATGTGCCATTTGGGCTCCAGAGGAGACTCCCGAGCCGCGCTCCTGGCGCGGCCGGGCAAGGCTGGAAGGGCGCTTCCGCGGTATGGGCGGGACGCCAGGTCACGGGGGCACACCGGCCTTCCGGACCCTCCAGGTCTCTCAGCCGGCGCGGTTCGGCGCGGGCGGACCACGTCTGCGGAGCGCCGGGGAGATCTCCCAGCCGCCGTACGGCCGGACATCGGAGGCCGGTACGGTCTGCCAGATCGGCCGTGGTGTCTCGACAACGCCGAAAACGACCATCCGGATCAGCGGAATCCGCCTGCCGTACAGCCGGATCATGAGCCAGAGCGCGCTCTCGCCGCGGTGCAGCCACCACCCCGTCAGCAACGCCACCACGAGGTGAATCACCGTCATGCCCAGACCGGGATGGCCGTGATCGGCGGAGACCGCCGCGTGCGGTGCCGGCGCGGCCAGGCTGAACAGCTCGTGCAGCAGAATCTGCGCGGCGACGGTCGTGGGAAGCACGACCTCCAGCCCGCGTTCGCGCCCGTTGAGCGCATAGGCCAGGCAGAAGGCGACCACCGCGCCGAGCACACCCAGGTGCGCGGGGACCAGCCCGCCACCGGCCAAGGCGTGGCCACCGCCGGTGACCACGAGGCACAACGTCGCGAAGACGAGTGCTCGCGGCAGGCGAAACGCCGACGCCATTGGGGTCACAGGCGCCATCCTTTCAGCCGGCCCGTCCGGAGAGAAGACCGCATCCCGATAGGCCGCCTCACCGGTGTCGGCGGATGCCCCTGGCGGTGGACACCTGCCGGGAGGTCTTCACGGCCGGTGAGGGGAACGGCAACGGCGGAGACCCGATGCCCGGCGGGGACCCGGGGCTGGGCGGGGACGGGGCCGGATAGAGGTGCGGAGCTGGGCGGGGACGGGGCCGGGCGGGGATCCGGAGCCGGGTGGAGGCATGGGGCCGGGGGAGATCCGGGGGGCTGGGCGGGGCCGTCCCGGATATGTGGCGGGAACGCTATGGAGGTGGGTGGGGACGGAGCGGAGGCACCGGGGCGGTATGACGCGGGTGCGGTGGGAATTTCGACGGCCGTGCGATTTTTTCGCTGCTCACTTCGGATGACATATCTCCATATGTCGGGTGAAACATAACTTGCCATCAATTGCACTACCTTGTAATCAACCAATCGCCATACGTAACGTTCGTGATGGCCGTTAGCGAGGTGTCAGCCCGCGCGGTTCTTGGATCCCCCTCTCCCCACCCGCACCAGGAGGCGTCATGTCCGACAACCCCACGAGCCCCATCGTCCGCAACGCCGCGCCGATTCAGACCTCCACCATCTGGGGGTCCGACCGCTTTCTGGTCAGCACCCCCGACACCTGGGTGAACCTCCCCGGCGCCACGATCCCCCAGCAGGTGGGACAGGGCACCCCGAGCTTCGGCGCGCTGTACGTCGCGGTCTTCTCGGCGGAGTCCCTGGTGAAGGTGCAGGGTGACAACGGCGTCTGCTGGCTGGACATCACCTTCGGCGGCCAGAACCCCCACCCGATCAGTGACAACCACCGCTTCGACTCCTCCATCGACATGGGCACCGAGTGGAGGAGTATCACCACAACGCGGATCATGGAGGTTCCGCCGACCATTCCCGTGGTCAACGCGACGGCTCAGGTGCGGGTGCAGTACGCGGGCGGCACGCTCGTCGAGTGCGGGTTGCAGAACTGGGTGCTCACGCTCTTCCGATACGCCTGAGCCCGGGGCGTGCCGGTCCGGCGCCTCCGCCGGCACCCCAGGATCACGGTGGCTCTCGGGGCCCCGCCGCCGATCACCGGCCCGTCGCACCGCTCACGGTGAGCCGGCGCGCGACACCGAATGAGACGGCCTGTCAGGAGGTGCCGGTGCCCCAGGGGAGGTGATCTCAGAAATCACCCTCCGCGTGGGCGGCGGTCACGTCGTACGGCCTTCGCCCGATCGTTCGTCCGATCGGGCGGAGGCCGTATTCGGTTTCATGGGGAAAGGCCGTATTCGGCTGATGAGGGCGGCCGGTCCGAGGGGTGGTGGTCGCCGGTGGTGAGGGCGGGAGGGGTATAGGCGTCTTCTGGTAATTGGAGGGGATAGTGGCTGGTGGGAGAGGGGGAGTCGATGGGGGACTGTTACACGGTCGCCGGACGGCTGAGAAGACTTCCTTCTAACGTCGTTGACGTGCCAGGGCAGAGTGCCGGGGCGAGGAGGACACATGCGAAGGATCATCACCGTGGCGGTCGCGGTGCTCGGCGTGGCGACGGCGGCCTGCGGGGCGGGGACGGGAACAGCGACGGGGGCGGGGCCGGGGACGGCCGGGGAGACGCCCCGGGCCGTGGAGCAGGTCTATGTGATCAATCTCCACGGGGCCGAGGACGGCCGCGCCGACCAGCGTCCGGAGAACCTGGTCGTGTCGGAGTTCAGTTCGCTGCGGAAGGTCGGCTGGAGGAGCTGGGGGCCGGACGGCGCCGTCGGCACCGGCAGGCTGAGCGGGACATGGTGCCTGCCTACCTGCCGGAAGACGCCCTACACCGCGACGGTCACCCTCGGCGGCGTCAAAAAAGTGCGGGGTAAGAACTACTTCACCACATTCAGCATCGACGGCGACTTCACCAAGCCGCGGGAGACGGCGGACACGCTGACCGGCAACCTGCCGATGCCCTGAGCCACGAGACTCCGGCGCCCAGGGCGACGGCGGGTTGTCGCGTAGCCTCCAGGCGATGAGGAACGGTATGAGGCGAGCAGTCACTGTCTGCGCCGCGGCCCTGATGGCGGCGGGGTGCGGGGCCGACGGCGGCGTACGGGTCGAGGGCCCGGCGCCGCCGTCCGAGTCGCCCCGGGGACCGGTCTACGTGGTCGCCTACATGGGCGATCCGCTGCAGCGGCCGAGCAGGTTCGCGCTGGACGAGTTCAACGCCATGGCGAGGATCCGCTGGGAGTCCTGGGGCGGCGGCAGCGCGGTGGGGACGGGCGAGCTCAGCGGCATGTGGTGCCTGCCCGAGTGCATGGCGGAGCCCTACCGGGCGACGATCACCCTCAGCGGCCTCACCTGGCGTGAACGCGCCGGATACTACGGCCGCTTCACGGTCCGGGCCGAGGGCCTGCCCGCCGGCAGGGCCGGGGAACTGACCGATCGGCGACTTACGACACCGGAGCCCTGAGACATGATCGATGTGCTGCTCGTCGAGGACGACCCGGTGATCCGTGAGGCCACGGGGATGGCCCTGGAGCTGTACGGCATGCGGGTGCGGACCGCGCCCGACGGGCTGAGCGGCCTGGCGGCGTTCCGGTCCGGGTCTCCGGACGTGGCGCTGCTGGACGTGATGCTCCCGCGTCTGGACGGGGTCAGCCTGGCCCGGCGGATCCGGGAGGCGGGCGGGGTCCCGATCATCATGATCTCCGCCAGGTCCGACGCGATCGATGTGATCAACGCGCTGGAGGCCGGGGCCGACGACTACGTGACCAAGCCCTTCGACACCGCCGTGCTCCACGCCCGGATCCGCGCCGTGCTCCGCCGCGCCGCCGTACCCGAGCGGGAGGACGGCACGCTCTCGTTCGGCGACCTCACGATCGACGCGGAGTCCCTGGAGGTACGGCTGCGCGGCGAGCGGGTGGGGCTGACACCGACCGAGCTCAAGCTCATGCTGGAGTTCGCCGCCGAACCCGGGGTCGTGCTCTCCAGGGACACCCTGCTCCAGCGTGTCTGGGACTACGCCTGGGAGGGTGACACCCGCGTCGTCGACGTGCACGTCCAGCGGCTCCGGGCCAAGATCGGCAACGACCGGATCGAGACCGTGCGCGGTTTCGGCTACAAACTGCGGAGGTAGCCGTGGGCCTGCGGGTGAAGCTCGGTCTGGTCATCGCGGGGATGTCGGTGTTCGTCGCCGCGGTCCTCGGCCTGCTGGTCCACACCCGTACGGCCGCCGTGACGCTGGACGCAGCCCGGCGTGCCCTCGACGCCGAGCTGACGACCACCCTGCTCCGCCACCAGGAGGGACAGGACACCCCGCTGGGCACCGGGCCGCCGCCCGCGCCGCTGGCCGAGGCGGTCGGCCGGGGAACGCGCGCCACCTATCTGGCGGACGGCACCGTGCTGTGGGCGGCCACCGTGGCCGGTGGGGAGGTGCTCTGGCTCCGCCGGTCCTACGCGCCGGAGAACGCCCAGCTCGCCCGGCTCGACTGGATCCTTCTCCGGTCCGGGGCGGCGGCGGCCGTACTCGCCTCCGGGGTGGGGTTCGCGGTCGCCGGGGGGCTCAGCCGCAGGATCCGCACGGTGGCCAGGACGGCCGCGCGCATCACCGAGGGGGACCTGTCCGCCCGGGTCGGGGCCCGGGGACGGGACGAGGTCGCGGCGGTGGGTGCCGCGCTGGACCAGATGGCCGACACGCTGCGGGCCAGGCTGGAGGCCGAGCGGCGGGTCACCGCGGACATCGCCCACGAGTTGCGCACGCCCGTCACCGGTCTGGTCGCGGCGGCCGGGCTGCTGCCGCCCGGACGTCCCGCCGAGCTCGTCCGGGACAGCGCGGCGACGCTGCGCCGCCTGATCGAGGACGTGCTGGAGGTGGCCCGGCTGGACTCCTCGGCCGAGACGCCGGTCAGGGAGGAGCGTCCGGCCGGGGTACTGGCCCGGCGGGCGGTCGCGGCGTCGGGGGTGGTGGGGGTGGAGGTGGTGGTCGCCGGGGACGCCGAGGTGGAGACCGATCCGCGCCGGGTCGAGCGGATCCTCGCCAACCTGGTCACCAACGCGGCCAGACACGGCGCCCCGCCGATCCTGGTCACGGTGGAGGGGGCCGTCGTCACGGTCAGGGACCACGGGCCAGGCTTCCCCGAGGAGATGCTGGCGACCCTGCGCGAGTACGGCCCGCAGCGGTTCGGCGTCGGCTCGGCCGCGCGCGGCGTCGGCGTCGGTCTCGGCCTGACCATCGCCGCGGGACAGGCCCGTGCCCTCGACGCGGACCTCACCTTCGGCAACGCCTCCGACGGCGGCGCCGTGGTCCGGCTGGACCTGGGTCACGGGAAACGGTGACGCCGCAGCTCCCGCCGGGCCGCATCGGCCGAGCCCGGAGCCGCCGAGCCGTATCGGCCGGGCCGGACCCGGTAAGCCCGTCCCCGCCGAATCGGCAACCGGTTCGCTGAGTCCTCACCTGTCGAGCCGCACCCCGGTGAGCGGGGCCGGCCCTCGCCGCTCCTCCCCGGCGTGCGCTGAAATCACTTCACCGTGACATCCAGAAATATCGGCCTCTTCCCGGCGAACAGCGGGGCTCCATCCTCGTTGGTCATCTTCCAGTAGATCTTGCATCTGCCCGGGGCGCCGGCGGCGCGGACACGCACCGCTATGTCGACCGACTCGCCCGGAGCGGTCGACGGGATCAGCACCCGCCGAGGGGCATGGCACGGACCGCCGTCCATCTGGGTGAGATAACGCCTGTACCACGGGGTGGCTCCCGTGTTGCGGATCCTCCACACCTTGGTGAAGCGCGTTCCCGGCTTCACCACGGTTCCGTCCGGATAGGTGACGTCGCCCTCGAACGTGGAGTCGTCGCGCGGCAGGGCAGCGGCCTGTGTCCGGGTGACGTCCGGACGTGGCCCGCTCTCCTCGCCTCCGGCCGTGGGCGACAGGACCACGATGAGGGTGCCCACGGTGACGGCGACCACGGCGGACAGCGCGACGAGAACGGCCGGCCTCCGAATGCGCGGCGGTTTCCCCGCGGGCGGCGGCTGCGGGACGTGCGGGGGTTTCCCGATGTGCGGGGGCTTCCCGGTGTGTAGCGGTTGCGGGACGTGTAGCGGTTGCGGGACGTGTGGCGGTTGCCGGATGTGCGGCGTCTCCGCGTCCCGCTCCGGCCGGCGCTCCTCGGCGCCGGAGGTCTTCTGCCCGACGGGGTCGGCGTTCCTGGCCTGTTCCCAGTGCCCCCGCCACTCGCGTTCGGTCTGCGCCGAGTCCCGTCCCAGCCGGTCGACCGCCAGAACCCGGACGAACTCCCACGTCGTCTCCCAACTCGGCAGCGCGCGTCCCCGGGCGGCGGCGGCCAGCGACGACTTCGAGGCGGCCGCGCCCAGACGGGACGACATCTCCGCGAAGGAGGGATCGCCCGCCTGCTCCTTGAGCTCCCAGAGCCGGTGCGCGAGCAGCGCCACCGGGCCGGACTCCGGATCGGGCCGGACCGGCCTGCGGCCTCGCCGTGTCCCCGAGTCCCCCTCATGTGGCTCCGGCGATTCCGCCATCCCTCACCCACCCTGGTCGGCACCGCTGTCCGGCTACGCGCGCGAACCTCGGTGCGGCCCTTCCGGCAACACGTCTCAAACTTGAGAAGGTTACCTGAAGTCATCAGGGAAGGTCATTTCCCAGGGGGTCTACCACCTCACAATCGTAGAGACCGGGAAAACCCCGCACAGGGATCGGGAGACCCGGAGGAGGAGCGGGATTTCGCCGCCGGAGTCGTCCCTCCACCCGTTTCGAGGCCGTCATGGCGGTGGCTGGATCCCGCTGTTACGGCGGGACCCGCCCCCGTTCCGCCATGACGGCCGACGACGGGGTCAGGGTCTTTCCGGTCGTCGCCCCACGCCTCGAAAAGCGATCTGGAAATCTCGCGAAGCCCAGATTTCTCGCGGCCGCCGATCGGATGCGGATATCGCGAGAATCCGTTGAGATCGGCGGTGCGGGAGGTGTTCGCCACTATGTCGGGCCGCTGTGATCGGCGGCAAGGGAAATTCGCCGGATCTCCGTCCAGACATTGTCCAGAGCCCTTTGGACAACAGAAGGCACAGGTCGGGGCGGTGCCGGTAGGCGGCTTTCCCGACCTCCGGAGATGCTTCCGCTCCGGTGTCTTCTTCCACGGGGGCGGGACATCTGCTGGGCACCGCGACGACCTGACGGCTAAGGGATCGGGTCGATCTCCACGTCGGCCGCGAGGGCTCGCAGCGGGAAGGGGTTGCCCGTCACGATGGGCAGCCCGCGCCGCCTGGCCGCGTGCACGACCGACGCCGCGGTGAGCGCCTCGGCCGCGTACGGCCCGGCGATCTTGAGGATTGCCGCGATGGACGGCGCGGAGCTCGCGGTGAGGTCGTCGACGACCCGCACCTCCAGGGCGAGCAGCGTGTCCAGGATCGGCACCGCGGGCGCGGGGATCTGCGCGAGCGCGGCGGTCAGCGCGGGAACCGGGATGATCAGAGGGGCGACGTCGGATATGCGGCTCCAGATGACCGCCTCGACATAGCGCGTCCTACGGGTCGCGAAGTCGACGAGCGCGGTCGTGTCGAGCACGCGGCCGATCACGGAGCGGCGGTGAGACGAGCCTCGAACACGCGGTCGCGCTCCTCGACGAGCGCCAGCATCTCCGGATCGGGTTCGCCGAGCAGCGCGCGCAGCTTGGCCAGCGCGGCATCCCGCGCCTCCGGCGTCATGGTGGGGGTCTCGACGGCGTCCATAGTCGAAGGGTACCCGGCGCGTCCACCACCTCACAGGAAAGCACGACTCTTTCGGCCGCCGGGACGCCGACCTGCGACGAGACCTCGAATCGGAGTCCGGGCCGGTCCCGGCGCCCACGTTCACCCCGGATGAGGCCCCGGTGGCGGGGGCTCTCATCCGGGGTGAACGTGGGCGCCTACGCCCTACGCCCTGCGTCGCAGGAGAAGCCGCCATCCGGCGTAGGCGAGGCCGAGAACGAGGACGGCTCCGCCCGAATAGATCCAGGGGGAGACCGGCGCGGTGGGGGAGGCGTCGGCCGGGGGCCGGGAGGCGGCCGGCCGCGGGCGGGTGGCCGTACCGAGCGCCGACAGGAGTTCGGCGGTGAGCGGTTCTCCGTCCTGGGGCCCGTCCTCGGCGCGCAGCGGGCCCTCACCCGGGCGGACCGATTGGTTGCCGTCGCAGAGCGAGGTGTGCAGCGGGACGCCCGGGTCGGGGTCGAACATGCCGGACTTCCGGTCGGAGGCGAACACCAGATACCGGGAGCCGACGGCGAAGGCGTAGCCGCAGGCCGCGCTGTCGGCGTTGGTGACCACCCGGTACTCGGCGCCCGCCTTGCCCTTGTAGACCTGGTCGGCGCGGAAGGTGTGGACGATCGGCGGGTTGGGGCCGAGAGGGTCGCCCTTGACCTGGTGGGAGGCGACCACGGTCCCGGTGAAGACGGCGGTCGCCTGCTTGACCTGTTCCGCTGGTTTGAGCGGTGCGCAGCTGCAGGCGCACGCCGTACCGGGGGTGATCGCGACGGTGGCGGCCAGCAGCAGCAGAACGACGAGAACCCGAGACCTCATGTCCCCATCACGTATCCCATCGCGCGGTGGTTCGCGCGACCCGCCCCCCGTTCCCGCCGCGGTGGGCCCGTACGGCGTTCCGCCGGGGGCCGCCGTGCCGGCCGCGGCCCGTGTGGGGCCGGGACAGGCGTCCGGGACAGACCGGGACGACCCCCGTTGACGTGCGGGGATGGATCTGGACGGAGGGGAGTCGCCGTCCCGGCGCGAGACGAGCTCGCCAAAGGCGCGGGATCGGGGTGTACTTGGACGGTGGGGGCGAGCCGGGCGGGTCCGTACCCGCACCGCACGGGAGGGTACGGCTGCCACGAGGTTTCCTGAGGAGTCTGTTCGTTGGCCCGGACACATCTCGCTGAGGAAACGCTGAGGGGGTCTTCCCAGGGGAGACCCCCTCATGTGCCTTGTGGCGGTCAGGGGATGACGGGCCGGTTCCTCAGTATTTCGTCGGAGAGATACTTGTCGCGGCCCGAGCCGGGGAGGATGAGGGCGCCGAAGTGTTCTCGCACATTCTTCTCCCACCACTTCTCCGCGATCAGCTGCTTCAGGATCGCGTTGAGCTCGCCCGCGTCGATGTAGGGGTGGCGGGGGTGGAGCCCGATCCCCCACTCCTCCGATGAGGGTGGGCCGTCGATGAGCTTGAGCCGCTCCGCGTCGGCGCCGGATTCGGCCGCCGAGACCACAAGAATGGCCTTGTCAGTGGAGACGGCGTCCAAGCCGCCTCCGTTGAGGATCTCTTTGATGCCCTGCTGGTAGTCGTCCAGGCTCTTGTTTTTCTCGTTTTTGGCCCAGTGCTCTCCGAAGCGGGTTTTCAGCCGCTCGTAGGGGGTGGAGCCTTCCCTGTACCCCAGCCTGACGTTCCGTATGTCGTCGAGGTGGTTGATGTCGTGCCTGTCCGCACGGACCAGGACGGCCTGCTCGGTGATCAGGTAGGGACCGGCGAACAGCATCCTGTCGCGACGCCGTTCGGTTATCGAATAGGTGCCCATCAGCATGTCCACTTGCTGGGGGTCGTCTGCCCGATAGGGCCTGAGGAGCATCTGCTCCCTGCCCTCGAACCCCTTCGTCCACAGATTCCCGTCGGGTTCTATGACCTTCGGAGAGGGCAGTATGCCGTATCTCTCGCTCAGCCTGCGGGTTATCTCGTCGATCAGGGCCTTCTCGAACCGGTAGATCCTATTGTCGCCGGCTTTCTGGCCGAGACTGACCCGAAGGGGTCGCCCGCGGTTCTCGGCGGTCCTCCCCGGTTTGATAATCGGTACGGTCGGGTGAGGTGAGTCGACCGCGATGAGTGCCGGTGTACCGGAGCCGGAGACGGCCGCCGCTCGGCGGCCGGCCTCGGTGAAGGGCTGGTTGTGGAAGATGATCTCGCCGGGGTTGATCAGCAGGTCGAAGTCCTTGTTCCTGGCCTGCGGGCTGCTGTCGGGAAAGGTGGTGAAGCAGTCGAAGCCGATGACGACCCCCAGATCCGCCAGATTGGCGGGAGGTGTTCCCAGGGGGATGTCCTGTAGCTGTATGGCCTTCTGGGCACGGTTGAGCGACCGCATCGCCTCCATATGCTCAACTCCGCTGTGGAGGAAGAGCCTGTAGGTGACGTTGCCGTAGTAGCTGTAGTTCGAGAGCCGTTCGGTGCGGCTGTGACTCAGATACAGGATCACGTCCATGTACCACGGCTCCTTGGAGCCGGCGAGTTTGCGGATGACCTCCTCGTCCAGCCCGTTCACCGCGATGCGGTACGTGTTTTTCAGCGTCGCCTGACCCTCCTGGTCGTCCGGAGAACTGGTCTGCGCGTGCCGTAGGGAGCCCCCCAGGGTACGAACGATCATGATTTCGATGGGTGGGGGTGAGTCCGAGACCTGGCGGTAGGTCTCGGCGGCGATGACACCGCCGATCGCCGCCAGCCCGCCCGTCCATCGCCAGAACCCTCGACGGGACATCGGTGGCGGTGGAGGCGGGGTCGCGGACGGGAGTGGAGGCGGAGGTGGAGGCGGGGACACGGGCGGAGGCGACGGTGGGGGCGGAGGCACGGTGGTGATCTCCTGGTACGCCTTGCCCCAGCGCCGTGCCTCGATCCGGGGCAGGCCGCAGGCCGCCGCGAAGGCCTCCACTATGGCGGCGTCCAGTGGCGCGTTGCCCCGCATCTTGTTGTTCAGCGTGGTCCGAGAGAGATGGGAGTAAGGAAAGACATGAGGGGAGTGCCCCTGCTTCGAGGGGTTCGACCGTCTGTCGAGCGTCTCATAGGAGAGGCGGAGCACTCTGTCGCGCATCTCGTCCATGAGAAGGCGGAGGCCTTTCAGGTCCTCGGCCCCGCCGGGGTCGGGGAAGGTCCCGGTGATGCCGGGAAAGCAGCCGATGACACGCCACTTCCGCTCCCTGGCGGCCTTTTCCCATCCGCCGAGCCAGCCGCTTGTCGTCTCCCCGCAGGCGTGCGCGTACACGGCGGTCACCTCCCAGGAGAGCAACTCCCGCGCCCAGACCCGCTCGATGGTCTCCCTCAGCAGGCCGGTCCGCTCCACCAGGATGTCCAGGGCCTCCCGGCCCTGGACACCTTGAGGCCGCAGACCAGCCAGATCGTGTAAAAACCGCTCTGACTCACTGGTCATGATCGTCTCGTCTGATTCAGCGCCGACCGGCCGTCACCTGGTGAAGGCGAGACGACGGGCGATCTCGGCGGCGGCCAGGCCCACGACCAGCACCCCGTTGGCCGCCTCCGGCAGGGGGTAGCCCCGCTGGATCAGCAGGTAGACGAAGACGACCACCACGATCAGCACCAGCGTGGTCCACCGGGTGAGTGGCCGCGGGGCCGGCGACCGCCCGGTGGTCGCGATCGACGTGACGGCCACGGAGCTCCGGCCGCCCCGGCGGCTGTTTCGGGAGGAACTTTGCGTCATTGAAACCCCTTTTCCTGAATTGAGGTTCGTTGGCCCGGACAGAGATCACTTTTGGTGGGTGATCTGCCTACATGTTTGTACGTCGCTCGCTTAACCACCAGTCTCCGAGCCGTCCACGCCACCCCGGGATATCCCGGAACAACCCGAAAAGTGCGTGGATATTGTTATGCCGTATCCCGGATGGATCCGGCATGGGCTCTCGAATTCGGATTTCCAGCATCATCAAGGCCCGACCGTGCGCCAAACGCCCTTGAGCAGGTGGAGACGGAGGAGGTTCTCCACGCGGCCTGTGTTCACGGGTATTGCGTACGGCTCGCACTCGCATGGGTGCCGTGCTGTGCGGTCCGTGGCAGCGGACGTCGCGCGCGGCCCCCGCTCATGGGCCTCGCCGGGCCGATGAGCGGCGCGTGACCCGGTGAGGTCGTACCCCGGTGAGCGTCACGGCGAGGGGCGAGAGACGAGAACGGGGGAGGTGGCCGCCTCGACGAGGCGCGGTGCGAGGGCCGCGGCCTGGGCGCGGATCTCCGGGACGGCGGTCGTCTCATACAGGCTTCCGCGCAACAGGGGGCCCAGCGCGAAGATCCTCGCGTTCGGGTGGCCGTCCGCGTCCAGGAGCGCGCCGCGGGGGTCCACGTCCAGGCCGAGCCGTACCGCGTCCGGCCGGGCCGTACCGGCGGCGACGAGGCCGGAGAGGAGAGGGTCGTCGACGGTGCGGGATCCGGGGCCCGTGGCGTTGACCAGCCAGCCGACGTCGAGTTCCCGGGCGACGCCCTCGACCTCCACGCCGAGGCGCAGGCGATCAGGGGCGACGGTCGCGGCCTGAACCAGGCTGCCGCGCAGGACGCGGAGGCGGCCGGAGGCTCGCAGGTCGGCGACGCGGGCGGCCGTCGCGGGCGGGATCCGGTGCCGGTGAACCTCCCAGTAGCGGGCGACCAGCCGCAGGAACCGCCGTCGCTCGTCCGGGGTGAGCCGCGCCCACAGGGCCTGGGCCTGTGGCCGCAGGCCGTCCACCACGCCGTGCCAGTCACCTCCCCTGCTCCTCACCGCCAGCCGTACGGCGCGCAGCAGGTCGGCGACCTTCAACGGCCCGGGAGGGATCGGCGTCGGGACCGGGAGCGGCAGGGGATGCGGATGCGGCCGGGGCAGCAGAGCGTGCCGCGACAGCGCGTACACGACCGCGTCCGGGTGCGTCCGGGACACGGTGACCGCCACGTCCACCATCGTCAGCCCGGTGCCCAGCACCAGCACCGGTGCGCCGTCGCAGATCCGGGTGAGCGCGTCCGTCCTCCACGGATCGGCGACGTACCGCGAGCCGGCGCCCGCCACGACCCGCGGCAGGGCGGCCGGGGGGCGGTTGCCCAGGGCCAGCACGATCGCGTCGGCGTCGACGCGCCGGCCGTCGCCCAACCGGACGCTCACGCCGTGACGGTGGTCCAAGGCGGTGACCGTACCGGTCACCCGCCGCAGCACCTGGGCGGGGGGCCGCTCCGCGGCGGCCAGCACCTCGCGCAGGTAACGCCCGTAGAGGGGTCTCGGCAGATAGT
Source organism: Streptosporangium sp. NPDC006007 (assembly GCF_040614315.1). Lineage (NCBI taxonomy): Bacteria > Bacillati > Actinomycetota > Actinomycetes > Streptosporangiales > Streptosporangiaceae > Streptosporangium > Streptosporangium sp. NPDC006007. Next base: position 19,881 of record NZ_JBEXUG010000022.1, on the reverse strand, counting down.
CGGAGCCGTCCACCTCCAGGCCGTGGTCGCGGGCCCAGCGCACCAGGTGTCCGTGGTCGCCGTCCAGAGCGCTCATCTTGTCGGCGGTGGTGTTGAGCAGGTGGTGCGGATCGGTGGTCGAGTACGCCTGGCCGAGGGCGTGCCGGCCGTCCCGGTCGATCAGGATGACCTCCATCGGCGTCGCGCGGGCCCGCGCGTGCCGGAGAAGGTGGATCGCGGCCAGGGCGCCGCTCGCGCCACCCCCCACGATGGCGACCGATGGTGAACGTGGCATACTTACCTACTATACTTGTAGGTTATAGAGGATTCTTGTTCTTGAAACGAGTGTCGCCGTCTGTTTCCCGGGCGCGCCACCGTGGCGAACGTCCCCGGGGCGGGGATGCGCGAGAAGTGCCGGGCAGAAAGCGGGCGGGGAGAATGGCGGAACGCCCCGTGCCGAAACCCCGCCGGACCGGCCCGAGAGGCTCCCGGCCGCCGGGTTTACCTGCCACAACGAGACCCTACGGCTTGGGCGAAGGGTTTTCCCGCGTTTTCTCGCCCGCCCGCACGGACAGACGCGGTAAGAATGAAAGGTATAAGTCATAAAAAAGCGGTATTTAGTGCAGCATAAGTGAGCCGACGGCGAACGGAGAGACCTCTTGGCCACCCCCGCAGGCGACGTCGACTACGAGCGTCACGGTCACGGATACGCCACTCGGCGCCGTACCGACCCTCGCATCGCCGCCCATGTCCACGCCGCCCTCGGCCCGGCACGCACCGTCGTCAACGTGGGCGCGGGCGCGGGCTCCTACGAACCGTGCGACCGTCACGTGGTGGCGGTCGAACCGTCCGCCGCGATGCGGGCCCAGCGCCCTCGCCACCTGGCCCCCGCGCTCGACGCCACCGCCGAACGTCTTCCCTTCGACGACGACAGCTTCGACGCGGCCATGGCCACCATCACCGTCCACCAGTGGGCCGACGCCGAGCGGGGCCTGCGGGAACTGCGCCGCGTCAGCCGCGGTCCGGTCGTCGTCCTGACCTTCGACGGCGACGCCCTCGGCCGGTTCTGGCTCGCCGAGTACGCCCCCGACCTCATCGCCGCCGAGCGCCGCCGCCTCCCGCCGATCGGCGTGATCGCCTCCCTCATCGGCACCACCGCCGACGTCCTGCCGGTCCCGATCCCGATCGACTGCGCCGACGGCTTCGCCGAGGCCTACTACGCGCGCCCCGAACACCTCCTCGACCCCCGCGTCCGCGCGTCCCAGTCGGCCTGGGGTTTCATCGGCGACGCAGCCGAAAGCCGCGCCGTCCACCGACTGAGCCGCGACCTCGACAGCGGTGCCTGGGACAGCCGATACGGCCACCTGCGCCACCAGCCCGAATTCGCGGGCTCACTACGGCTCGTCGTCGGCCGTCCATAGCCAGAACCACCCCCGCGCACGCGGGGAGCAGAAATGAGCCCCTATATATACGTCGGGACAAATAGGGCCATCCCCGCGTGCGCGGGGAGCAGGGACAGACCATGTTCCGAGGCTCCATCTTGTCGGGACCATCCCCGCGTGCGCGGGGAGCAGCCCATCTATCACAAGCTCCTCCACGAACCCCGGGGACCATCCCCGCGTGCGCGGGGAGCAGCAGAAGTCTTCAGCTTTTCCCGAAGCGCGTTGGGGACCATCCCCGCGTGCGCGGGGAGCACTGTGGTGGCCCGCTTTGCGGGCCGCCTGCTCTCGGACCATCCCTGCGTGCGCGGGGAGCACGGGCCTGGAGCGACGCTCCAAACCCCCCGTAGGGGACCATCCCCGCGTGCGCGGGGAGCAGGAAGCGGCCCGGCCCCTGACCCGGCTCTGTCCAGGACCATCCCCGCGTGCGCGGGGAGCACCCGCGGATCAGCGGACCAGGCGTGGCCGCCGTAGGACCATCCCCGCGTGCGCGGGGAGCACGACAGGCTGCCTACGGCTGCGCACGCATCATGGGGACCATCCCCGCGTGCGCGGGGAGCACTCAGGTCTGCCATGGTGGTTACTCCCGGTGTGGGGACCATCCCCGCGTGCGCGGGGAGCACAGCGCCGTGTCACGGGCGACGATGGAGGCGAGGGGACCATCCCCGCGTGCGCGGGGAGCACGGCTCAGCCCGCCGCACCAGCGCCGGGGGCCTGGACCATCCCCGCGTGCGCGGGGAGCACTGGCCTGCGGCCATCCATATCATACCTTCGGTAGGACCATCCCCGCGTGCGCGGGGAGCACGGGGGGAGCCGAGGCCGGCGCGAGCCGGCCCCGGGACCATCCCCGCGTGCGCGGGGAGCACGTCTGGATCCTCGCCGTCGGCGGTGGCCTGATTGGACCATCCCCGCGTGCGCGGGGAGCACCCAGCTGGTGAAGCGCAGCGATTCCCCGCGCGAGGACCATCCCCGCGTGCGCGGGGAGCACACGGACGCCCGCGCCCGGCCGTGCCGAGTGCGGGGACCATCCCCGCGTGCGCGGGGAGCACGGTCCAGCCTGGTACCAGGCTGGACCGAAGTGGGGACCATCCCCGCGTGCGCGGGGAGCACGTGATCGACGATCTTCGGGACGCCACAGGCGGGGGACCATCCCCGCGTGCGCGGGGAGCACCTGGTGGACGGCGGCGTCAGGAGGTCCGTGGGAGGACCATCCCCGCGTGCGCGGGGAGCACGCAACAACGGCAGAACCGCGACACCCAGGACAGGGACCATCCCCGCGTGCGCGGGGAGCACTGGCCCTGGCCCTACTCCGTGGAGGGCGAGGAGGGACCATCCCCGCGTGCGCGGGGAGCACGGTGGCGGTCGCGTAGTTGTCCGCGATCGTCCGGGACCATCCCCGCGTGCGCGGGGAGCACGGGTAGTTGGCGAAGCCGGTGTTCCGGACGTCGGGACCATCCCCGCGTGCGCGGGGAGCACGCGGCGTCCCACAACGGCTTACGCGCGCCCGGGGGACCATCCCCGCGTGCGCGGGGAGCACAGTTGTATCTGAGCTGCACACCACACCCCCTTGGGACCATCCCCGCGTGCGCGGGGAGCACTCGTGGCCCCAGCAGTCTTCGCACAGGTACCGGGGACCATCCCCGCGTGCGCGGGGAGCACCGCGACCTACGTCAGGCCGCCAGACCATAAGCGGGACCATCCCCGCGTGCGCGGGGAGCACCCCTGGGGGCTTTGGAATCCTTGCCTCGCCCGGGGACCATCCCCGCGTGCGCGGGGAGCACGGCTCTGGGCTGCCACGCAGAGGCCGAGCCACAGGACCATCCCCGCGTGCGCGGGGAGCACCCGGGCTTGAGATTGATCAGAGCGATCGTGAGGGGACCATCCCCGCGTGCGCGGGGAGCACAGATCATCATCTTTGCCGGACCCTGACTTCCCGGGACCATCCCCGCGTGCGCGGGGAGCACTCTGGCTGACCAGCAGGTTTATCCGTGAGAAGTGCGGAAATTGAGCACTTTTGAAAAATTGGATATTTCGGACATTGGTTGTTCCTTGGAGTGCCTGGCGGTGTGGGATCGGGCGGGGCTTGGCGATGGGGAAGGAGGGCGCGGGGCGTCGGCGCCGGGCGGCCCTGTGGAATGACGGATTTCCGCAGGAGGTCCGGGCGCCGACGAATGTCGCCCAGGATTATCCCCGCGTACGCGGGGAGCATGTTGAGTCTTGCCACTTGCATGGGACCATCCCTGCGTGCGCAGGGAGCGACTCCACCATCATGCCTGTTCCCTTGAGTATTTCACGTCCTTTCTGTTATGGGGGTAAATGCTATCTCCGGTGTGCTTATTCCAATAGTCAGCCCTATTGTCAAAGATGCCTTTTGTCTGAATTGTATAGATTTGGGTGTTCTGTTGTATGTGTATCCATGAACATGGACGCGGCAAATAGAAGAAACATGCAAGTGGTAAGTCTACGTCATGATGCCTTATGGTTCCCTTCGGAACAGACCTACGACTGGAGTGTCCATGGACAAAGAGTCCCCCGTGTTGGAGTTGAAGGCGTTCGTGCTCCTGCTGTTCGCCGTCCTGGTGGGGTGTGCGACGGGTGTGCTGACCTGTCTGTCTGGGGTCAAAGTGCCGCAGGCCGTAATCGCGGGAGGCGCCGCGGCGGGCGCCGCGCTTCTCTGGGCGAAAGGCGTGCTGTAGTCCTCGGAGCGGTGAAGAGGAGCAAAGCATGATCTCCCTGACCTGTCCGGCGCCGAGTTCCGTAAGTCCAGCCTCAGCGGTGGCAACAACAACTGTGTTGAGGTGGCCACGAACCTGCCGGGCCTCGTCGCCGTCCGCGACAGCAAGGACCCCTCCGGCCCGGCGCTGACCTTCTCCCCGGCCGTCTGGAGCGACTTCCTAGCAGGCGTCCGTAGCGGAGATTTCTGACTGGAGCGGGACAATGGGCCGGGCGGCCGTGTTCCTGAGAAGCTGGTTGGCCGCTCGGCTCTTTGTCCCCCGCGATTCGGGTGATGAGACGATATCGCCTGATATCGGATCATCCCCGCGTGCGCGGGGGAGCATCCGCGCATGATGTACTCCCAGGCCATGTACGGGCATGCCGCGCTTGGTCAGTGCCGGCTGGAAGGCGCCGTCTTGGTCGTAGCCCTCATCGGTGACCACCAAGAGGGCTTCTCCGGTGCCCGCCCCGCCGGATTCGAGCGCCGGGGCGCGGGCGAGTGCGCCCTTTCCCGGCGATAAACCGGCCCCCACGAGGTACGGTGGCGGCCTGTAGTGAAGCGATCATGGGCTTCGGGGTGTGTCCTGTGATGAAGATCGACAAGATCATCGGTCGGCGCATCGAGAAGGGGAGGCGGCGAAGAGGCTTATACCAGGGCGAACTTGGGGCCGAGGTGGGGCGGTCCGAGTCGTGGGTCGGGCAGGTGGAGCGCGGGATCATCTCGCTGGACAGCGTCAGCATGGCGGAACGGCTCGCCTAGGTGCTCGGTCTGACCATCGATCACATCCTGGCTTTCGACGTTCGATTTCCCCGAGCGGTTGTGGTGGCACAAGCGGCATCCCCGCCTTTGCCCCGCGCGACCGCGCCCGATGCGGAAAGCTCTGAGACTGTGCTTCGACGTACCTTTACTCTCGGTTCGCTCGCCGGTTTGACCGCCGCCATCGCCGGATTCTCGCCTGACGCCCACGCCCACGCCCACGCCGGTCAGCCCGGCACCGTCGACGAGGCGGTCGTGGACGAGCTGCGGTCGATCGGAGCGTCCTACCGGCGCTCCTACAAGAGCTTCCCCGCCTCAAGCCTGGTGCCGGTCGCGCATTACCAGATCCAGATGGTCGCCTCGCTCCGGCCGAAGAACCAACCGGTCCATGTGCGAACCTCGCTGCTGGCGCACATGGCCGAGATGGCCGCGCTCGCCGCGATCCTGCTCTCCATCGACCTCGGCGACCAGGAGCAGGCCGACGCCTACAGCGATCTTGGCTACCAAGTCGCCAAGGAGATCCAAAGCCCGGAGCTGTGCGCGCTGCTGCTGGGCGGCCGGGCCTTCGGCACTTCCTACGGCGGTGATCCCGAAGGCGGCCTGGATTACGCGCTCGCCGCGGTGGACGCCGCTGAACGCGGGGCCTCCGGCAGGATGCGGGCCTGGACGCACGCGGTCGCCTCCGAGATGTACTCCTCCATCGGTGACGAGCACGGCTTCCGCTCCTCACTGGAGGAGTCTCGTACCGTGCTGACCGGCCCGATGGACGACGAGCGGTGGGGCGGAATCTCCTGGTTTGACGAGTCCAAGGCGTCCGCCTACGAGGGCAGCGATCTGCTGAGGCTGGGCAAATACGAGGAGGCCCTGCCGTCCCTGGACCGGGCGATCGACAAGCTCGCGCCCGAGATGCTGCGGCACCGCTGCATGGCCCACATCGCTCGCGCCGAGGCACACTCCGGTGCCGGACACGTCGAGGCCGCCTGCCTGGACGGACACGCCGCCCTCGACTTGGTCGCCCGCATCCAGCATCGCGAAACCCTGCGGCGCGTCGGCGACCTGCACCGTAAGCTGCGGCCGTCCAAGTCCGCCGCCGCGCGAAGCCTGGGCGAGCACTTGATCGACGTCCGCTCAGCTCTCGCTGCGGCCGGCAGGGCGGCCTGAACCTCTGAGCGGTAGACCGAATGCGGTTCGGCTCCACCGGCTTTTCGTTTCCCCTCGCTGATCCCCGCGCGAAGAGGTCCGATCGCTGGTCGGACCACGTACTGCCCTATCTGGTCTAGACCAGGCCGCAGTGGGGATACGGGCCCGCAACCCCACTGCGGATCTGATCTTCGCTGAGTCGGCACTGTGGTCTGCGCGCCGCCCCAGGGGAGTGACGACCGGAGGTTGGCCGCGCCCTTCCGGCTCCCCCCGACAGCGGGGAAATGGCACCGAATCCGTATCGAACCAGAAGGAGTACCGACATGGCGAACACCAACGTGCTCACGCCGGAGGCCGTGGAGGCCGACCCGTTTGACCTCGACGTGACGGTCACCACCGAGTTCGGCGGCGACCGCATGCCGAAGGCGTGCGGCACCTCGGACGGGTGCGCCCCGACCTGCGCGTCCTCCTGCGCCAGCGCCGTCTGATCCGCAACACCGCTGGGGCCGGGGACTTCGCCTCGCCGGCCCCAGCACCCCCTTCGGGTCCCCACAGCGGAGGAACGGATGAACGCCCGCTCGCTCTACCAGCACTCCGGTATGGCCCTCCTGCGGGCTGCCGCCACCCCACTGACCGGTGTCCCCGACCGGTGGCCGGACCCGGCCGACGCGGCATCGTGCCGCGCCTGGCTGGAGGAGGTCTGGTCCAGCGCGGACTTCGCCGCCGCGATCCACGAGGCCAGCACCAGCCTGGCGGAGCGTATCGACGCCATCGCGGCCGGCCGACCGACAAAGCCCAAGCAGATCCGCCGGGCCGCCGTCGCCACCGCCCGATACCTCCTGCGGGCCACCGGACGCCCCACCCCGTTCGGCCTGTTCGCCGGAGTCGCCCCCACCGCCACCGGAACCACCCCGGACGTCCGGTGGGGCACCGGGCACCGGCTCGTCGCCCGCGTCGACAGCGAGTGGCTGTCCGCCGTCATCGGCACCCTGGAGGCCGACCGCGACCTACTGGAACGCCTCGACGTGGTATTCAACAATCTCGCCACCCAGCGCGGCGGCCGTCTTCAGATCCCTCAGGGCGGCCCGAACCGGGTGAGCATCCGCCGCACGAGCGTGATCCGCTTCGTGCAGGACACCGCATTCGTCCCGGTACGGTTCGCCGCCGTGGCCGACAAGCTCGCCCAGACCGCCGGCGTGGAGCGGGGCAAGGCCACCGGCCTGCTGGCCGAACTCGTCCGGCGGGGATTCCTGATCACCGCTCTCCGTGCTCCGCTCACCGTCACCGACCCGCTCGCGCACCTCCTCGGCCGGCTCCAACAAGCCGGCGCCACGACGCTCCCAGCCGCCGTGCCGGTATTGGCGGAGCTCGCCGCGATCTACGCCGACCTGCACCGGCACAACCACGCCGATCCGGGCAGCGATCTGGCGGGCGAGCGCGAGGCAATCCGCAAGCAGATGCACCACCTGGCGACGGACGGGCGGACGCCGCTGGCTCTGGACCTGGTCCTCGACTGCGACGCCCGGCTGCCCAGCGCCGTGCTCGGGGAGTTGGAGCGGGCCGCAGACGCGCTGCTGCGGCTGACCCGACAGCCGACCGGCGACAAGGTCTGGCGGAACTACCACTCGGCGTTCTGGGAGCGATACAGCACCGGAACACTGGTCCCGCTCCCCGAACTCCTCGACCCCGCCACCGGACTCGGCTACCCGGCCGAGTACCCCGGCAGCACGATGACGCCGCCCACGCGGGGACCGAACGAGCGCGACGAGCGGCTGCTCGCCCTGGCCTGGCAGGCGCTCGCCGACGGTAGCCGGGAGATCGCTCTCACCGACGAGACGATCGACACCCTGGCCGGTGCCCAGACCTTCGACGCCCGGCACATCGCGCCGCACGTCGAGATCTCCGCCCGTGTCCACGCCACCGGCCGCGACGCGCTCCGCTGCGGTGAGTACAGTCTCACGGTGGCCCCGGCCCGCGCCGCCGGAACGCTGACCTCACGCTTCTCCGTCACCGCCACCGGCGCCGGCCTCGCCGAGGTCTACCGGGGAGTGCCCACCCTGATCGAAGGGGCCCTGGCCGCGCAGTTGTCCTTCCCCCCGCTGTATCCGCATTCGGAGAACGTCACCCGTATCCCCGCCTACCTGCCGCACGTCATCGCGCTCGGCGAGCACCGGCCTACGGACGACGGGGCGGAGGTCATCGCGGTGGACGACCTCGCGGTCACCGCGACCCGCGACCGCCTATACCTGGTCAGCATGTCCCGGCGTCGGATCGTCGAGCCTCAGGTGTTTCACGCGCTGGCACTGGACAAGCAGGCGCCGCCGATCGCCCGGTTCCTCGCCCACCTCACACGGGCCTTCTCTCCGTCCTGGACCGGCTTCGACTGGGGCCCGCACGCCCGAGCCCTGCCCTACTTGCCCCGCGTCCGCTACGGCCGCACCATCCTGGCCCCGGCCCGCTGGCTCCTCACCCCGGCCGACCTGACCGACCTGACCGGGTGGCGGCGTCGCTGGCAGTGTCCTGGTGTGGTGGAACTACGCGACGACGACCGCACTCTGCGGCTCACCTTGGACGAGCCGCTGCACGCTGCCATTCTCGCCGCCCACCTCCAGCAGGCCGGGCAAGCCTTTCTCACCGAGACGGCCGCCGCCGAGGACTTCGGCTGGCTGGACGGGCACGCGCACGAGATCGCCCTCCCGCTCGCGCGCCCGGGGCCCGGTGCCCCGTCGCCGCTGGCCGGGCCGTTGCCGAGGATCGATACCCGCACCCACGGCATCTTGCCTGGCATCCCGGCCGGCCGCTGGTTGAACGCGAAGATCTCCTCCCACCCGGAGCGGTTCACCGAAATCATCACCGTCCACCTGCCCCAGCTCCTCGCCTCCCTCGACCAGCCGCCGTGCTGGTTCGTCCGCTACCGCAGTCCGAACGAGAGCGACCACCTTCGCCTGCGACTGCGCGTCATGGACGGTGGGCACGCCGAGGCCGCGGAAGTGGTCGGCCGATGGGCCCAGCATCTGAGGGACGGCGGCCTGGCCGGTGGCCTGGCCTTCGACACGTATGCTCCGGAGATCGGCCGCTACGGCACCGGCCGGGCACTGGAGGCCGCCGAGAAGGTGTTCGCAGCCGACTCCCGCTTGGTGATCGTCCAACTGCGGAACCTGCCGCCGTCCGCCGTCCACCCGAGCGCGCTGGCCGCGCTCAACATGGTGCACATCACCGAAGCCTTCCTCTCACCCGGCACCGGCACGGACTGGCTGGCTACCCGGCCCGTCGCACCGGCCATGGCGGACCGGGCCGTCGCCGATCAGGTCGTCCCGCTGGTTCGGTTCGGCTCGCACACCGACCTGCCGGGCTGGACGGCCGAGGTCGCCGCTGCTTGGCAGGACCGCGCGAAGGCCCTGGCCGCCTACCGGCGGACCCTACCCGCCGACGCCGATACGGACGCCGTGCTGGAGTCTCTGCTGCACATGCACCACAACCGGGCCGTCGGCCTCGCCCCGAACGGTGAGAAGATCTGCCGCCACCTGGCCCGGCAGGCCGCCCGCGCCCGCCATGCCGCGATCGGCGGCGGGCGGTGAACCCGGCACAGCAGCCGCCGGCGGCCGAGCCGGAGCCCGGATGGGGTCAGGCCATGGCCGACGGCGCTCCCGGAACGGCGCTGGAGCACATCGAGTACGCCCGCTCCGGCACCATCCCCTGGGCGGACGCCCATCGGTGGGCAGCGGCGATGACCCGCCGACCGGTCACCGCGCTGCCCGACGACTGCCTGTTCCGAGGCGCCCCGGCCGTCGCGTTCGTCCTCAACGCGGCCCAGCACCCCTCCTACGGGCGGGCCTTGGCCGCCCTCGACCCGCACGTCGACCACGTCACCCGCACCCGCCTGGAACGCGCCCACGCCCGCATCGACGCCGAACAACTGCCCGAGCTGCGGGAGTGGGACCTAATCAGCGGGCTGACCGGCCTCGGCGCCTATCAACTGGCCCGCCACGGTGACACCTCCCTGCTGCGGGACATCCTTGCCTACCTGATCCGCCTCACCGAACCGGTCACCGTGGACTGCGCTCCGCTGCCCGGATGGTGGTGCGCAGGTGGCCCGGCCGACCTTCTCAGCAGGCACTGGCCCGGCGGGCACGCCAACCTCGGCCTGGCCCACGGCATTTGCGGGCCCCTGGCGCTACTGTCGACCGCGATGAGACACGGCATCAGCGTGCCCGGCCAGGCCGACACGATCGCCTGGATCTGCACCTGGCTGGATCAGCGGCGCCGGGGCGGCGGGACGCGATCCTGGTGGCCGGGTACACTCTCACGGGCCGAGTGGAAGGCCGGTGCGGTCAGTCAGCGCGGCCCGCAGCGGCCGTCCTGGTGCTACGGCACCCCCGGCCAGGCCCGAGCCCAGCAACTCGCCGGCCTCGCCCTCGACGACTCCGCCCGCCAGCAGCTCGCCGAAGACGCCCTGGCCGGGTGTGTCAGCGATCCGGCCCAGATGTTCGACCTCACCGACGCCACGCTGTGTCACGGCTGGGCCGGCCTTCTGCTGACCACCTGGCGGGTCGCCGCCGACGCCCGTGATGACCGCCTCACCTGCCGGCTGCCCCGGCTGCGGGCACTGATGGACCGCTACCTGCACGACGGTGGCCAGCCGGAGAACGCCGGGCTGCTGGAAGGCACGGCCGGGCTCCGGCTCGCCCAGCACACCACTTCTGTGACCACCCCGCCCGCCTCTCGTTGGGACGCCTGCCTGCTTCTGGCCGGCTGACCGCGAACCGCCTCGCCACGGAAGGACACCACCCGATGAGCACCGCCACCCCTCCCTCGCCGAAGACGCTGCGGAACCGCATGGTCGACACCATCGCGGCGACCCACCCGCTCACGGCGGAGGTCGAGGACGCCTTGCGGACGGTTCCCCGGCACGAGTTCGTGCCCGACGTCACCGCCGAGCAGGCGTACGCCGACCAGAGCGTCACCATCAAGCCCAACCCGGCCGGCGGTCTGCCGCTCAGCTGTGCCTCGGTGCCGTCGCTGGTCGCCGACATGCTGGTGTGGCTGCGGGCCCAGCCAGGCGACACCGTCGTGGAGATCGGCGCGGGCACCGGCTACAACGCAGCCCTGCTGGCCCGCCTGGTCGGTCCGGGCGGCAAGGTCGTCACCATCGACATCGACCAGGACGTGACCGCGCACGCCCGCAAGACGCTGGAGGCCACCGGCAACACCGCCGTCACCGTGCTGACCCGCGACGGCGCCCTCGGTGCTCCCGAACACGGTCACCCCGCCCGGATGATCGTCACCGTCGGCGCCTGGGACATCCCCGCCGCCTGGTGGGACCAGCTGGAGCCCGGCGCTCGCCTCGTCGTCCCGCTCAGCTGGCGTGGCCAGGCCCGCTGCCTCGGCCTCGACCGCCAGGCCGGCAAGATGGTCTCCGACGTGGTCGAGCTGTGCGGCTTCGTCCCGATGCTCGGCCAGGATGGCGAACGCACCGCCGCCATCGACGCCGATGGGCTGGTCACCTTGCACTTCGACGCCGACCAGCCCATCGATCCCGCCGCCCTGCACGGCACCCTCGACCAGCCGAGGACCCAGGTCGCCTCCGGCGTGACCATCCGCGGTGACGAGTCCTTCGACGGCGTCTGGCTCCGGCTGACCGCCACAGACCCGGCCACCTGCCGCATCGCCGCCGACCGCGCCGCCGTCGACAACGGCCGATGCAAGCCCGCCATCCCCAGCCGCAGCCCCGCCTTGGCCGAAGGCGACTCCCTCGCCTACCTCACCCTGACCCGCCGCGAGATCGAAGGCTCCGTCCGCTTCGAGCTCGGCGCCACCGGCCACGGCCCGGCCGGCCGGCACCTCGCCGACCGCATGTGCGACCAGATCCGCCTATGGGACAAGGCCCGGGGCGCCCGGCCCACCATCACGCTCCACCCTGCGGGGATGCCGGATGGCAAGATCGGCGGCGGGTACGTCATCAACAAGCCCGGCGTCCGGATGGTCATCGCCTACTGACGGGCCTCGCCGCTCGGCGGCCACTCCACCAGCACCGTGGGGTGTATCCGGGCGTGCCCCCGTTGGGGCCATCCCCGCGTGCGCGGGGAGCACAGGCGAAGAGCTACTTCACGAAACCCGGGTACGGGACCATCCCCGCGTGCGCGGGGAGCACTCAAACACGGGTCCACGCTGAGCAGCCGTCGAGGGACCATCCCCGCGTGCGCGGGGAGCACACGCCGAGCATCCCGGCGTAGGCCAGGCCCCGGGGACCATCCCCGCGTGCGCGGGGAGCACGGCCGACGTCTACTTCAGGCGTATCACCAGCCGGGACCATCCCCGCGTGCGCGGGGAGCACGTCCTTGGCCAACTCCTTCTCGGCGTCGGACAGGGACCATCCCCGCGTGCGCGGGGAGCACGGTGGAGCTGCTCCGACAGCGGGTGCGTATCCAGGGACCATCCCCGCGTGCGCGGGGAGCACGAGCCGGTCGACGGTCCCGTCCGGGGGGATGAGGGACCATCCCCGCGTGCGCGGGGAGCACGTGGGTTTGGCTTGAGGTGCCGGGTGGAGCGGGGGACCATCCCCGCGTGCGCGGGGAGCACACCATCCGCTCGGCCCGCTCCAGCAACGGAAGGGGACCATCCCCGCGTGCGCGGGGAGCACCGCGCCGAACGTGCCCCGGCTTGACGATCAGGGGGACCATCCCCGCGTGCGCGGGGAGCACGTGGCCAGTCGAGTTCACCATTCGCGCGGGAGGGGACCATCCCCGCGTGCGCGGGGAGCACACCGGCAACTGTTGCACGAAGTACCGGCAACAGGGACCATCCCCGCGTGCGCGGGGAGCACGGGAGCACAGCGGAGGACGCGGAGCTGGGCCGGGGACCATCCCCGCGTGCGCGGGGAGCACGCGACCAGCATGTGGGAATTTTTCGACCAGGAGGGACCATCCCCGCGTGCGCGGGGAGCACCGCGCGATCGGCGTACGGACCCTGGCCCGGGCGGGACCATCCCCGCGTGCGCGGGGAGCACGGTACCGGAGTCCGCGAAGCTGGCGAAGCTGCAGGGACCATCCCCGCGTGCGCGGGGAGCACGGCTCACCGCTACCGCGTTCGGATGGTCAGGGGGGACCATCCCCGCGTGCGCGGGGAGCACTTCGCCCAGGAGGACAACCGCCTAGAGCAGGCGGGACCATCCCCGCGTGCGCGGGGAGCACGGGACCGCGAGACCGAAGGTGGGGTCGACCATGGGACCATCCCCGCGTGCGCGGGGAGCACGGCATGGGCGGCATCGTGGGCACCCTGCTGATCGGACCATCCCCGCGTGCGCGGGGAGCACAGATGGGGCAGGCCGACAACACTGAGCGGCTCAGGACCATCCCCGCGTGCGCGGGGAGCACGGCATGGGCGGCATCGTGGGCACCCTGCTGATCGGACCATCCCCGCGTGCGCGGGGAGCACAACCAGATGGTGGCGTTCGCCGGCACCCGCACGGGACCATCCCCGCGTGCGCGGGGAGCACCGAAGGGGCCGAGATACTGCGTGGCGGTCGTGAGGACCATCCCCGCGTGCGCGGGGAGCACTGGCCCGCAGCTGCTCTACGGTGGCCCGCGGCCGGCCGTGCCGCCCGCGGTTGTGGACGGGACCATCCCCGCGTGCGCGGGGAGCACTACCGCTCGTCGAAGAACGAGGCAGTGTCCCTGGGACCATCCCCGCGTGCGCGGGGAGCACGGCGAGTCGCCCGACGAGTTGCCGGGGGAGTTGGGACCATCCCCGCGTGCGCGGGGAGCACGCGCGCGCGGGATTGCGCTTGGTCGGGTCCGAGGGACCATCCCCGCGTGCGCGGGGAGCACGATGAAGCGCGCGTCGCGTCTGTTCTTGAGCCGGGACCATCCCCGCGTGCGCGGGGAGCACGCGACCGGCATGTGGACCTTCTTCGCCTCCGAGGGACCATCCCCGCGTGCGCGGGGAGCACGAGTGCGACGGCATGCCGGTGATGGAGGAGCCGGGACCATCCCCGCGTGCGCGGGGAGCACCCCGCCGAGCTGCCGAGCGGCTGGCCGTAGTCGGGACCATCCCCGCGTGCGCGGGGAGCACAAACATCAGCGGCGCGAACGTGACCAACGTCTAGGACCATCCCCGCGTGCGCGGGGAGCACGCCGCACTGGGGGAGCTGGCCGTCCTCCCCGCGGGACCATCCCCGCGTGCGCGGGGAGCACCCGTCGGCCGCGAACGACGCCAATGCGCCCTGGGGACCATCCCCGCGTGCGCGGGGAGCACTGGCGGACGACCCGCACCCACTCGCCGCGGCGGGGACCATCCCCGCGTGCGCGGGGAGCACGCGTACCAACTCTGATTTCCGGGGGTGGTCCCGGGACCATCCCCGCGTGCGCGGGGAGCACCCGGGCGTCGAGGGGCGTCGGGCGAGCTTCGTGGGACCATCCCCGCGTGCGCGGGGAGCACGCCGACGACGGCACCCTCTGGGGCCTCGTCGCGGGACCATCCCCGCGTGCGCGGGGAGCACTCTCGCTGGCGACTTCAGCGGCGGCACGGTCAGGGACCATCCCCGCGTGCGCGGGGAGCACCGTTACAGGGTGAACGGCCCCGCCCTGCGCGCGGGACCATCCCCGCGTGCGCGGGGAGCACCCGGTGAGGACGTTTCGCACCACGCGGGCCGTGGGACCATCCCCGCGTGCGCGGGGAGCACACGATCGGCGGCGTCCGCGGGGCCCCGGCCGTGGACCATCCCCGCGTGCGCGGGGAGCACGGGGAACTGGGCGAGCACGATCGCCACCGGCAGGGACCATCCCCGCGTGCGCGGGGAGCACGGGGGTTTACACGTGGCCAGATGCCTGCTACCGGGACCATCCCCGCGTGCGCGGGGAGCACGCTCATGCCGCACCGTCCGTGTGGTGGTGGCCGGGACCATCCCCGCGTGCGCGGGGAGCACCCTGGAGGAGTGAGAGGCGATGTCCGGCCCGTGGGACCATCCCCGCGTGCGCGGGGAGCACTCAAAGGTGATCGTCCCGTTCGTGTCAGGTTTGGGACCATCCCCGCGTGCGCGGGGAGCACTGTGCGTCTGGTGCAGCCGCGACATCGTGGCCGGGACCATCCCCGCGTGCGCGGGGAGCACCATCGAGCGGTCCCGGATCGCCCATTCGGTGGCGGACCATCCCCGCGTGCGCGGGGAGCACATCTCGCGGGCGGTTGTCGGCGTTGGGATCCGGGGACCATCCCCGCGTGCGCGGGGAGCACTGCACGATGAAGTCGGTTCCGTGGAGGGGGGCGGGACCATCCCCGCGTGCGCGGGGAGCACCAGTTCTCCTGGTCGGCCCAGGCCCGGCCTTCGGGACCATCCCCGCGTGCGCGGGGAGCACTAGGGGAACAAGTGCGCACGGTCGACGTGAAGGGGACCATCCCCGCGTGCGCGGGGAGCACTCTGCTTGACCTGCGGCGTTGTCGGCGGTGAGCTCGAAATTCGAGCACTTTCGAAGGATCGGACATTTCGGGCGCCACCGGATTTGTTGTCTCCACGTCCCACAGCAGAGTAGTCCACGCCTGTTGCGGGACGTGCTCGACGCAGCCCGCGCCTACTGACTCCAGTACGGCGGCCTGCCCGTCTACGGCGCCACGGTACGGATCACCCCTGGGCGGGACGGTCCATCTGCGGCGCGGCTGGTGGACGGCCACCCTCGGGTAACCGACGGATCCCTCGGGGCGTCCCTGTGGACCACCCCCCGCGTGCGCGGAGAGGCGGGGAGCACGACCGCGACCTGGACTGCGTGAGCGGGAACCGCTCAGACAGGGGGTGGTGCTCGGACGGCCCGTGGTGTCCGGACGGTTCGCGGAGCGCGTCGTCACGAGCCGTCCGGGGTTGGAGGGGCCGCCTCGGGGGGGGGGGCTTGTTGCTACTCGTCGCGTTTCTGGGTGCTGTCTGCCAGGAGTGCGAGGACTTCGTTCTTGCGGTAGCGGCGGTGGCCGCCGAGGGTGCGGACGGACGCCAGCTTGCCCGCCAGGGCCCAGCGGTTGACGGTCTTGGGGTCGACGCGGAACATCAGGGCGACCTCGGCGGGGGTGAGTAGCGGCTCGAACCGGGGCGGGGGAGTGGGGATGAGGGTGGCGCCGTCGCCACCGAAAATCTTGATGCCTCTCATGGGGGAATCTCTCCTGGTGGGGGTCGGGGGACTACTGGCGGAAGCGGTCGAGGATCTCGGCGTGTATGGCGTGTATGGCGTGTATGGCGAGTGCGGCGGTCGGGAGTTCGGGCGTGCCGCGGCCGACGGAGTGTCCAGTACGGATCTCCTGACGACGGATAGCCGGGCGGGGGGATGCCCGGCCAGGAGGCGGTCCGGCCGGGCGTTCGGGGGGTGCGCCGGCCGGACGGGGGGTGTGGTCCGGCCGGCGCGGGTAGTCCCTCCTCCTGCGAGGGGGACCACGTCGGTGTGCGGCCGGGCCCCCTCCTGCCCGGGCCGCACGTTCAGGGGCGCGACGGCGGGGACGGCATTCGCCCGCCGTCGCGCCGGTCTATGCCGCGTCCCGGTAGGGGTGGCGGGGGTGGTGTGGCGCGGCGGCGGCTGCCGGGGAAGGGACGCCGCCGCGCCTGTTCGGGGGAGGCGGGGACGCCAAGGGTGCCGGGGGTATCGGGGGTGCCGAAACGGCCGGGGCGGTCGGGGGCACCGACGCGGCCGGGATGGTGAGGGGGGTCTCGCGGCGGACGGTCACAGCCATGACCGCCTCGTACATCCGCCTCTCCAGGTCCTCGGCGTCGGCGGCCTCGATCATCAGCGGTTCGGAGACCGGCCAGGCGGCCAGGGCGTAGAAGCGGCGGCTGCCGACGCCGTACAACACGATCCAGCTCGGCCAGGTGCGGGCGAGCCGTTCGGCTTCGGCGCGGGCCGGCCCGTCCCACAGGCGGCGATGCACCGTCGTGGCGGGTTGCCCGATGAGATGCCGACCCGGCGCACGTCTCGCGCGCCGCCCGATCATGAGGCCACCTGCTCGGCGATCTCTTCCTGCCGCTTCACGGCCGCCTCGATCTCGGCGAGGGTGTCGGCGTCCAGCTCCGAATTGGCTCCGGCGCGCATCGCCTCGATGGGGAACCGGGTCTGACGGAAGGCCCAGAACCGGCCTCTGTCACTGATGATCAACCGCCAGCCGGGGATCGCGCCTGCGGCGGGTGGGGGGCTACCATTCTGCATGAATCGGACCTCCGATGTCCGGTTATGGACCCGCTCCGACGATGCAACCGTCGGGCGGGTCCGCTTTATGAGGTGGGAGGAAAGTCGTCGGGGCGCCGTCGGGGCGGCTCTGGTCGCGCCGGGGTGCGGGGCGCTCGTGCGGGTGCCGGGTGCTGGCCGTCGCTGCGGCCGGGTGGGTCTGGTGGCCGCCGGCGGTCTGCCGGGCCGGGGGAGGGCTCGGGGTGTCCGTTTGGGCAGCGGCGGCCGGGTAGGAGGTACGGCGGGCGGAGCCTGCCGGGGAATCTCCGGAGCGGCGGCGGGCTCGGGGCGGCGCTGGGCGGGAATCAGCGGGACGACCTCGCCGGGCGCGACGTCGGTGGGTGGCCTGAAGCGGGGCAGATGGGCTGGGCCGCCGTGGCGGCGGGCCTCCAGGCGGGCGTTCATCAGTTCCCCGGACGGCTGGACGTAGTCGTGATCGGCCAGGGAGCCGGGACAGCCATGCGCGTAGGGGGCATGCCCGCACAGGGCGCACCCCATCGGCAGAGGTATGGCGGCGGCGAAACAACCACAGCCGTCCCGGATCGGAGCGTTCCGGTCCAGAACCAGAGCACTAGGGTTGGTCATGTTCAGGAACCACACTTCCTGATCGGGGCCTGTCCGAGCGTGTGCAGCGTTCGGGCAGGCCGTTCTATCCCGGCAGTATTTGATCTTCAGGTGCGTTTGTGCAGCTCAAAGGGGTTACTGTGTCCTGCACGTTCACGGTCTAGCAGTCCTTTGCGTGGACGGTCGTGACTCTTCAAACTAGAGCTTCGCTGTTTACGGTCTTCCCTATGATCAATCAGGGGGAGTGGGTTTGGGAGGAGGGGACGGCGCGGTGGAGGCAGCTTTACGCCGTCCTCAGAGATCGCATCGAGTCCGGCGTGTACCCATCTCGGCGGCTGATACCGAGCCTGATTCAGATGGAGGAAGAGTTTGGCCTGGCGCGGAACACTGTCCGCAAGGCTCTTGTCCGACTCGCTCGTGAAGGTTACGTGCGTCCTGAGCAGGGAGTGGGTACCGTCGTGCGGCCTCAGGAGGAGTGGAAACCTGAGACGGGCGAGGAGTGACGCGATGGTCGGCCTCGCTGTCATGGTCATCCTTTCTCGGGGGCACCTCACATCATGAGTGTGCGCTGCGCACATGCGCAAGCGCCACGCATGGAATTCTTTGAGAGAGGAAGCCACACTTACGTCATGGTTCTGAAGAGTCCAACCATCCGGCATCGCCGCCTTGGTCGGGAGCTGCGACGGCTTCGGGAGGAAGCGGGTTTGACGCCTGAGCGGGCAGCCCAGCATCTCGGCTGGAGCCGCTCCAAGCTCAACCGGATCGAGATCGCGCGGATCAAGGTGACCCCCTCCGACGTCGCCAACGCTTGCGATCTGTACGGTGCCGACTCGGACACCAAGACGATGTTGATTCAGCTTGGCCGTGAGATAGGCCACCGAGGATGGTGGGCTGCTTACAGCGATGTACTAGCCGGGACATATGTAAGCCTGGAGGCCGACGCTGCTGTTATCCGTACGTGGGAGCCGCTGCTTATCCCGGGATTACTGCAAACCGAGGGATACGCCCAAGCGATCATCAGTGGTGGACGGCCTGGCCTGGATGAAGCCGAGTTGCGGCGGCGTGTATCTGCGCGAATGCAGCGGAAGGTCACGCTGCTGGGTTCGGCGTCGACTCTCCATGTGCTGATGGATGAGATCGCTCTTCGGCGCCCGATCGGGGGCGCCAGCATCATGATCGAACAGCTCGACGACCTCATTCAGGTGTCTGGTTGGCCCACTGTCACGGTCCGGGTGCTCCCACTGACCGTAGGCTCACATGCGGGGCTGGACGGTTCCTTCTCGGTGTTCTCCTTCGACGAGGGAGATCCGGATGTCGCCTATACCGGAGGAGCTGCTGGCGAGGCATACCTGGAAGATTCCTCTCAGGTGCGTGACCTTACGCTGGGTTTTGAGCGCCTCAGTCAAATGGCGCTATCCCCCGAGGAATCCGTGGCGCTCATCGCTGCGGCAAGGAGCGATCATGAACAAGACCCCTGATCTGTCCGGCGCAGAGTTCCGTAAGTCGAGCTTTAGCGGAGCTCACGACAACTGTGTGGAGGTGGCCACGAACCTGCCGGGCCTCGTCGCCGTCCGTGACAGTAAGGACCCTTCTGGTCCGGCACTGGTCTTCTCCCTGGTCGCTTGGAGCGACTTCTTGGCGAGCGTCCGCAACGGGGACCTCTGACCGGAGCGGAACAATGAGCCGTGCGACCGTGCACCTGGGAAGGTGGTCGGCCGCGTGGCCCTTTGTCCTCTGCGATTCGGATGATGAAACGGTAGCCCATGATGCTGGACCATCCCCGCGTGCGCGGGGAGCACCTGACCGCCCCCGGCGACGTCGTCGAGCTGATGGGACCATCCCCGCGTGCGCGGGGAGCACATCCCGCCGGTCGTGTAGTTCATGAAGATGAAGGGACCATCCCCGCGTGCGCGGGGAGCACTGGGCGTCGTAGCGTGGGGGTGTCGCGTCGTCGGGACCATCCCCGCGTGCGCGGGGAGCACCTTTCCTGGCATCACAGCCTCCTAGTACGGCAGCCGCCATTTGCTTCGTGAGCTGGGATGATGTGCGTCAGGTCGATGCGATCTTGTGATGACAATCCCGTGCAACGAGAGCAGCC
>NZ_JBEXUG010000021.1:0-106925 GCF_040614315.1 Streptosporangium sp. NPDC006007 | reverse complement strand
GGGGTGGCCCTTTTTCGCGTTCCCGGGGGAGGTTTCTTGGGGGAGGGGCGGGTTTCCCCGGCGGGGGGTGACCCCCGGGAGGGGCGTGTGGTGGGGGGATTGTTTCGGGGGTGTCCGCCGTTTCGCTGCCGGGCTTGGGGCGGCCGCGACCCTCGGCCGTGACCCGATGATCCGTCCCGATAAGCAAAATGCCCTGGTCCATCGCGGACCAGGGCATTCGCCGGAATAGCAGGTTCCCTTACGGGGTGATGAACAAGCCGTCGCCCACGGGTCGTTCGGCGCCGTCCGAGGGCTGGTTGACGACCTTGTGGCCGACCACCATCGCACTGGAGCCACCGCCGTCGAGGTTGATGGCCTGCTTGGCGCCCAGCCAGCGCATCAGCTGGGCCGCCTCCACCATCGAGGCGCCCACGGTGACGCCCGGAACGCGGCCGTCCACCGTGGCCAGGATCAAGCCGCCGGACTTGGTGATGCCGGCCATCGTCCGGGGGTGCCGGCGGAGCATCATGTTGACCGAGGCCTGCCCGTCGGCCAGCGCGGTGATCCTGATCCGGCCGTTGTTGACCAGTCCCACGCCGCCGCCCATGACGTATGTCTCGGGGGTGAGCGGTACGGTTCGCCGTGTCCGCAGATCGACGACCTTGGTGTCCAGCCTCACGGTCGCGCTCTCCGCGGCGTGCTCCAGCAGCCAGTCGGCCATGACGCCGTTGCCGTGGAGCACCGAGGCGCCGTGCGGGACGGCACCGCCGGCCCGGCGGGTGGCGATGACTCTTCCCTGGGCGTTGAGCACGACCTCGGTGCCGCCGTCGGCCGCCGTCTTGGTGCCGAACTCCTCGGTGTAGAGCACGAGCTCGTCGGCGGCGGGGGCTCGGTTGACGCCCTGTACCTCGGCCCTCGTCCCGTCGGAGGAGGTCGCGGTGACGGTCGACTTCAGCTCCGTGATCCGGATCTTGCGGCCGTTGACCACCAGGCCGCTCCGGCCGGGTACCGCCTCGCTGAGCAGCCTGCCGCCCACCACGGAGATCCCCATCGGGTCGCCCTTGATCTCCTTGACCGTGTGGATGTTGAAGAAGCCGCCGTTGACACCGGCGATGGCGCCGGTGAGCTTGGACATCGAACTGGTGGTCTCACGCTTGGCGATGGTCTGTCCGACGCTCGTCTTGAACGATCCCCGGAAGACCTTCGGATCCACCATCAGCACCCGGATCCTCCAGGGGCCGGTGGTCTCCAGGCCGTCGTCACCGAGGTAGTCGGTCCTGGCCCGGAGGTCGAACGCCTTGAGTTCCTTGACCACCTTGTCGGCTTTGGCGCGCTGCTTGAACGTCCACATCCCGACGCGGACCACATACCGTTCCACGGCGGGAGCGTCCGCGGCGGCGGGCTGCACGATTTTCTGGACGTTCGGGGTGAACCCGGCGGCCTCGACCTCCCCGGCCTTCGTCTGAGCGGTGGTCAGGGAACCGTCATCGTGGCCGTTGGGCATAAGCACGGTCACGGTCCACCCCTGGGTGGATCGACCGTGTTGCACACTGAAGAGGCTTACTCCTTGAGCCACGCTGCGCTGGTCCTTGACCGGAGCCACGCGTTCACCGAGGGGAAACGCTGAGGCGGGGAAGGTCAGGGTGGCCCGCTCCGCCTGGGCTGGAATCGCTGTGGCAGCGAGTGTTACGACTGAAAGCCCGACGATGAGACGTCGTGACATGTCTATCTCTCCCCGTTGATGACCATACTCCGGGCCACCATCGTGCCGAGATCTACCTGTCAAGGTGAGTGAAACACGCTAAACGTGCAAAGAAAGTATTCTTTCCCACGCGATCCCTTTACGGGGGGACACGGCTGGCCGTTCCGGTCGGAGTGGATGCGCCGCTCAATGTGGGGTCGCCCCTCGCCGTTCCGCTGCGGAGAGTGAGGGGACGACGCTACGGTCAGGGGGACGCGTCGTCTCGGTCGTGGCGGATCACGCCTCCTGCCAAGAGGTCGATGGCAGGGGGCGTGTGGCCGCCGCCCGCGGAGGACACGGTTGGTTAGACGGGCGCAAGCCGTACGGAGTCTGGGTCCTGTACGGCTTGCGCCGCCCCGTCCCAGGGGGCTCTAAGGCATGGAGTGATACACCTTGCGAAGGGTCTCGTGGACGATCCAGGTGGTCTTGGCTCCGTCGGCGAGCAGGCAGACCGATCCCGGGACGAGATCTATGCTGACGCCGCCTTCGACCTCCACGGTGGCGCGGCCGGACAGGACCACGAAGATTTCGTCGCGTTCGACGTCGGTCACGGTGCCGGGAGTGATCTCCCAGATGCCGCGGCTCTGCGAGCCGTCGGGGGAGGACCACAGCTCCACCGAGGAGACCTGTGGTGAGCCGGCCAGGACTTGGGCGGGGTCCAGTTCGTCGGGCGACAGCCGTACGTCGTCGACGGGGACGGCGAAGACGCCGGCGGCGGTGACCATGCGGGCAAGGTCGGCGCTCTCGGGAACGAGGATCTCGGGCATGGTGGCCTTTCAGGTGCGGGGGTTGTCTCTCCGGAAGGACTCCAGCGCCAGCAGTGCGACGTGAAGGGAGAGACAGGACTCGACATCGTCCAGGTCGGTGTCGAGAACGCGTTCTAGTCTACGGAGCCGGTCGTAGAAGGCCGGACGGGACAGGTGGGCTTTCTGCGCGGCGACGGCCTTGTTGCGGCCGGCGGCCAGGTAGATCCGCAGGATCCTGGTCAGGTCGCCGCCGCGCTGGGCGTCGTGGGCGAGCAGCGGGCTGAGTTCGCGTTCGGCGAAGGTCTGCAGGCGGGCGTCGTCTCGCAGCAGGTGCAGCAGGCCGCGCAGGCGCAGGTCCGGGAGGCGGTAGAAGGGGCGGCCGTCGGGCTGTCTGACGGCCACGTCGGCGACCTGCTCGGCCTCCAGAAAGCTCCGCCGTACGTCGCGGATCGACTCGACCACCGAGCCGGCGGCGAGGACGAACGGGGAGGTGAAGGCTGTGCGCAGGCGGTCGGCGAGCGCGGTCAGGGTGGGTTCGGTGAAGGTGCGCGGGGGCAGCGGGAGCAGGATGCCGACGCGGTTCTGATCCAGAGCGCCGACCAGGGCGGGGAATCGGGCGTCGCGGCAGGCGGCGGCCGCGGCATCGGCCAGTTCGCCGAGTCGCGCGAGGTGCTCCTGGCCTTCCGGCGGGCTCTCGGCCGACTCGGACAGCCGCAGTACCACGCTGATCAGCTTGCGGCCGGTGAGCGGCACGCCGACCGCGCGGGCACGGGCGGCGGCCTCCTCGGGGTCGGCGTAGGCGTGGGTCAGGATGCCGGCGATGATCGTGCCGTGTGCCTGGCGCTCCAGCGACTCCTGATGGCGCTCCAGAAGGCGCCCCAGGGCGAGGGTGGTGGCGGCGCGTTCGGCGAGCACGATGTCGCGCGGCCCTGGTGTGCCGTCGCAGAGCAGGATCAGCCGGCCCCAGTCCTGGCCACGCGCGCCGACCGTGGTGACCAGCCAGCCGGAGGCCGAGTCGTAGGCGGTGCGCCGGCTGGGCGCCACCGCGCGGGAGCGTGTCTCCCAGCTCGCCAGCAGCGCCCCGGTGTCACGTCCCGCCGTCTCGCAGGCGAGCACCTGATGGGCGAGGTTCTCCAGCAGCACCGGGCGGCCGGACAGCCGTGCGACCTGGCTGAGCACCTCGGCGGGGGAGGCGCCCTCGACGGACAGTTCGGTGAAGACCTCGTGGAGCTGCTCGGAGGCGCGTAACTCCCCCAGCTGGATGTCGATGATCCGGGCGTGCACCGACTCGGTGATCTGCACGAAGGGGGTCTCGCGGGCCAGTGTGACCAGGGGCAGGCCGTGCTCCTCCGCGGCGTTGACCACGGAGCGGGGTAGTTCCCCGATGAACCTGCGGCCCAGCTCCACGATCAGGCCGGAGGCTCCCACGGCGGCGAGTTCGGCGATGTAGGCGGCCAGGCTGTCCGGATCGTCGGGGAGTGCGATGCCGGTGGTGAGCACCAGTTCCCCGCCGCGCAACAGGTGGGCGATGTCGGTGACCTCGCCGACGTGGACCCAGCGCACCCGGGTGTCCAGCCGGTCGGCTCCCGCGACCACTCGGGGATTACCTCGACGGACGGTATCCAGGGCGAGGACGTCGGCGATGGTAGGGAGCACCCGTCGAGCGTATCCCATCAGGTTGTAAGGTGGAAAAGTAGACAACTTACAGGCTGTTGCGTCAGATCTCCAGGTGAGCGGCTTTTAGGGTGGATTATCGCCCGGCCGATGGTTCGGCCGTCGTCTCGGTATCGCCTGATCTCGCGTCCTCCGGGTCCTCGGCTGCCACGGGCCCCGGGGCGTGCCGGCGTCTCAGGTGCGCCTCCAGGCCGTCGAGGAGGCAGGTCAGCCCGAAGTCGAAGTTGAGCGCGCGGACGGCCTCCGCGTCCACGTCGGCGTATTCCGCGTAGCGCGCGACCAGCTCGGGATGGTCGCCGGCGGTCTGGTCCAGAACGACCTTCATGGCGGCGAGCATCTCCTCGTCGTTCATCTCCGAACCGGCCATGATGCTCCGCCAGGCGATCTCGGGACCGGTCGTGCCCAGCACGTAGGCCATCAGCGCCGACGAGGCGTGGTCCAGGGACAGGCCGGTGAATCCCGCCACGGTGAACGTGTTCAGCAGCCGGCCCGACAGGCGCATCGCGTTGGGGCCGATGGCCGGTCTGGTGCCGACGAGCGTGGTGGACCAGGGATGAGCGAAGAGCGTCGTGCGCAGGCCGTAGGCGAGCACCGAGGCCGCGTCCCGCCAGCCGATCACCTCGGGGGCGGGCAGCGGGACCTCACCGAAGATCTCGTCGAGGATGAGTTCGAGCAGCTCGTCCTTGTTGGCCACGTGCCAGTAGATGCTCGTCGCCCCGGAGCCGAGCCTGGAGCCCAGGCGGCGCATGCTCAAGGCGTCCATTCCCTCGGCGTCGAGCAGTTCCACGGCGGCCCGCACGATCTGTGACCGGCTCAGCGTCGGACTCTTGGCGGGACGGCTCTCACGAGTCCAGACCGAGGTCAAGGGTGGCTTCACCCTTCAAGCATAAATCCCCTCGCACGTCGTTCGAGGTTTGTCGTACAGTGTGCGAGTGAAATCGAACGCTGTGCGAGT
Organism: Streptosporangium sp. NPDC006007; assembly: GCF_040614315.1. NCBI lineage: Bacteria > Bacillati > Actinomycetota > Actinomycetes > Streptosporangiales > Streptosporangiaceae > Streptosporangium > Streptosporangium sp. NPDC006007. Next base: position 101,830 of record NZ_JBEXUG010000021.1, on the reverse strand, counting down.
AGAGCCCGACCCCCGCCGCTGGTGGGTCCTCGGAGTGCTCTGCCTCAGTCTTATGGTCCTCGTGGTGGACAACACCGTCCTGAACCTGGCCATCCCGGCCCTGATGACCGACCTGGGGGCCAGCCCCTCGGACATTCAGTGGATCATTGACGCCTACATCCTGGTCTTCGCCGGGCTGCTGCTCACCGCGGGCAGCCTGTCCGACCGTTACGGCCGCAAGCGTTTCCTGATCATCGGCCTGGTGCTGTTCGGCGGGGCCTCACTGATCGCGCTCATGGTCACCGAGCCGTGGCACCTGATCGCAGCCCGCGCGCTGATGGGGGTCGGCGGTTCCATCCTGATGCCGAGCACCCTGTCCATCCTGATCACCGTCTTCGACGACGACGAACGCCGCAAGGCCATCGCCGCGTGGAGCGCGGTGGCCATGGTCGGTGTGATCGCCGGTCCCACGCTCGGCGGTTTCCTGCTCGAACACTACTGGTGGGGCTCGATCTTCCTGCTCAACGTGCCCATCACGCTCGTCGCCGTCGTGGCGGCGGTGGTGTTGATGCCCGAGACCCGAGGCCCGGCCCGGGGGCTCGACCCGGTTGGCGTGCTGCTCTCCACCGCGGGCATGAGCGCCCTGGTCTTCGTGGTCATCTCCGCTCCCGGCGAGGGCTGGTCCTCCCCCTCGGTCCTGGTCGCCGCCGGGGTGGCCGTACTCGGACTGGGCGGATTCACGCTCTGGGAGCGGAGGGCGGCCCATCCGATGCTGCCGCTCGAACTGTTCCGCGACCGCAACTTCAGCGGATCGTCGTTCTCGGTCGTGCTCATGTCGTTCGGCACGGGCGCGCTGCTGCTCATGCTCACCCAGTATCTCCAGTTCGTGCTGGGCTACGGGCCGATGAAGGCCGGGCTGGCCCTGCTGCCGTACGCCGTGGCCGCCGCGCTCTTCAACGGGGTCGGCGCCGGGCTGGGGCAGCGGGTCAGCAACCGCACGCTGATCGCGGCCGGCATGACGGTGATGGCCCTCGGCTTCGTCGTGCTCGCCCTCATGACCGCCGGCAGCGGGTACGGCATGCTGATCGGCGGCCTCATGCTGATGGGCGTCGGCGGTGGTCTCGCCGGGCCCGCGATCTACGCGACCCTGATGGGCGCGGTGCCGCCCGAGCACGCCGGGGTGGGGTCGGCGCTGAACGACACGGTGCAGCAGGTGGGTATGGCGCTGAGCGTCGCCGTGCTCGGCAGCGTGCTGGCCGGGGTCTACACCTCCTCGATGCCGGCGAGCGCCCCGGCCGCCGCGCGGGCGTCGATCGGCGGCGCGTTCCAGCTGGGAGACCCGGGGGTGATGCGGGCCGCGAGGGAGGCGTTCCTGTCGGCCATGTCGTTCGGCTCCTGGGTGGGCGTCGTCTTCACCCTCGCCGCCGTCGCGCTGGCTCTCACGGTGCTCCGGCCCGCCCCCAAGGTTCAGGCCGTCCCGGAGGCGGAGCCGGTCGAGACGGGGAGCTGAGACGATCTCCCGGCCGCCGGGGGTGCTCAAAAATTCATGTATTTCAGATTGATTTAGTGGTAAATATGGGTGACCATGGGCGTATGGGCCGCTCAAGCCGGTGGAGGTGGACATGAAGGGTGCGGTTCGCGCTCACCGGTTCGGCTGATCGCCGATGCTCGGGTGGGGAGCCGGGGGGTGCTCCACCCGAACCCCTGTACGGCTTGCGCCAACCGTCGCGGGGCGCAAGCCGTACAGGGTCCTCCCTCGGCGGCGTCGGGGGAATCCGAGGGTGACTCTGACACTCTGCTGGGTTTAATGGAAATATCCCGACATGTTGCCGGTGGGAGCAGTCGTCCGGAACAGTGATACTCAATGTATGTCGGACCTTCTTGCGCGCCACCGTGCGGTAATGCCCAACTGGTTGGCCCTCTACTACAACGACCCCATCGAGATCGTCAGCGGCAAGGGCAACCGGGTCGTCGACGCGTCGGGCAAGAGCTACCTCGACTTCTTCGCGGGCATCCTGACCAACATGATCGGGTACAACGTGCCCGAGGTGCGCGAGGCCGTCGAGCGGCAGCTGGCCACCGGCGTCGTGCACACCTCCACGGTCTATCTGCTCCGCGGCCAGGTCGAGCTCGCCGAGAGGATCGCCAAACTGTCCGGCATCAAGGACGCCAAGGTCTTCTTCGTCAACTCGGGCACCGAGGCCAACGAGACCGCGCTGCTGCTGGCGACCTACGCGCGCAAGTCCGACCAGGTGCTCGCCATGCGGCAGAGCTACCACGGCCGCTCCTTCGGCACGGTCGGCGTGACCGGCAACCGCGCCTGGAAGAACAACTCGCTGTCGCCGCTGAACGTGCACTTCCTGCACGGCGCCGACCGGCACCTCACCCAGTTCCGCGGGCTGTCGGACGCCGGCTACATCGCGGCCTGCGTGGACGACCTGCGCCACGTGCTCTCCACCACCGTCGGGGGCGACGTGGCCGCGCTGATCGCCGAGCCGATCCAGGGCGTCGGCGGCTTCACCATGGCGCCCGACGGGCTGTTCGCCGCCTACCAGGAGGTCCTCGACTCCCAGGGCGTCCTGTTCATCTCCGATGAGGTGCAGACCGGCTGGGGGCGCACCGGCTCGTCGTTCTTCGGCATCCAGAACCACGGTGTCACGCCCGACATGATGACCTTCGCCAAGGGCCTGGGCAACGGGTTCGCGGTCGGCGGCGTCGTGGCCAGGGGTGATCTGATGGACAACCTCCACGCGGTCGGCCTGGCCACCTTCGGCGGCAACCCGATCTCCATGGCCGCCGCCACCGCGACCCTCGACTACGTGCTCGACCACGACCTGCAGGCGAACGCGGCCCGCACCGGCACCCTGATCATCGACGGGCTCCGTGAGGCCGCGCCGCGCCTGCCGATCGTCGGCGACGTCCGGGGCAAGGGCCTGATGTTCGCCGTCGAGCTGGTGGACCCGGCGACCCGCGAGCCCTCCCCCGCGCTCGCGGCACGGTTCATGGAGGAGACCAGGAAGGCCGGTCTGCTCGCCGGCAAGGGCGGCCTGCACGGCAACGTGCTGCGCATGGCCCCGCCGCTCACCCTGACCCCGGACGAGGCCGCGGAGGGCCTCGGGATCATCGTCAACGCACTTGAGGTCATCAACACCGAGGTCGTGTCGTCGTGAAGAACATCACCCACTGGATCGCCGGAGCCCCCGCCGAGGGCTCCGGCCGTACGGCCGAGATCTTCAACCCGGCGACGGGTGAGGTGGCCGGGCAGGTCCAGCTGGCGTCGGTGGCCGAGGTCGACGCGGCCGTGGCCTCCGCGGTGGCGGCCTATCCGGCATGGCGCGACTCCTCGCTGGTCAAGCGCTCGCAGGTGCTGTTCCGCTTCCGCGAGCTGATGTACGCCAACCGTGACGAGCTCGCCGGGCTCATCTCCTCCGAGCACGGCAAGGTCCACTCCGACGCGCTGGGCGAGGTGACCCGCGGGCTGGAGGTCGTGGAGTTCGCCTGCGGCATTCCGCACCTGCTCAAGGGAGGGTTCTCCGAGGGCGTCTCCACCCGGGTCGACTCCTACTCGATCCGTCAGCCGCTGGGCGTGGTGGCCGGGATCACCCCGTTCAACTTCCCCGTCATGGTGCCGATGTGGATGTTCCCGATCGCGATCGCCGCGGGCAACGCCTTCATCCTCAAGCCCTCGGAGAAGGACCCGTCGGCCTCGCTGCTGATGGCCGCGCTCTGGAAGGAGGCCGGGCTGCCCGACGGGGTCTTCAACGTCGTCCAGGGCGACAAGGTGGCGGTGGACCGGCTGCTTGAGCACCCGGACGTGCGGGCCGTCTCCTTCGTCGGTTCCACGCCCATCGCCAGGTACGTCTACGAGACCGGCACCTCCCACGGCAAGCGGGTCCAGGCGCTGGGCGGTGCCAAGAACCACATGCTCGTGCTGCCCGACGCCGATCTCGACCTGGTCGCCGACGCCGCGGTCTCGGCGGGCTTCGGCTCGGCGGGGGAGCGCTGCATGGCGATCTCCGTCGTGCTGGCGGTGGACCCGGTGGGCGACGAGCTGGTTGACGGGATCGTTTCCCGGGTCTCCGCGCTGACCGTCGGCCCCGGTGACGATCCCGCGTCCGAGATGGGCCCCCTCGTCACCGAGGCCCACAGGGACAAGGTCGCCTCCTATCTCGACCTGGGCGTCTCCGAGGGGGCCAAGCTCGTGGTGGACGGCAGGCTGACCCCGGTGCGCGGCGGCGCCGCGGCGGACACCCCCGGCTTCTGGCTCGGCCCCACGGTCCTCGACCACGTCCCGGCCGACTCCCGGGTCCACCGGGAGGAGATCTTCGGCCCGGTCCTGGCGATCGTGCGCGTCTCCTCCTACGAGGAGGGGGTGGAGCTGATCAACCGCGGCGAGTTCGGCAACGGCACCGCCCTCTTCACCAACGACGGCGGCGCCGCCCGGCGTTTCCAGAACGAGGTGGAGGTCGGCATGATCGGCATCAACGTGCCGATCCCGGTGCCGATGGCCTTCTACAGCTTCGGCGGCTGGAAGGCGTCGCTCTTCGGCGACACCCACGTCCACGGCACCGAGGGTGTGCACTTCTACACCCGGGGCAAGGTCGTCACGTCACGCTGGCTCGACCCCAGCCACGGCGGCGTCAACCTCGGCTTCCCGACCGGCGGTTGATCCCCGTACGGCCCGCCCGCGTGGCCCGGCCTGCTCGAAGGCGTCTCCCCCGGCCTGAGGACCATGCCGATGACGGGGCGTGTGCTCGGCCCGGCCGGGGAGAGGCCGGTAGGCTCCGGGCAGGTGGGTAACGGCTTCGTGAGGGGACTTCGTGAGCAGGGACAGGCTCCGCCGTACACGTCTCGGAGCGCCGGCGGGGGCGCTGGCGCTCGTGGTCTGCGTTTTCACGGGGGCGGCCGGTGCCGACCGGCGGGCGCCGGCTCCCGCCCCCTCGGCCTCCCCGGCCGTCACGACACCTTCGGCGTCGGCGTCGGCGTCGTCCGGCTCCGGTCCGAGCCCCGGCCCGACGCCCTCGGCGTCGATCGGCAAGGGCGAGGGGACGCTGCAGGTGCTCGCCTTCCAGGGACAGGTCGAGTACGGCGCGGCCGTCTCCGACGCCAACTGGGTCTCGCCCTTCGAGAAGCTGACCGGGTGCCGGGTCAGCAGGCTCGATCGGGTGCAGACGAGCGAGGAGATGGCCGACAGGCTCCGCGGCAATTCCTACGACGTCGTCTCGCCCTCGCCGGAACTGGCCGGACGGCTGATGGCGGAGGGAGCGGTCGCGCCGGTCGACACCGCCCTGCTGCGCTCCTACAAGGACATTCCCAAGCGGCTGCGCGAGCTGCCCGCCGTGCGGCGGAAGGGCAAGGTCTACGGCGTTCCCTATCTCTGGGGGTTCACCCGGGTCCTCCGTGAGGGAGACGCCCCCGGCGGGCCCGACGCCCTCTACGGGACCGGGGCGGTGGCGATCCGCGACAGCCCGCTGGGCTTCGCCGACGCCGCCCTCGCGCTCCGCGAGACCAGGCCGGAGCTGCGGATCAAGGATCCGTTCCAGCTCACCCCCGCCCAGCTCGACGCCGCGGTGGAGCTGCTCGCCGCCCGGGACGGCCGGGATCGGGTCTACTGGGAGGACGGGCTGGAGGTGATCCAGGCGCTCTCGGCGGGGCAGGTGCGGCTCGCCCAGGCTCTGCCGTACCACCTGGACCTCTTCCGGCGCGCCGGCCGTCCGGTGAAGGCGGTGGACGCCCCGGCGACGACCGGGTGGGTCGGCTCGTGGATGCTCGGGGCCGGTGCCACCAGCCCGAACTGCGCCTACCGGTGGCTCGACTGGGTCGGCTCGGCGGACGTTCAGGGCTCGGCCGCCGCCTGGACGGGGCTCGCCCCCGCCAATCCGGAGGCGTGCGATGGCGACGCCCGCCGGATATGCGAGATCTACCACGTCCGCGACGCCGCATGGCTGCGGCGTGTCCTCTTCGCCGTCCGCCCAGCGAGGGACTGCGGGGGGTCGGGCGGAGAGTGCACCGACTACACCGACTGGGAGAAGCGGTGGCACGACCTGGTGCGGTGAGCGGGGGGCCTGAAAAATAGTCCTTTTTGTGGTCATCGCCACCATGAGTGCGAGATTTGGGGGATTTGCCTGTTTTGGCTATCGACTGGTTGACCAGTCAGTGGATAGGATTCCGGCATGAGAATCCTTCTGGTGGGAGCGGGCGGCGTCGGCTCGGCCGTGGTACCGATCGCGGCACGGCGAGATTTCTTCGAACACATCGTGGTGGCGGACTCTAGACAGAGCCGCGCCGCCGACGTGGTGGCCAAGATCGGTGACGCGCGGTTCAGCGCCGTCGAGCTGGACGCCTCCGACCGGGCCGCGGTCGAGGCGGCCCTGACCGAGCACCGCTGTGACGTGCTCTTCAACGCGGTGGATCCGCGTTTCACCATGCCCCTGTTCCAGGCGGCGCTCAACACGGGGGCGCACTACCTGGACATGGCGATGTCGCTGTCGCGGCCCCATCCCGGCAGGCCGTACGAGCTGACCGGGGTGAAGCTGGGTGACGAGCAGTTCGCGCTGGCGGACACCTGGCGGAGCCGGGACAGGCTGGCGCTCGTGGGCATGGGGGTGGAGCCGGGCCTGGCCGACGTGTTCGCGCGTTACGCGGCCGACCACCTGTTCGAGAGCATCGAGGAGATCGGGGTCCGTGACGGGTCGAACCTGGTGGTCGAGGGATATGAGTTCGCGCCGACCTTCTCCATCTGGACGACCATCGAGGAGTGCCTGAACCCCCCGGTGGTCTGGGAGAACGGCGAATGGCACACCACCGAGCCGTTCAGCGAGCCCGAGGTGTTCGACTTCCCCGAGGGGATCGGGCCGGTGGAGTGCGTCAACGTCGAGCACGAGGAGGTGCTGCTCGTGCCCCGCTGGATCGACGCCGGGCGGGTGACGTTCAAGTACGGCCTCGGCCAGGAGTTCATCGGCGTGCTGAAGACCCTGCGCAAGCTCGGCCTGGACAACGCGGACAAGATCCGGGTCGGCGGGGTCGAGGCCTCACCCCGCGACGTGGTGGCGGCCAGCCTGCCCGATCCGGCCACGCTGGGCGACCGGATGAGCGGCAAGACCTGCGCGGGCACCTGGGTGAAGGGCGTCGGCAAGGACGGCGGACCCCGCGAGGTCTACCTGTACCACGTGGTCGACAACGAGTGGTCGATGCGGGAGTACGGCTGCCAGGCCGTGGTCTGGCAGACCGCGGTGCATCCTGTGGTCGCGCTGGAGCTGCTGGCCACCGGTGCCTGGACGGGATCCGGGGTGCTCGGCCCCGAGGCGTTCGACGCGGTGCCGTTCCTGGAGCTGCTCAACGCCTACGGCTCGCCGTGGCGGATGCGCGACCAGAGCCGGGAGGCTCTGCTCTCCGCCTGACGCCCGCCGGATCCCGCCCCGGGCGCGGAGGCGGGTCCTCAGGAGAAGGCCACCCGGCGAGGGAGAGGGTAGACGTTCTCCTCCGGCTCCCGGATCAGCGCGTCCGCGCACTCCGGGCAGGCGAACAGGGGCCCGTCGTCGGGCAGGCGGCCGACCCTGGCCCGAGGCCGGGGCCACTTCTTGTGACAGGCCACGCAGGCATCGCCCTCGCGCTGGGCCGGGGTCAGGCCCTCGGGGTCGAACGTCGTCGTGGTCCGTGCCGTCCTGGTCGGTCTCCAGTCCATCACGCCTCCCGTCTTGATCGCGCAGTCTCATACCGGAACCGTTATAACGCCGTCGCTCTCCGTGATCGCTGTGCTGGGTGTCAAGGGGCGGTTAAATCACTCCCCGTGCGCCTGCGGTAACACACTAAAAGGGGCATCCGACCTCAAGCCGGATGCCCCTTTTGAGATGGTCCAAACCATCAGACCTCGTTGATGGCCTTCTCCAGGATCAGCAGGCCCTCTTCCAGCAGATGGTCGGGGATGACGAGCGGCGGCAGGAACCGCAGCACGTTTCCGTAGGTGCCGGCGGTCAGCACGAGCAGGCCCTCGGCGTGGCACCGCCTGGCGATCTCGCCGGCCGCCGTCGGGTGCGGGTCCGTGGTGCCGGGGACGACCAGCTCGATGGCGATCATGGCGCCGCGGCCGCGCACGTCGCCGATCACCGGGCTCCTGTCGGCGACGGCCCGCAGCCGGGGAAGCATGATCTCGCCGATGTGGCGGGCCCTGCCGGTCAGGTCGTCGGCCTCGATGGTCTCCAGCACACCCAGCGCCGCCTCGCAGGCGAGCGGGTTGCCGCCGTAGGTGCCGCCCAGCCCGCCGACATGGACCCGGTCGAGAAGCTCGGCGCGACCGGTGACGGCCGACAGAGGCAGCCCGCCCGCGATGCCCTTGGCGGTGACGATGATGTCCGGGACGATGCCCTCGTCCTCGCAGGCGAACAGGTCGCCGGTCCGGGAGAAGCCGGTCTGCACCTCGTCGGCGATGAAGACGATGCCGTTCTCACGGCAGAACTCCGCGATCCTCGGCAGGAAGCCCTTGGCCGGCTCGATGAAGCCGCCCTCGCCCGCGATCGGCTCGATCACCACGGCGGCCACGTTCTCCGCGCCGATCTGTTTGCCGATCTGGTCGATCGCCTGGGCCGCCGCCTCCTCGGCGCAGTTCTCCGGCCCCGTGGGCCAGCGGAAGGGGTAAGCCAGCGGCACCCGGTAGACCTCGGGGGCGAACGGCCCGAACCGGTGCTTGTACGGCATGTTCTTGGCGGTCAGCGTCATCGTCAGCAGGGTCCGGCCGTGGTAGCCGTGGTCGAACACGACGACCGCCTGGCGTCCCGTGGCGTGCCGGGCCACCTTGACCGCGTTCTCCACGGCCTCGGCGCCGCTGTTGAGCAGGAAGGTGCGCTTTTCGTGGTCGCCGGGCGTGAGCTCGTTGAGCTTCTCGCAGACCTGGACGTAGGACTCGTACGGCGTGACCATGAAGCAGGTGTGGGTGAAGTCCGCGACCTGCCTGGTCACCCGCTCGACCACGCGAGGGGCCGCGTTGCCGGCGCCGGTCACCGCGATGCCGGAGCCGAAGTCGATCAGTGAGTTGCCGTCGGCGTCGACGACCACACCGCCACCGGCGTGGGTCACGAAGACCGGCAGGGTGACGCCGATACCCGGAGGGACGGCGGCCTGCTTACGCGCGAACAGCTCGCGGGATTTCGGGCCGGGGATCTCGGTGACAACCCGGCGCTCCTGCGGAAGCGAGGGGCCGCCCTGGGTGACGGTACTCATGCTGCGACGGTATGTCGCGCATGCCGGTATACCGATGATGCACTATGGCAAAATTATCCGGAGCACTCTAGCCGTAACGTACAAAACCGGGGGTGGTTGTGGCACCGACGCTCCGCACCGTCGTGCGACGGTTGCCGCTCGGGCTCGGCGTGCTCGCCGGGCAGGACGGGCTCGACCGGCCGGTCCGCTGGGTGGCGGTCAGCGAGCTGGAGGACCCGACGCCGTTCCTGGAGGGCGGCGAACTGGTCCTCACCACGGGCATGCGCCTCGACGCCGGCAACGCGGGATCGTACGTCGACCGGCTGGTCGGCAGGGGAGTCACCGGCCTGGGCCTCGGCGTCGGACTGGGGCACGAGACGGTTCCCGCCGAGCTGGTGGAGGCGGCGGCCCGGGCGGGGCTGCCGCTGATCGAGGTGCCGCGCGACACCCCGTTCGTCGCGATCGGCAAGCTGGTCAGCGAGCTGATCGCCGCCGAGCAGTACGACGAGATAAGCCGCGCCTTCGCAGCCCAGGGACGTCTCACCCGTGCCGCGCTCCGCCCCGAGGGGCCCTTCGCGGTGATCGACCGCCTGGCCCACGAGCTCGGCGGCTGGGCGGTCCTGCTCGACGAGGCGGGAGCCGTACGGCACGCCAGGGGAGAGAACGCCACCGGTGTGGCGCGCCTCCTTCCCGAGTTGGAGCGGCTGCGGAAACCCGGGGGGCGGGGGGCGCCGGTGAGCCTGGCGCTCTCCACGCCACAGGAGCACGTCATCGTGCAGCCGCTCGGCGCGCGGCGCGTCAGGGGGTTCTTCGCGGTCGGCGCCGACAGGCCGTTCACCCCGGTCGCGCACACCGTGGTCAACGCGGCGGGGTCCCTGCTGACGCTGGCCATCGAGCACGGCGGGGAGCACGTGGCCGCCGAGCGCCGGGTCCGCTCCGCGGCGCTCCGGCTGCTGCTGGCCGGGGAGGTGGAGGCCGGGCGGGAGACCCTGGAACTGCTGGGGGACGGGCTGCCCGCCGGTCCGCTGGTGGTGCTGGCGGTCGGCGGTGATCAGGAGGCGGTGCTGGAGGCCGTGGAGGAGGGGTTCGCGGCGGCCGACGGAGACCGGGTGGTGGTCGCCGTCTCGGCGGTCCGCGCCGAGGGCACGGTCGCCGCGCTCGCCGAGCACGGCCCGGTCGGGGTCGGTTCCCCGGTCGGCCCCGCCGACCTGCGGACCGGGCTCGACCAGGCGGACCGGGCGCTCGCCTCGGCCCGGCGCCGTGGGGAACGGGTGACGCGCTTCGCCGACCTCGCGGGTCAGGGCCTGCTCTCGCTGCTTGACGCCGGGGCGACCGCGGCCTTCTCCACGGCGCTGCTCGCCCCGCTCCGCGAGTACGGCTCCCGCGCCGACCTGCTGGAGTCGCTCCGCGCCTACCTGGCCTGCAACGGGCACTGGGACGCGGCGGCGCAGCGGCTCGGCGTGCACCGGCACACCCTGCGCTACCGCATGCGGCGCGTCGCCGAGCTTCTCGGCCGAGACCTCGACGACCCGGCGGCCCGCGCCGAGCTGTGGGTCGCGCTGGCCGTGGCGGGCTGAGCTGCGGGGACACGCGGGAGCGGCCCTCCTCGGAGGCCGGGACCGCTCAGAGGGGGGACGGAGTCCGAGGGCGGGGCCTCTTGGCAAGGTAGCGGGAGATGGTGGCGTAGGTGACCGCGTCGTAGGTGCGGCTGTCGCGCAGGTGACCGGCACGCTCCAGGCTGATGGCCCCCTGAGCGGCGGCCCAGAGGGCGTCGGCGATCTTCCTGGGCTGCGTCGGGACGATGTATCCCGCCGAGATGCAGTCGGCGATCACCCGGTCGAGGACGTTGAGGGCGGCCCGTGCCAGCGTCCGGGCCCGCTCGCTGGGCACGAAGCCGGGGATCGCCCGCTCGAACATGAGGGCGTAGTAACCCGGCTCGGACAGCGCGGCCTCCCGGTAGGCGGGACCCAGCGCGGTGAGGTGCTCCAGGGCGTTCTTACGCGCCGGCACGGCCTCAAGCCGCCGGCGGAACCGCTCGAACCCCTCAAGGTAGAGCGCCTCGGCCAGCCCTTCCTTGCTGCCGAACATGGTGTAGATGACGGTTGTCGAACATCCGGCCTCGGCGGCGATGCGGCGCATCGACAGGCTCTCCGGCCCGCTGGTGACAAGGAGCTGGCTGGCCACGTCGAGCAGTCTGCCGCGAAGCTCGTCCTGGACGGCCCGCTCGCCGAGTAGGTAGGCACCCTGCAACCCGCGCGGCGGCGGAGAGGTCATGCGGCCACGCCCTTCCGTTCTGAGGGAGTTGCAATCGGTGACTTAGCCAGGGCGAAGATCTTTCAAACCGCCGCCATATAAGAAATATCCATAAAGTGCCCTGTTTTCGTTACAGCCCGATGGGGAATTATTTTTATGCGCAAAGGTGTGTTCGCGCAAGTGTCTTGTGCACATTGGAGTAAAGCCGCCTTCTGACCTGTGACGTACCGTCTGAGCCATGGACGTGCGCCCCTTCTGGCTCGCCGGTCGTCCCGCCACCGGGGACGCCGAGCTAACCGTGATCAACTCGCATGACGGCCGCGTCGTCGGCGTCTGCTCCGTGCCGACCGCCGACCAGGTCGAGCAGGCCGTCGCCGCCGCGACGGCCGTACGCGCACGGGCCGCCGCGCTCCCCCTTCACACGCGGGCCGACGCCCTCTCCCACGTCTCGCGCCGTCTGGCCGAGCGGTCCGAGGAGATCGCCCGGCTGATCATGGAGGAGAACGGCAAGCCGATCTTCTGGGCCCGAGGCGAGGTCAACCGGGCGATCTCCACCTTCCGGTTCGCCGCCGAGGAGGTCCGCCGCCTCGGCGGCGAGACCATGCGCCTGGACACCGAGGCCGCCTCCGCCGGCCGTCTGGCCTACATCTCGCGCGTCCCGCACGGCCCGATCCTGGCGATCACGCCGTTCAACTTCCCGCTCAACCTGGTGGCCCACAAGGTCGCGCCGGCCATCGCGGTCGGCGCCCCGGTCATCGTCAAGCCCGCCCCGGCGACGCCGCTCTGCTCCCTGGTGCTGGGCGAGATCCTGGCCGAGACCGATCTGCCCGAGGGCGTGTTCTCCGTGCTGCCGGTGCCCAACGACCGTGCCGCCGCCCTGGTGGAGGATCCGCGGCTGCCCGTCGTCTCCTTCACCGGCTCCGGTCCGGTGGGTTACGCGATCATGGATCGGGTGCCGCGCAAGCACGTCACCCTGGAGCTCGGCGGCAACGCCGCCGCGGTCGTGCTCGCCGACGCCGACCTCGACTGGGCCGCGTCGCGGGTGGCGCTGTTCTCCAACTACCAGGCCGGGCAGAGCTGCATCGCGGTCCAGCGGGTGATCGTTGAGGAGTCGGTGCGCGAGGACTTCCTGACCAGGCTGGTCCCGGCCGTCGAGGCGCTGGTCACCGGGGACCCCGCCGACGACAGGACCCAGGTCGGGCCGCTCGTCTCGGCCGAGGCCGCCGAGCGTGTCGAGCGGTGGGTCAAGGAGGCCGTCGCGGCCGGCGCCCGGCTGCTGACCGGAGGCACCCGCGACGGCGCCACCGTCGCCCCCACCGTGCTCGCCGACGTCCCGCACGATGCCAGGGTCTCCCGCGAGGAGGTCTTCGGCCCCGTGATGGTCGTGCAGTCCGTCTCCGGGGTGGACGCGGCCTTCGCCGCGGTCAACGACTCCGCGTACGGCCTGCAGGCCGGGGTCTTCACCCGGAACCTGGACGTCGCGTTCCGGGCGAACCGGGAACTTGAGGTCGGCGGCGTGGTCATCGGAGACGTCCCGTCCTACCGTGCGGACCAGATGCCCTACGGCGGTGTCAAGGACTCCGGTGCCGGCCGCGAGGGCATCCGCTCCGCCATGGCCGACTTCACCTACGAGAAGGTCATGGTTCTCACCGGGCTGACCCTGTGAGCGGCGTGGCCGCCTCTCGGAACGGTGTCGCGACCGGTGCCGCGGAGGCGTCCGGAGAGCCGGGTACGGCCCGCACCCCGTGGCCCCGGGGCGGGGGCCGTACCAGGCCCCGCCGGGTCAGGAGTTCTGGGCCACCGTGTAGAGCCGCCGGGCGGTCTCGCCGAAGTAGGGCCCGTACATGGTGCCGCGGTCGTCGCTGTACTTGAAGCTGCTCACCGAGGTGACCGTGCCGCGCCCGGTGGCGGGGTCGAAGCCGCTCAGCCAGGGACCGCCGCTGGCCCCGGCGGTCATGTCGCAGCGCAGCCCCTGGTCGCCGGTCTGGCCGTGCGGGTCGTCACGGACCGGGCCCGCGCAGTAGACCAGGTGCTCGCCGTCGTAGGGCGTGTCGGCGGGAAAGCCGAACCCGTGGGCCTGGCGCCCTCTGGGGGTGCCGAAGGCGATGTCCTGGGCGCCGGCGACGTCACCGAGATGCCTGCCGTCACGCCGGCCGACCGCCACCATGCCGACGTCGTGGCTGTCGTCGCCGTCACGCGCCCACGGGCCCGCGACGAACATCCGGCGGGCGGTGAACTGCCCGTACGGCCTGCGCCCCCTGTCGTAGCCGGGGATGAACACCCAGTTGTCGGCCCACGCGCCGCCGCCGTTCTTGACGCAGTGCCCGGCGGTCACCACGAGGTCCCTGTTGGCGCTCCTGACCGAGCTCGCCGAGCACACGAAGTCGACCCCGTCGATGGTCAGGAAGACCCGCCCCGTGGTGCGGGTCACCCATCCGCCGGCGTTCCACTGGGCCCCGCCGGTCCGGCCGTGCCGGAGACGGACGGGGACGGGGACGGAGGTCGTGCTCAGCGCCCCGGTCACCGTGCCGAGCAGGCCGATCGGGGCGGCGGCCGCCATCCGGCGCGGGGTCCAGTAGCCGAGCACCCGGCGCCGGGCGGCGACGCCGCGGGCGGCCAGGTGCCCGACGACGTCCGCCGTCTCCGAGGCCGCCACCGCCCCTTCGGCGGCCGGCCGGCCGGGCTGGGCCGGCTGGACCACGACGCTCGCGACCCGCTGCCCGTGCTCCGTGACCGCCGCGCCGGTCAGGGAGGTGCCCGTCAGCCCGGTGACGAGCGCGGCGCCCGCGAGCAGGGGGAGGCTCGAAGTCATGGGACCCGATTTTGCACTACGACATGTGTTCTTGTGGCTACTTTCGGTAAATCTCGGAGGGAGGCTCCCCGCGCGCTCCTCGCCGGTTCCCCGTACCGCGAATTCCGCGACCGGCTCGACAGGGAGACGTCAGCCGGGAGAATGGGACGGTGCAGCCAGACACCACGCGCTCCGTCGTCCTGCTCGGCTCGACCGGTTCCATCGGGACCCAGTCCCTCGACGTCGTCGCCCGCAACCCGGGCCGGTTCAGGGTGGCCGCCCTCGCCGCGGGAGGCGGCCGGATCGACCTGCTGGCCCGCCAGGCGGCCGAGTTCCGGCCCGACGCGGTGGCGGTCGCCGACGCCTCGGCCGCGCCCGCGCTGCGAGAGGCCCTGGCCGCCCACGGGGTGAGCACCACGGTGCTCGCCGGGCCCGAGGGGGTCGCGGAGGCCGCGGCGTGGCCGTCCGACACGGTTCTCAACGGCATCACCGGAGCGCTGGGGCTGACGTCGACACTGGCCGCGCTGGAGGCGGGCCGGACGCTGGCCCTGGCCAACAAGGAGTCGCTGATCATCGGCGGCCCGCTGGTGAAGCGCCTGGCCAAGCAGGGACAGCTGATCCCAGTCGACTCCGAGCACGCCGCGCTGGCCCAGTGCCTCTGGGCCGCCGGTCCCACCGGCGCGGACGCGCGGGCCGTACACCGGCTGATCGTCACCGCCAGCGGCGGTCCCTTCCGCGGCAGGCGCCGCGCGGAGCTGGGGGAGGTGACGCCGGAACAGGCGCTGGCCCATCCGACCTGGTCGATGGGGCCGGTCATCACGGTGAACTCCGCCACGCTCGTCAACAAGGGCCTGGAGGTCATCGAGGCCCACCTGCTCTTCGACATCGGCTTCGACCGGATCGACGTCGTGGTCCACCCGCAGTCGGTCGTCCACTCGATGGTGGAGTTCGTGGACGGCTCGGTCGTCGCCCAGGCCAGTCCGCCCGACATGCGGCTACCCATCGCCCTCGCCCTCGGCTGGCCGGAGCGGGTCCCCGGCGCGGCCCCCGCCGTCGACTGGACCGGCGCCCACACCTGGACCTTCGAGCCGCTCGACGACGAGGCGTTCCCCGCCGTCGCGCTGGCCCGTCACGTCGGCTCGGCCGGGGGCACGGCCCCGGCCGTCTACAACGCGGCCAACGAGGTCTGCGTCGACGCCTTCCTGGCGGGGCGGCTGCCGTTCCCCGGCATCGTCGACACCGTGGCCTCGGTGGTCTCCGAGCACACCGTCACCGGAGCCGACACGGTCGCCGAGGTGCTCGACGCCGACGGGTGGGCCAGGATCCGGGCCCGGGAGCTCACCTCGACTGCCTAGACTGGGGACGTCACCGACTCTTCAAGGGCTGAAAATGACTTCTGTTGCTCTCGGCATCCCTTCGGTCAGAACGAAGCCGATCGCCGAGCGACGCACATCCCGTCAGATCATGGTCGGCTCCGTTCCGGTGGGCGGGGACGCGCCGGTGAGCGTGCAGTCGATGACCACCACGGTCACCGCCGACATCAACGCCACGCTCCAGCAGATCGCCGAGCTGACCGCCTCCGGCTGCCAGATCGTGCGGGTGGCGGTGCCGTCCCAGGACGACGCCGAGGCGCTGCCGATCATCGCCAGGAAGTCCCAGATCCCGGTGATCGCCGACATCCACTTCCAGCCGAAGTACGTCTTCGCCGCGATCGAGGCGGGGTGCGCGGCGGTCCGGGTCAACCCGGGAAACATCAAGAGGTTCGATGACAAGGTCGGTGAGATCGCGCGGGCCGCCGCCGACCACGGGGTGCCGATCCGGATCGGCGTCAACGCGGGGTCGCTGGACCCCCGGCTGCTGGAGAAGTACGGCAAGGCCACGCCCGAGGCGCTGGTGGAGTCGGCGCTGTGGGAGTGCTCCCTGTTCGAGGAGCACGGCTTCCGGGACATCAAGATCTCGGTCAAGCACAACGACCCCGTGGTGATGGTGCGGGCCTACCGGCTGCTGGCCGCGCGGTGTGACTACCCGCTGCATCTGGGGGTGACCGAGGCGGGCCCGGCGTTCCAGGGCACGATCAAGTCCGCGGTGGCCTTTGGCGCGCTCCTGTCGGAGGGCATCGGCGACACCATCCGGGTCTCGCTCTCCGCGCCTCCGGTGGAGGAGGTCAAGGTGGGCGCCGCGATCCTGGAGTCGCTGAACCTGCGCGAGCGCGGCCTGGAGATCGTCTCCTGCCCGTCGTGCGGCCGGGCCCAGGTCGACGTGTACACACTGGCCGAGCAGGTCCAGGCGGGGCTGACCGGGCTGAAGGTGCCGCTCAGGGTGGCCGTGATGGGGTGCGTGGTCAACGGTCCCGGGGAGGCGCGGGAGGCAGACCTGGGAGTCGCCTCGGGGAACGGCAAGGGCCAGATCTTCGTCAAGGGCGAGGTCATCAAGACCGTGCCGGAGTCGCAGATCGTGGAGACCCTCATCGAGGAGGCGCTCCGGCTCGCCGAGGAGATGGGTGTGCGGGTCGACCTCGACGAGGACGCCCCCGGCCCCGAGGTCGTCGTCCTCTAGGGCTGCGGCCCCGGGAGTTTTGGGCCGTTCGCCCCGATGGTCACGGCGGAGGCGTGTGATCGCCGCTCCGGCCTTGGCCGGGAAGCACCGGATGCGACGGGCGCGGACGCCTTGGCGAATTCGTTACACATGGCAATCCCTTGACTACAGAATGGTAAGCATCTGGCCGGGTCGCCGGTGACGCTGCCGTCTCCTGGGAGAACATCGCCTCTGCCGTAAAAGTAGGGGGGCTCTGTGAAAAGGGTTGTCGGGGTCGTCGTGGGCATCGGGATGCTGATCGTCACCGTCGGGGTGCCGCCGGGAGTGGCGGCGCAGCGGCGGGACGGGCTGGTCTGGGGGGCCTGTGACGAGCCGGGAGGGGACGCGCTGCTCGGGGATGTGCTGCCCGGGTCCGCCGAGCCGGAGGGCGTCACGGTGGAGTGCGCCTCGCTGAGGGTGCCGCTCGACTACGGCGACCCCTACCGGACCATCGGCCTGGTCCTGAACCGGATCAGGGGGAAGGCGTCGCGAGACCACAACCACCTGGGCGTGCTGCTGGTCAACCCCGGAGGCCCGGGGGCGTCCGGCCTGGGGCTGGCCAAGCAGGTCGCGGCGGAGCTCCCCGCCAATCTGGCCGACCGGTTCGACGTGATCGGCTTCGACCCCCGGGGGGTGGGCAGGAGCGAGCCGGCGCTCCGGTGCGTGGACCCGGACAGGTTCTACGCCCCGCCCCGCCCCGACAACGTGCCGGAGAACGCCCGTGAGGAGGCCGTGCTGCTTGGCCGGGCCCGCCAGTACGCCGGCGCCTGCGAGAACCGGTGGAGCTGGATGCTGCCGCATCTGAGCACCGAGAACTCCGCCCGGGACATGGACGCGATCCGGGCGGCGCTGGGAGAGTCCAAGATCAGCTATCTGGGGTACTCCTACGGGACCTACCTCGGCGCGGTCTACGCGACCCTCTTCCCCGACCGGGTCAGGCGGCTGGTCCTGGACAGCGTGGTGGACCCCGGCGGCGTCTGGTACGGCGCCAACCTCGCTCAGGACGTCGCCTTCAACCGGCGTCACCAGGACTTCCTGAGGTGGACGGCCCGCCACAACGACGCCTACCGGCTCGGCGGGACCGGCAAGGCGGTTTCCTTCGCGTGGTACGCCATGCGGGAACGGCTGCGCACCCGGCCCGCCGGCGGGATGGTCGGCCCGAGCGAGCTCGACGACATCTACACCGTCGGAGGTTACTCCGATGTGGTCTGGCCGCAGCTGGCCAAGGTCTTCTCCGCCTACGTCAAGAAGGGCGACACGGCCCCGCTGCTCGCCGCCTACCGCAGGTACGCCCAGAACGACGCCGAGGACGAGAACGGCTACGCCGTCTATCTGGGGGTGCAGTGCCACGACGTCGCCTGGCCGCGTGACTGGACCAGGTGGCGGGCCGACATGGCCAGGCTGCACACCAAGGCCCCCTTTCTCACCTGGCCGAACGCCTGGTACAACGCGCCGTGCGCGTTCTGGCCCGAGCGGGGCGGGACCCCGGTGAGGCTCCAGGACAGCCGGAGACTGCCGCCGATCATGATCATTCAGTCCGAGCGCGACGCGGCCACGCCGTACGCCGGGGCGCTGAGGATGCGCGGGCTGTTCGACGGTGCCCGGCTGCTCACCGTGGCCGGGGGAAACCACGGCATCGCGCTCGGCGGGAACCGCTGTGTGGACCGGCAGCTGGCCGCCTACCTCAGAGACGGCACCCCTCCCGGCCCGGCGGCCCGGACCCCGGCTGCCCGAAACGGCCACGCCGTTCCGGACGCCCACTGCGCGGGCGCCCCCGAGCCGATGCCCGCGGCTCGCACGGGATCGAGGGCCCACCAGGGTAGATGAGAGCCTCTGTGTTGGTTCCTGCCAAAATCGTGGGGGTCGCGTAGGCTGAGCGCGTGATGCTGCGCACAATGGCGTCGCGTGTGCTCGACGACAACGACCGTGACGAGGTGCTGGCGCTCCTGGACGCCGATCCCGTCCCCAACGTCTTCGTCGCCTCCAGGGTCCGTGCCGTCGGACTCAGTCCGGCCAGGCTCGGCGGTCAGATGTGGGGGTTCGGCCCGCGCGGCGCACTGAGCTCTCTGTGCTACTCCGGGGCCAACCTGGTCCCGGTGAACGCCGGCCCCGACGCCGTGCACGCCTTCGCCGAGCGAGCCCGCAAGCAGGGGCGCCGCTGCTCCTCCATCGTCGGCCCCTCGGACGCCGTCGAACTTCTCTGGGAACGATTGAGACCCTACTGGGGGGCCGCCCGCGCGATCCGCTGGATCCAGCCGCTGATGGAGGCCACCCGGCCGTCCCCCGTCCCGGCCGACCCGCTGGTCAGGCGGGTCAGGCCGGAGGAGTTCGAGATCCTGCTCCCCGCCTGCGTGGCGATGTTCACCGAGGAGGTGGGCGTCTCCCCGGAGGCCGGGGACGGCGGCGCCCTCTACCGGTCCAGGGTCGCCGAGCTGATCCGGATCGGCAGGTCCTACGCGCGGATCGACAACGGCAGGGTCGTCTTCAAGGCCGAGATCGGCGCGGTGACACCGTACGCCTGCCAGGTTCAGGGTGTCTGGGTCCACCCCGACCTGCGCGGCCGGGGCCACGCGGTGGCCGGAATGGCCTCGGTGGTCAAGCACGCGCTCGACTGCTTCGCGCCGGTGGTCTCGCTGTACGTCAACGACTACAACGCGCCGGCTCGGGCCGCCTACCGCAGGGCGGGCTTCAAGGAGGTCGGCACCTTCATGTCGGTGCTCTTCTGAGCCGGTCCGCTCCCGCGACACCGGTGGCGGAGACGGTGGGGACGTGCCGGGGCGGTGGCCGCCGGGCTTACGGGGCCTCGCGTCGAGCCGGGCGACCGGTTCACCTCGTAGGGGGCGCCGGGCCCGCAGAGCCGCCGGGCTTACCGGAGGGGCCGCACCAGCCGGGCCACCAGACGTTCCAGCTCGGCCTCCGGGTCGGCGGTGAGGCCGGCGTGGACCGGTCCGGTCTGCACGATCGTGCTGCGCGGGGCGGTCAGCCAGCGGAACCGGCCGCCGAGCGGCTCCCGGGTCAGCGGTCCCTCCTCACCGGCGCAGGAGCGCCGATAGGCGTCCAGCGCGTGCCGTACGCCGTCGACGTCCGCGTGCGCGTCGAGGGCGCGCAGCCGTGGTTCGTCCAGCTCCACCCGGGCGCACAGGTAGGCGCGCGGCTGGCAGTAGAGCAGCACGCCCGCGTTGATCGACTCGCCGCGCTCCACCCGGGGGATCACCCGGATCACGGCGTACTCGTAGACGTCTCTCACCGGTCGTCCCTCCAGAACGCGCCCACCGAGCCGGTCCTCGTCTCCCGCCTCGGCGCGTCCGACGGCTCCGGCAGCCAGGTGCGCGGGGCCTGGGCCCTGGTCAGCAGGTGCTCGACATACGCCTGCCGTACGGCCTCCGCCCCGTCGAACCCGGGCTCGTCCTCCAGCCACTCGTCGGGAACCTCGTCCACCACCCCGTCGAGGAAATCCCTGGTGATCTTCTCGCTGAACTCGGCGTCCGCCTCCGCCATCCGGGTGGCGGAGGGGGCCAGCACGTGGTCGGCCGCGTCGAAATCGCGCTGAGGGGCGGCGGTGGGCCAGTTGTGGTGGAACCACAGGGCGGCGCCGTGGTCGATCAGCCAGGGGTCGCCGTGCCAGAGGAGCAGGTTCGGGTTGCGCCAGCTCCGGTCCACGTTGTGGATCAGGGCGTCGAACCAGAGCAGCCGGGAGGCGAAACCGGGGTCCGGCGGCCAGGTGAGCGGGTCGAAGCCGAGTGCGGCGGGCAGGAAGTCGACCGCCAGGTTGAGGCCGGCGCTGGCCTTGAGCAGGTCCTGGATCTCCTCGTCGGGCTCCCGGGCCCCGAGCTGCGGATCGATGTCGATCACCTTCAGCTCCGGGGTGCGGAACCCCAGCCGCCTGGCCAGTTCGGCGGAGATCACCTCCGCGACGAGCACCCGGCGCCCCTGCCCGGCCCCCCGGAATTTCACCACATAGGTGCCGAGGTCATCGGCCTCGACCACCCCGGGCAGCGATCCGCCCTCCCGCAGGGGCGTCACATAGCGGACGGCCGTGATCTGTTCCAGCACCCTGTCAGGGTATCGGTTCGCGTCTTTCGCCGAGCGGTGACGGAGTTCGCGCACCGGGCCGGTGACGGGGGAGTGCGCCCGGTGTCCTCATGGGTTTCCTCACCCGGTGGGGATCTCGTTATAGTCGGGTGGCATGTCGCGACCGGCTCCCCTCCGGCCCGAGGACCCTCTGAGGCTGGGTTCTTACCGGCTGGCCGGTCGTCTCGGCCAGGGGGGTCAGGGGGTCGTCTTCCTTGCCGAGTCCGCCGACCACCCCCGTGTCGCGGTGAAGCTGCTGCACGCCAGGCTGCTGGACGACGAGAAGGTCCGCCGCCGTTTCATCGGGGAGATCGAGGCCGTCCGGCGGGTCGCCCCGTTCTGCACGGCCCAGGTGCTCGACGCCGACCTCGACGGCGCCCGCCCCTACATCGTGAGCGAGTTCGTCGACGGCGTCTCGCTCCAGGAGCACGTCGTGGCGGAGGGGCCCCGCGCCGACGGCTCGCTCGACCGGGTCGCGGTCGGCACCGCTACGGCGCTGGCCGCCATCCATCGGGCCGGGGTGGTCCACCGTGACTTCAAGCCGGGCAACGTCCTGCTCGGCATGGACGGGCCGCGAGTGATCGACTTCGGCATCTCCCGCATGATGGACGCCGCGACCACCACCGGCAAGATCCCGTTCGGCACCCCGGCCTACATGTCCCCCGAGCAGATCAAGGGGGAGCCGGCCGGGCCTCCGGCCGACATGTTCAGCTGGGCGCTCACCGTGGCCTTCACCGCCACCGGCCGCCACGCCTTCTCCGCCGACTCCTACCACGCCGTGCTGGCCAGGATCCTGTACGGCAAGCCCGACCTGGGCCTGCTGGCCGGCCCGCTCCGGGAGATCGTGGTGGCCTGCATGGCCGTCGATCCGGCCGCCCGGCCCGTCGCAGAGGAGGTGCTGCACCGGCTGTACGGCCGGACGGCCGTGGTGTCCCGGCCGGACAGCACGGTCACGGCGGGTGTGACGACCGCGGAGTTACCGGCGGTGGACCTGTCGACGACGGAGTTTCCCGCGGCGGGGTTTCCGTCGGCGGAGTCGCCGGCGACGGACCCCCGCCCGGGACGCCGGTGGTTTCCGGGGACGGCTCGGACACATCGGCGGGGTCCGGAGGCGGGCCGGTGGTCTCCGGAGGCGGCGGGGGCGGACGGCAGGTGGTTTCCGGAGGCGGGGGTGTGGCGCCGGTGGTTTCCCGCGATGACGGCGGGGGTGGTGCTGGTGGCCGTCGTGGCCGGGACGATCGCCTTCCTGTCCCGTGACGACCTCCCCGGCGGGGGACCCTACCCGGGCACCTGGACCGGCGTCGCCGACTACACCGGCGCCGAACGGATCTTCCCGGTGGAGGTCAGGTTCGCCGCCGGGGGCGGCGGGGGCGCCATGAGGTGGGGGGCCGACCTGCACTGCGACGCCCGGCTCACCGCGACAGGACCCGGCCTCGCCTATCGGCTGGACCGAATCCAGGGCAGGCAGTGCTATCCGGGCACGGTGGTGTTCTCCCGGCGGAACGCCGACAGGCTGGCCTTCGAGGTGACCAGATCGGGGGAGAGAACCCCCCGCTACTCAGGCGAGGTCACCAGGTCCCGCTGAGCGGGTCCACGAGACGCCGTCGGCGGTGGGCCGCAGGTGTCCGGCCGGGGTGGTTCCGGCGGATGGGACCGGGTCAGCCGGAGGAGTCCCACAGGGCGAAGGCGGCGGCGAGCAGAGGCTCCCGGACGGTCGTCTCGGGCAGGTCGACCGTCTTTACCACGCTGTACTGCAGTGACCCCAGGAGCGTCCAGGCGCGTACCCGCCTGGCGGGGGCCGGGTCCGGTCCGGCCAGCCGGTTGTAGATCTCGTCCCGGAAGGCGCGGATGGCCTCGCCGGGGGAGCCGGGCGGCGCGTCGTCGGCGCAGCTGATGTCCTCCATGATCAACCCGATGATGGTCCGGTGGCGGACCATGAAGGTCACCAGCGCTCCGATGAACGCGCGCTCGTCGCCGACGTCGGTCTGGAACAGGGCCACGATGTCCTCGGCCGCGGGGGCGATCAGCTCGGTCGCGAGCCGGTCCTTGGGGTGGAAGTGGTAGGCGACGGCGGTCTTCGTCAGCCCGACGGCCGAGGCGATGTCGGCCAGCGAGGTCGCGGTGTAGCCACGCTCGGCGAACAGCTGGCGGGCGGCGTCGAGAATCCGGCTGCGCGTGTCGTCGCCGTGCTCAAGTGTGTTCATCATCTCATTTCCACGCGCTTCACGGAATTTCTTGATATTGGCCCTTACGCTCTCATAGTACGTTCTGTACGCCCGTACAGGACGGTGGTTCAGCTGTATTTCGGCCTGTGAGCAGGGTGGTCACCGATGTCGGGTTTACTGGGACGACTGGGAGGGTGGTGCGCGCGGCACGGCAGGGCCGTGCTGGCGCTCTGGGTGACCGCGGCGGTGCTGCTGACTGCGGGCTCCATCCTGTTCCCCGGTCCGGTGAACAGCAACGCGGCCATCCCCGGCACCGACGCGCAGCGGGCCCACGACCTGATGCGTGACGGATTCGGCCCCGGCTACGACGCGGGCGGCACGGTCCAGATCGTGCTCCACTCCCCGGACGGTCCCCTCACCTCCCCACCGCGGACGCGCGCGGTGCAGTCGGCGATGGAGCGCCTCCGCGAGGTCCCGCACGTGGTGGCGGTGGACACGCCCTACCGCCCCGGGGGGCTGGCGCCGGACACCCGGACCGGCCTGATCACGATCAGGCTGAAGGGTCACGACAACAACAAACTGGCCGAGACCACCGAACGGCTCTCCGCCGCGGCCGAGCCCGTGCGCGCGCTCGGCGTGGAGGCGGTGGCCGCCGACGCGTCCACCCCGGCGGACAAGGAGATCAAGACCGGGACCAGCGAGATCATCGGCGTGGTCTGCGCGCTGCTGGTGCTGCTGTTCGCGTTCGGCACCCTGGTCGCCGCGATGGTTCCGATCTTCACGGCACTGGTCAGCATCGCGACGGGGCTGGGGGTGATCAGCCTGCTCGGCCATGTCGTGGACGTGCCCAAGCAGGCGTCGATCATGGCGACGATGATCGGTCTCGGTGTCGGCATCGACTACGCGCTCTTCCTGCTCAGCAGGCATCGCAAGCTGCTGGCCGACGGGGTGCCGGTCCCGGACGCGGTGCCCCGGGTGGTCGCCGGCTCGGGCGGTGCGGTGGTGTTCGCCGGCGGTACGGTGATCATCGCGCTCAGCGCGCTGATGCTCGGTGGCTTCCCGATGCTCCAGACGCTCGGCTGGATCACCGGCATCTCGGTGGTCTGCGCGGTGATCACCTCGATCACCCTGGTCCCCGCGCTGCTCGGCATGCTCGGGCACCGGATCAACGCGCTGCGCCTGCCCTTCATAGGCCGCCGCCGACGCGGCGACGGACCCTCCGGATGGAGCGCCCTGGGCACCTGGGTGGCGAAGCGGCCCTGGAGCGTGCTCGCGCTGAGCATCGCGATCCTCGGGGCGCTGGCCGCGCCCGCCCTCGGGCTCAAGCTCGGCTCGCTCGACGACGGCTACGGCGACCGGGACACCGCGGCCCGCCGCTCCTACGAGCTGATCCGTACCGGGTTCGGTCCCGGCGCCAACGGGCCGTTGATCGTGGTGGCCGCCCTCGACGAGAAGGCCGCCGAGGGCGGGTCCGTGCCCGCCGTACTGCGGTCGCTGAAGGAGAGGGTGGGCGCGGTCGACGGCGTGGTCCACGCCGGTGACCCGGTGCTCAACGCCGACGGCACCGCCGCGCTGCTCCAGGCCGTTCCGGAGTACGCGCCCAGCGATCCGGAGGCGATCGAGGTGGTCCGGGCCGTACGGGGGGTCCGGGTCGAGGGGGCGCGGGTGCACGTGGGCGGAGAGGTCGCCGCCCTGGCGGACGCGAGCACCAGGATCACCGAGCGCACCCCGCTGGTCGTCGGCGTGGTGGTGCTGCTCAGCGCGCTCCTGCTGCTCCTGGCGTTCCGGTCGCCGGTGGTCGCGATCAAGGCCGCGCTGATGAACCTGGTCTCACTCGGCACCGCCTTCGGGGCGCTCGCGCTGGTCTTCTCCCTCGGCCTGGGCACCCGCCTGGTCGGCATGGACCCGCCGGTCGGCGTGGACGCCCTCCTCTTCTCGGTGCCGATCGACAGCTACATCCCGCTGATGCTGTTCGCGGTGCTGTTCGGCCTGTCGATGGACTACGAGGTCTTCCTGCTCACCGCGGTACGGCAGGCGTATCTCCGGCACGGGGACAACCGCAGGGCGGTGGCGGAGGGCCTGGGATCGACCGGCCGGGTCATCACCTCCGCGGCACTGATCATGGTCGCCGTCTTCGTCGCCTTCATCGCCTACCCCGACCCGATGGTCAAGATCTTCGGCGTCGGCCTGGCCGTGGCCGTGGCCGTGGACGCCACCGTGATCCGCGGCCTCCTGGTGCCCGCGACCATGGTCCTGCTCGGCAGGTTCAACTGGTGGTGTCCCGCGTGGCTGGAGCGGATCCTGCCCGACCTCTCCATCGAGGGACACGACGAGGAGTCCTCCGCCGAGAGGCCGGGCCAGGAACTCGCCGGCGCCACGCACGCCTGATCCCCGCCCACCCCGCGTCCGGGCGCGGTCCAGTGCGGGCGGGCGGATCCTCCGATCCTCGACCGCGCCGCGCGTCCGGCCGGAGCGCGTGCCGCCGGGCGGCCGACGGCCCGTGGACCTCCCAGTCGCTTCCAAGTCCTCCCCAAGTCGGCTGAGCCATGCTCACCTCCGGGAAGCACGTTTTTGGGGAGAGTAAGCGAATGTTGGGAAGACTCAGCGCCGTGGCGGGGCTGGTGCTGGCCGGTGTGCTGGCCCTGCCGGGGACCGCCCTGGCGAAGCCGAAGGACCTTGACGTCCCGGTGGGAACGTGGCTGGCGGCCAGAACGCATCCGGCCGTGCAGCTGACCTCGGTGTCCTACACGGCCGATGTGGCCGTGCCGACCCCGGTGGCGAACCTGGACGCGATCAAGTCACTGACCCGGCGGGGCATCGCCGCCGTTCAGTCAGGCAAGATCTCCTCCGATGAGAACAGCATCTACAAGTGGGTCGTCCAGCAGATGGCCAAGGAGCCCGGACGCTACTTCTCGCCGGGCGCGCCGGAGCGCGTCGTGGAGGCGACGGCCGGCGGGCTCTGCACCGGATGGTGGGTGACGCCGGACGGCTACATGGTGACCGCGGCCCACTGCGTCGGCCAGGAGGAGACCGAGCTGGCGCGGACCTTCGCGGCGCAGGCGCTCACCAAGGTCAACGAGAAGGACGCCGCCGACCTGGTCGCGGACCTGGGTGACATCGCCTCCGACGACGAGATCGTCCGGACGGCCGCCAAGATCTTCCAGGTCTGGAACGCGGACAACATCAAGATCCGTAACGTCAAGAGCTCGCTCTCGCTGCTGCAGAGCCTGCCCGGCGGCGGGGTGGACAAGACCGCCAAGGCGGTGCCGATCGAGCTGGTCGCCAAGGGCACGGTCTACCCGGGCAAGGACGTCGCGATCCTCAAGGCCAACGGGCAGGGCAATCTGCCGACCGTGCCACTGGGCCAGGACTCCGACGTGCGGGTGGGCGACACCCTCTACATCAGCGGGTTCCCCGGAACGGTGACGCAGACCTCGCTGTTCAACCTGGAGTCCAAGCTGGACCCGGCCTTCACCGAGGGTCCCTACAACGCCGGCCGCCAGACTCCGGAGGGCGTGCCGTACATCCAGACCCAGGCCCCGTCCTATCCGGGGAACTCGGGCGGTCCGGTGTTCAGCAAGGACGGCAACGTCATCGGCATCCTGGTCGGCGGACTGATCCAGCAGGACGGTGGCTCCACCGAGGGCGAGAGCTTCGTGCTGCCGGTCAGCGTCGTCAGGGAGAAGCTGAACGAGAAGAACATCACATCGGCCGAGTCGGTGACGACGAAGATCTACAACGAGGCGCTCGACCTCTTCTTCGCCAACCACTACTCCGAGGCGCTGCCCAAGTTCCGTGAGGTACAGGCGCTCCATCCGAACCACCCGTACGTCGCCAAGTACATCACCGACTCCCAGCAGGCCGTCACCGCGGGCAAGGACGAGAGCTCGTCGCCGGTCCTGCCGTGGCTGCTCTGGGGAGGCGGCGGCCTGGTCGCCCTGTTCGTGATCGGCGCCCTGGCCGCCGCGGTCAGGGGCAGGAGCCGGTCTAAGGTCTCGCCGTCCTCCTTCCCGCCCGCGCCCTACGGCGCGCAGCCCGGCTATCCGCCGCCGGGACAGGACCGGCAGTACGGTCAGGGACAGCCCGGCCAACTTGGTCAGCCCGGTCAGCCCGGTCAGCCCGGTCAGCCGTACGGCGTGTCGCAGCACTACCGGCAGCGGCCGCCGTATCCGCTCCCGGCCGCCCCCGAGGACAGGGGGGCCGTTTCCCCGCAGCCGTCCTACGGCGCCCCGCATCAGCCGCCGCCGTATCCACCGGCGCAGCCACAGCCCGGCCCCGGGGCGAACACCCGGATCGCCGGACTTGAGGCGGAGCTGGAGCAGTTGCGCCGCACGATGGGGCATCGCCCGCCGGACCAGGGCCGGTGACCGGTGACCGGTGGGATGGCGACGCCTCCCGGCCGGGGGACATCACGTCCCCGGCCGGGAGGCGTCACCGTTCTCAGGCCGGTACGCCCGCCCGGCGGCGGCCCCGGTAGCCGCTGTGGACCAGGACGTCGCCGTACTCCCCGGTGGGGGACGCGAGCGGGACGGCCGGGGTGGCGGGAACGGTGAGGGCGGCCGGCGTGCTCCGGGAGGCGGGAACGGCCGGTGTCGACGGCATGGTCGTGCTCACCACGGGCTCGGCCCGGCGGTGACGCCGGCCACGTAGAGGAGCGTCCTGGACAAATGTGGAGGACTCAACCACAGGGCGCTCGTGAAGGCGGCGCCTGCCCTGGTAAGGCAGGCGAGAGCCGTCGTGGCGCCGATCGCCGGGCACGGGTCGCCCGGCGTGGCGCCGGCCACGCGGCGTGGTCTGCTCGCCGTACGGCACGGGGTGACCGGCGTGGACGAGCCCGTTCTGACGGGACTCCTCGACGTGGGAGAGCGGGGACGTGACCGAGGGGAACCCGGTCGTCGTGGCCGGTGGGAGCGTGGTCTCGGAGACGGCCCGCGGGGAGGACCGGCGCCCCTCGGCGAGGACGGGCACGTTCTTGACGATCCGGCGGCGCCCCGGGGTCCGGCGGGGCGGGCGGGTGACCGCGCGGCCCTGACCGGCGAACGCGGGCCGTGTCCTCGACTGCCTGACCTTGGCGTGGGCGATGATCGCGGCCGCGGCGAGCAGGACCGGCGCGAGGATGGCGGGGGTGGCCAGCTGTGAGATGTCGAGGGGAAGGTCGTGGCGGACGGCGACCGGGGCGGGAACGGCGATCGCGCTGGTGTCCGCGGTGGCGGGTTTGGAGTGCTTGCCGGTACGGCCGGCGGAACTCTGGGACGGGGCGGGGGTCTTGGCGGTCTTTGGAGCGTTCTTCTGCCCGGTCCGGCTGTTCTTCCGCGCCTCCGAGGGCGCCCTGTCCGGCGTGGAGGGCGTGACGGGGGAGTCGACGGCGGGCTTGGCGTGCCGGGCGGCGGCCTTGGCCTGGACGGGGCTCGCGGGCAGGACGGTCTCCCGCACGGGTGCGGACACCATCGACAGCAGGCTGGGGCCGAGGCCGAGCGTCATCGGGCTGTCCACGGGGGCGTCGGCGGTGATGATCTCCCGCTGCTGCGCGGCCTCCTTCTCCAGCCGGGCCTTGATCTTCTCGGGGTAGCCGTATCCGACGACTTTGGCGGTGTCGCGCTTCTTCCGCTTGGCGACCCCGCCGTCGATGTTCCCCTCGATCGTGTGGATCGTCCTGCCCTCGACCCTGGTCACGACCCCGATGTGGTCGATCTTCTTGAGCTGCCTCGACCCGCCCCAGTCGAAGAAGACGATGGCGCCGGGCTTGGGGGTGGTGCCCCAGGCGCCCTGCTGCTGGAACCATCGGGCGTGATAGACGGTGTAGGCGAACTGGCCCAGCCAGTCCTCGTAGCCGAGCTTCTTGGCCGCCCACGACAGATACATGTCGCACCAGGGCGCCGCGCTGTAGTCCGCGTCGAACTCGACGTCGCTGCCGTACCAGTCACCGAACTTGGTGTAGCCGCCGCTCTTCTCGGAGTATCCGAGCTGGCTCTCCAGCAGTTCGATGAACTTCTGCATCTCAGGGCTCATAGGGGGTTCTGCTCACCTCCCACGGTCGTGGAGACGTGATCGCGCCGCTCCCTCGGCCGGGCCGCCGGAAGGCGGGGGTTGAGCGGTGACGTGGCAGGCGAGGATTGGCCGCGGGTGTGGTCGGGACACGTGTGGCAGCACCATTGGGCAGTCGCCTTCCGTGACGAGTGAGGTTACCTGGGTAAAGGGTAAGTCACAAGAAGGTAAAGTGCACGCTAATGTGCTCTTAGCCACATAGATCACCCAAAACCTGACGTCGACGCTGTTCTCCCTGCTTTCATTCTTAAACCTCCCTCTAGGGGCGTTTGCCAACATTCATCCCGTGGAACCACAACAGGCCCCAAACGGGACCCCCTGTCCCGCGGTCCTCGACACGGACACGTTCACTCACCCTCGGTGATCAACCGATGAGACCGGCCTGTCACCGGCGGCGGGTGCGGGGAAGGGGCCCCGGGTCAGAAGAGGGTGTCCTTCGAGGTGTCGGCCGGGGTGTCGTCCGGGGTTTCGGCCGGAGGTGTCCCGCCGTCGGAGGGGGGTTCGGAGACCGAGGGGCCGGGGTCCGGGACCGGGCACGGCTCGCCCCTGACCTCCGTCGTCCGGCTCCGCTCTCCGCCGGGGGACCGGGGGGAGGTGGAGGCCGTGACCCGCCGGTAGAGGGTCTGCCCGCAGGCCGGGGCGGTGAAGTCGTACGGCACGGCCTGGGAGTGGACGTCGGCCCCGGTGAGCGTGAAGGCGCGCGGGGGCGCCTCGGTCAGCCGGTCGAGGTCCCGGCCCTCGGCGAAGGCGACGGTCAGCACGACCCTCGCCCCGGTCGACGCGCGCAGGGCGATCACGGCCCCGTCCTCGTCCATCCCGGCGATCGTCAGGTTGGTGACCACGTGCGCGGGAGCGGGGGGCGGCGTCCGGGGTGCGGTCGTGATCGGGGCCGGTGGCCGGGGAGAGTGTTCCGGAACGGCCCGGCCGGGCACGGAGGGGCGGCTCGGATCGGCGGTCTCCGCCGGCGGTGCCGTCCAGCCGACGGCGCTCTGTGGCGGCTTCGCCGGGACGACCGGCTCCGGTGGAGGGGACCCGCCCTCCGTCCCGGGCGGCGTGTTCTGGGCGGAGGGGGATCGCGGCGGAGGGGTGAAGACCGTGTCGGCGGAGAGCCGGTCGGTCGAACGGCCGGCGGAGACCAGTCCGACGGTGACCGCGACGGTGATCACGGCCACCGAGGCCAGAATCCGGGGGGTCAGCCGGGGACGCCGTACCCCGCCCACGCGGCCGGCCACGCTCCGCGCGAGCGAGGTGCTCGCCCTCGGCGCGGGCCGGGCCAGCGGGAAGGCCAGCGCCAGCAGCGTCGCCAGCTCGGCCAGGTGCCGCCGCCCGCGCTGCTCCCACTCCGGCCCGTAGGCGGCCAGAGCCGCCGTCTCCAGCTCGGCGACGAACGCCCGCGCCGTCGCCGGCCGGTCCACCGGCCTCTTCGCCATGCCCCGGGCGATCAGCTCGCGCACCGAGCCCGGCACCGCGTCCAGCGGGATCGGCGCGGTCCGGTGCTGGTGCATCAGCGCGGCGTGATGGCCGGCCCGGTACGGTCTGTGCCCGGTGAGGCACTCGAAGAACACGCAGGTGGCCGCGTAGACGTCGGTCGCCGGGCCGGCCGGGTGCCCGTCCCACTGCTCCGGGGCCATGTAGGAGGGGGTGCCGGCGGGCAGGTCCGGCTCCCCCGCGCGGGTGGCGACGCCGAAGTCCGTCAGCTTGCTGGTGCCGTCGGCCTGGATCAGCACGTTCTCCGGCTTGTAGTCGCGGTGTACGATCCCGGCGGAGTGCGCGAACGCCAGGCCGAGCAGGGAGCCCTTGAGCACCACCAGCGCGGCCTCGGGGCTGGTGGTGCCGTGCTCGGCGAGGATTCTCCTGAGGGCGACCCCGTCCACCAGCTCCATGACGATCGCGGCTTCGAGCACGTCCTCGTAGTACTCGTAGAACTGGACCACGTTCGGGTCGCGCAGCTCCACCATGACGCGCGCCTCCTCGCGGAAGCGCAGCAGGAAGCGGCGGTCGTCCCGCAGGTCCGCGTTCAGGTACTTGATGGCCACGTAGGCACCGGTGGCGGTGTAGGTGGCCAGCACCACCCGGCCGCCTCCCCCCGCGCCAAGCTCCCGAACCTCGCGGTATCCCGGGACCATTGAGTTCCCCCTCCGAGCGCCGTCGCTTGTTCGACGGTCTCACCCCCACTGTTGGTTGTCACGGTTGGCGAACTTTGCGGGCGGAGGTGAGCTCATTGCACTGAACGCCCCAACCGGTAATGTTTCGCCCGTGACTGTCCTGCTGCCTGGTGTTGCGCTTACCGACCACGTGTTCACCGTTCCCCTCGACCACGCCGACCCCGGCGGGGCGACGATCGAGGTCTTCGCCCGAGAGGCGGTGGATCCGGCCAGGCGGGATCAGGACCTGCCGTGGCTGGTCTTCTTCCAGGGCGGTCCCGGCGGCAAGTCGCCGAGGCCGACGGCGGCCGACGGCTGGCTGGGCCACGCGCTGAAGACTCACCGGGTGCTCCTGCTCGACCAGCGGGGGACCGGCCGCAGCACCCCGGTGACCGCCAAGACGGTGACCGGTACGGACGCCGAGCTGGCAGCCCGGCTCAGGCACTTCCGCGCCGACGCGATCGTGGCCGACGCCGAGCTGATCCGGCGTGAGCTCAACGCCGACCGGCCCTGGGAGACCCTCGGCCAGAGCTACGGCGGGTTCATCACGCTGACCTACCTCTCCCGGGCGCCCGAGGGGCTCAGAGCCTGCTACATCACCGGTGGCCTGCCGGGGATCGACGCGACCGCCGACGACGTCTACGCCCACACCTATCCCCGGGTCCGCGCCAAGGTGGACCGTTATTTCGCCCGCTATCCCGGGGATTCGGCCCGGCTGGACGAGATAGCCGCGCACCTGCGCGAGGAGGAGGTCCGGCTCCCGGACGGCGACGTGCTGACCGTGCGCCGCCTGCAGACCATGGGCCTGTGCCTGGGCATGAGCGACGGGGCCGACTATCTGCACTGGGTCCTCGACGAGGCGTGGACCGGCGGAAAGCTCTCCGACCTGTTCCTCTACGAGGTCATGATGGCCACCGGGTTCGTCGGCAACCCCCTCTACGCGGTTCTGCACGAGCCGATCTACGCCCAGGGGGCCGGCTCCGGGTGGTCCGCCCACCGGCTGCTGCCCCCGGAGTTCGCCGAGGCCGGCCGGCCGCTGCTGCCCGTCGGGGAGATGATCTATCCCTGGATGTTCGACGAGATCTCGGCCCTGCGCCCCTTCAAGGGCGCCGCCGAGATCCTCGCCTCCGACTCCGCCTGGCCCGACCTCTACGACCCCGTACGGCTGGCGGCCAACAAGGTCCCGGTGGCCGCCGCCGTCTACTACGACGACATGTACGTCGACGAGGGCCTGTCCATGCGGACCGCCCGCGCGATCGGGAACATGCGGACCTGGGTGACCAACGAGTGGGAGCACGACGGTGTCCGCGTCTCGGACGGCCGGGTTCTCGGCCGTCTGATGGACATGGTCGGCGGCGTCCACGGCTAGCGCCGGCGTCCACGGCTAGCGCCGGCGTTTACGGCCGGCACGGCGATGACGACGCGGTAGGACCGGCCGTAGCGGCGCCGCAGATCACGTGCGTCACCTCGTCGCCGCCCGCCCGTACGGTCCGCCGGTCGTTCAGGGTTCGGGTAGCCCGATGGTGCGGAGCAGGGCGGACGAGTGGCCCTGTCCGGTGCGCAGGCGGATGAGCTCGGGGTCGGTCCAGAGCTCCCGCAGCGGCCCGTGCCCGATCCGGTCGGCGATGATCTGCAGGGTGATGTCGTTTCTGACGTACTCCACCGCCGTCAGGACCACGGCCGGGTCCTCGGTGTAGACGCCCCAGGCCGAGCCGTTCACGAACCCGCCGATCAGGACCTCGCCCCGGTCGCCGGCGACGACCAGGAGACGGCAGCCCAGGTCCTCCATGACCGCCTCGGGGGTGGGGAACCGGTGCTCGTACAGGTGCCCGGCCCCGGTCTGGACGGGGCCGAAGTGGATCACCGAAACGCTCACCCCGTGTTCGGCCGCCCGCCCGATCAGCGGGGAGAGCCGCCTCATCTCCTCGGGCCAGACCGACAGGAACAGGTCGGTGTGCGCGGC
The DNA here is from genome assembly GCF_040614315.1 of Streptosporangium sp. NPDC006007. Lineage (NCBI taxonomy): Bacteria > Bacillati > Actinomycetota > Actinomycetes > Streptosporangiales > Streptosporangiaceae > Streptosporangium > Streptosporangium sp. NPDC006007. The sequence continues at coordinate 68,650 of NZ_JBEXUG010000021.1, read as the reverse complement.
GGCCACCACGTCCTCGGCCCGCGTGAGCACCGCCTCCGCGCCTTTGAGGTTGTAGATCAGGTGGGCGCCGGGTGGCGCGGCGATCGTGGGCAGCGAGGACTGCAGAGCCTCGATCGAGTCGTCGAACTCCCGCCGCATGCGTTCCAGCAGCGCCCGGGGCGGTAGCGGCAGGTAGCCGGTGGCCTCCTCGGGGCCGCGTAACTCGTAGGCCGCACCCCTGGCGACCAGCTTGCCGAGCGTCTCGTAGACGGTGCTCCTGGGCACACCGGAGCGTTTGGCCACCTCGTAGCCGTTGAGTGGCTGTCCGGCGACCACCAGCGTGACATACGCCTTGGCCTCGTACCCCGACATGCCCAGGCGCTGCAACTGCTCTACCACATCCCGCATCGCAGTTATGTTACGGCGCATCGCGGTCCTTTAGCGTTGTCCTAAAGCACCTTATTCGGCTCCGTATTAATCACTGTGGAGTATTGGCCTGGGAGACGACCCCGAACGCGGCAGGCCGCGACCACCCCCGGCAGGGCGGTCACGGCCTTGACACGTGGTGGATCAGAGCCGGCTGGCCTTCTCCAGGGCGGTGCAGCAGGTGTCCACGATGAGGCGGGTCACCAGGTAGGGATCGACGTTGGCGTTGGGACGGCGGTCCTCGATGTAGCCCTTCTTCTCCACCTCGACCTGCCACGGGATGCGGACCGAGGCGCCGCGGTCGGAGACGCCGTAGCTGAACTTGTTCCACGGGGCGGTCTCGTGGTGGCCGGTGAGACGGTCCTCGATGCCGGCGCCGTAGTGCTTGACGTGCTCCATGGCGTTCTCGGCGAGGGCCTCGCAGGCGGTGATGATCGGGTCGTAGCCCTCGCGCATCGCCTTGGTGGAGAAGTTGGTGTGCGCGCCGGCGCCGTTCCAGTCACCCTTCACCGGCTTGGCGTCGAGCGTGGCGGCGATGTCGAAGTCCTCGGCCACGCGGTAGAGCAGCCAGCGGGCGATCCACAGGTGGTCGGAGACCTCGACCGGGCCCGCGGGGCCGACCTGGAACTCCCACTGGCCGGGCATGACCTCGGCGTTGATGCCGGAGATCGCCAGACCGGCCTCCAGGCACAGGTCGAGGTGCTTTTCGACGACGTCGCGGCCGAAGACCTCGTCGGCGCCGACGCCGCAGTAGTAACCACCCTGCGGGGCGGGGAAGCCGCCGCTCGGGAAGCCGAGCGGGCGGCCCTCCTTGAAGAAGGTGTACTCCTGCTCGATGCCGAACCAGGACTCCTGGTCGGCGAACCTCTCGGCCACCTCGGTGAGGGCGGCGCGGGTGTTGCTGACGTGCGGGGTCATGTCGGGGTAGAGGACCTCGCAGAGCACCAGCACGTTGCCGCCGCCGCGGATCGGGTCCTGGCAGGTGAACACCGGCTTGAGCACACGGTCCGAGGAGGGGCCGTCGGCCTGGTTGGTGCTGGATCCGTCGAAGCCCCAGAGCGGAGGCTCGGCGCCGCCGGCCAGGATCCTGGTCTTCGACCGGAGCTTGGCGGTCGGCTCGGTGCCGTCGATCCAGATGTATTCAGCCTTGAAGGTCATCGGCGGAGTCCTTGGAATCCTTGAGGAGGAGTGGTTGCTGCTCTCAAAGAGTTGCAAGTCGCGATTTCTCATCTGTTGCCCGTATGTGAACAGGACGTTACATAGGTCTGTTTGGCCAGGTGGAAGCGATGATAAAATTTTGCCGCCGTCCGCCGGGGGAGCGGTGGGCCGCTCGCGGGGCCCGGCGGGGTGAACCGAGGGGAGAGAGGATTTCGGGGCGCGGGGAGAGATCGAGAGGGGATGTCATCCCCGCTGGGTGCTCCGCTCGCCGGTCGCCACCCCGTCGAACAGGACCGTGATGTAGTGCTCGGCCAGGGCGGCGGTGTTCAGCCGCCCGCCCGGCCGGAACCAGCGGACCGCGACCCAGATGGTGTCGCGGATCATGCGGTAGGTCAGCTTGGGATCCATGTCGGCGCGGAACTGGCCGGCGGCTTGGCCGAGCTTGATCTGCTCGACCCACATGCGCTCGACCTCGTCCTCGGCCTTGACCAGATAGTCGAAGCGGTCGCCGGACAGGGAGAGCAGGTAGTTCCAGTCGTTCTGCATGACGGTGATCGCGGCGCGGTGCGGTTCGAGGGTGCCGAACCCGATGCGCACCATCTCCGCGAGGGTCTCGCGGGGCTCCCCCTCCTGCCCCAGCGCGGCGCGGTAACGGCCGACGAGGTCGTCGAGGAAGGTGGTCAGCACCTCGTCGACGATCGTCTCCTTGGAGTCGAAGTGGTGGTAGAGGCTCCCGGAGAGGATGCCCGCCTCCTCCGCGATCTCCCGGACGGTGGTCGCCTGGAAGCCCTTGCGCGCGAAGAGGTCGGCGGCGAGCTTGACGAGGTGGTCGCGGCGCTCGGAGGCGGAGGCGGACGTGGCCGCACGCTTCGTGGTGCCCTGCCGCCTGCCGGTGGTGGTCGCGCCGCCGGAGTTCTTTCGCGTGTTCACGTCGTTCATTATGAGCCCTTGCGCAATCGCTTGTTCACCCGAACACGCCAGCTCATCCCACCTCCACCCGCCGAACGAGCGCGTGCCGGCATCGGTTTTCAGGGCCCTCATCGGGCCCTCCCGTTCCGGCCCTCCCGGCTCTGAGGCCGTCGGCTCCGGCGGCGTGGGTTCCGGTGGCGTGGGTTCTGGTGGCGTGAGTCGCGGGGACGGGAAAGCGGTGGATGCCTTAGGTAATGTCCCCGGTGTCTGACTGATACTGACATAGGGGGACATCAGGTGGGTGCTTCCGCGGCCTACGTGACTTTTACCGACCCGGAAGGGGTCGACGACGAGAAGGAGGTCGCCCTCGCGGCCTGGGCCGAGGCAGGGATCATCGGGCACGTCGTGCGCTGGGACACCCCCGGCACCGATTGGGCCGCGTTCGACGCCGTGGTGGTCCGCAGCCCGTGGGACTACGTGACCCGGCGGGCGGAGTTCGTCGGGTGGGCCCATCACGTCGAGTCGGTCACCCTCTTACTCAACCCGGCCGCGGTGCTGGAACGCAACACCGACAAGACCTACCTGCGGCACCTGGCCGCGCCGACCGTTCCCACCTCCTGGGTCGCGCCGGGCGAGACCCTGGACCTGCCGTTCCTCGACGAGTACGTGGTGAAACCCTCGGTGTCGGCCGCGGCCCGTAACACGATCAGGACCGGGGACCGGACCGTGGCCGTGACTCACGCGGCCCGGCTGGTGGCCGAGGGGCAGACAGTGATGGTCCAGCCCTATCTGGACATGGTGGAGGCCGAGGGGGAGACCTCGATGCTCTACTTCGGCGGCCGGTTCAGCCACGCCGTACGGCGTGTCCCGATGCTCACCGGGAACGTCGCCGACCTGGTCGAGGAGAACGGCCAGGCCGAGCCGCGCACACCGGAGCCCGACCAGATCGCCCTCGCCGAGCGGGTGCTCGGCGAGTTTCCCGGAGTGCTCTACGCCCGCGTCGACCTGGTCCGGCTGGCCGACGGCACCCCGGCCCTCATCGAGCTGGAACTCACCGAGCCCTACCTGTATCTGCGCTACGCGCCCGGCGCCGCGGCCAACCTGGCCGACGCGCTGGCCGAGGCGATCGCCCGGAGGGCGGGCGGGGGCGGGAGCTGACGGGACCCCGCCGTTCCGCCGGCCGGTGCCAGGCCCATGACGAGGGCTCAGGGGCGCGGGCCGGCGGCCTTCCGTCTCCGGTGCCACCTCACAGACCGGGTACGTACCGGGTTTCGCGTGTTCGGAGACGTGTCCGGAGACCGAGCGCTCAGAGGCCGGGGAGGCGGCCGTTGCGGAACAGGTCGACGAAGAGGTGGTGATCGGTCCTGGCCCGCGCGCCGTAGGCGTGGGCGAAGTCGACCAGCATCCCGGTGAAGCCGCCGGTGTCGCCGCCGATCACGGTCACGATCGCGTCCTCGGTGGAGAAGTCCACCAGGTCGTGGCTGGACTCGTCGTCGGCCACCGAGTGCATGCGGGCCACGGCCCGGCCGAGGTCGCGGATCACCGAGGCGAGTTCGTCCGGCTCGTTGACGTCGCCCCAGTCGAGGTCGGCGGAGTAGGGGGAGACCTCGGCGACAAGCTGGCCGACACCGTTCAACGTGGTGTAGCCGAGCCAGGGATCGGCGTACGCCTGCAGGGCCCGCTGCGACTCGGCCGTACGGTGCCCCTGGTGCTTGAAGTAGTCGCGCACCTTCTCGTCGGTGATGTACCGGGCCACGGCCGGAACCTGCGCTTGTTTCATGTAGAGGATGACGTCGTTCTCCAGGGCCTGCGTGTGGCCCTCCAGGAGCATGTTGTAGGAGGGCAGCCCCGCCGAGCCGATGCCGACCCCGGTGCGGAGCGCGAAGTCCTTGATCTTGTGCTCGACCTCGGAGACGGAGGGGAGCGTGGTCAGATAGTCCCGGAAGGCCGCCTCCACCGCGTGCCGGGTGTCCTCGTCGACCGGGTAGCGGCCTTCCAGGGCGGCGAACCGGCGGTCGAAGTCGTCGATCGTGGTCTCCGTGTCCAGCAGCGCCACCCGGGTGTTCAACCGGGCGATCTGCAGGACCCGGTGGAGCACACCGGTGGTGGTCTCCAGCGTCAGCGAGCCGATCGCGTCGTCCCCGCCCTCCGAGATGCCGGTCAGCTCGGTGAGGTAGGCGTGGGCGAACTCGGTCACCAGTTCGGTGATCACCTGGTCCGACAGGGCCTTGGCGTAGCCGATGAGCGCGACACTGGCCACGAACCGCTTGAGATCCCAGACGTAGGGGCCGACGTAGGCCTCGTCGAAGTCGTTGACGTTGAAGACCAGCACACCCGAGGCGTTCATGTAGGTGCCGAAGTTCTCGGCGTGCAGATCGCCGTGGATCCACACCCGGCGGGTCTGGTCGTCGAGAAAGTCCTCGCAGGCGAAGGCCCCGGTCATGTCCGCGTAGAACAGGCTGGCGCTGCCCCGGTAGAAGGCGAAGGGGGACGCGGCCATCTTCCGGAACTTGCGCCGGAAGGCTGCCGGATCACGCCTGATGGATTCACCGAACTCGGTGATCAGGACATTGAGAATGTGGGCTGAGCGCCCATCGGTGGTCATGATGCGCACGTTAGAGGTACGGAGCGAAATTTCGCCACACGAGAGGTGTTACAGATCTGGAACGCGCCAACCGGGAGTGACTCGCCAGGCTCCCCGGCCGGACGGGTACGGCTCTCGCCGTGGTGGGCGGGAGCCGTACCTCCGTTCGGGGCCGTACCTCCGTTCGGAGGCGTACCGGGGGGCTCAGGTGCAGGTGAGGTCGGGGTTGGGCTGTGGGGCGCAGGGGCCCTTGTTGCCGCCGCCGTCGATCACCTGGCCGGGTGGTGCCCAGATGAGGGGGCCGGCGTTGCCCGCGCCGGTGTTGCGGGTCAGGGTGATCGGGTTCGGGCGGTCGGGGACGGCCGAGAGGCTGCGGATGTGGATGCCGCCCTGGACCGGGTTTCCCTCCTGGTCGGTGACCCCGCTGGGGTCGCGGCCGTTGTTCAGGAAGACGTTCTCGGCGATCGGGTACAGGTTGCGGGGCGGAAGATTGTTGTTCATGAAGATTCCGGCGGTGCGATTGCCGGCGAACAGGTTCCTTTTCACGTCTATGTCGTTGAACCGCTGGATGCCCAGGCCGATGGAGTTGCCGCTGAAAACGTTGTACTCGACCGTGATCGCCCGCCTGTCGACGTAGTCGAGCTCAAGAGCGGTGCCGGCGTTCTTGAAGACGTTGTTTCTCAGCAGGGTGTTGCGGGAGAGCGCGATGACCCTCACCGGGAAGTTGTCGAAGACGTTTCCGGTGATGACGCCGTTGTTCGCCGCGGCGATGTTCAGGGAGCCGTTGGTCAGGATGCTCGACCGCACAGCCAGCGGCGTGTATCCGTCGAAGGTGCTGACGTCGCCGTGCACGGTGCAGTTGTCGATCGTCAACCCGATGTACTTCGCGGCGGACACCCCCTCGACGAGGCAGGTTCTGAGGGTTCCCTTGATGGCGACCAGCGTGCGGTTGCCCCGTGCCAGCACTTTCGCTCCGACGAGGCGCACTCCGGAGAATGTCGCGGAGGCGCCCCCGGTGGCGTGGAGGCCGTTTGAGATGCCGGTGATGGTGCCGTTCTTCACGGTCAGGCCCACGTGCCCGTCGATGTAGACGCCGGCTCCGGTGAGGGTGTGGCCGGCGAGGTCGACGGTCACGTTGTCGGCGTCGATCGTCAGGCTGCCATGGCTGGAGCAGGTCAGGTCGGCGGTGAGGGTGACGTCGGTGGTGAGGGTGTCGCCACAGTTCACCGTGGTGTCGGCCAAGGCGGGCGGAGCCGTCGCCAGGGCGGTCAGCAGGACGAGCACCAGGGTCGCGGCCGTGGTGCGCAGCCGCCGTCCCGTTTTCACCGTGTGGTTTACCGTCATTTCTCTCCCGACTCTTCGATGGATTGTTTCCGGCCTCTCCGCCGAGCCGCCCCGAAACATTTATCGGCAGGATGGATAAGCGCCCTGGAATGCACGGGATGTGAAGATCTGAAAAGCCATTGAAGCGGACGGGGACCTGTCCGGAGACTCCCCGGCCGGACGGGTACGGCTCTCGCCGTGGTGGGCGGGAGCCGTACCTCCGTTCGGGGCCGTACCTCCGTTCGGAGGCGTACCGGGGGGCTCAGGTGCAGGTGAGGTCGGGGTTGGGCTGTGGGGCGCAGGGGCCCTTGTTGCCGCCGCCGTCGATCACCTGGCCGGGTGGTGCCCAGATGAGGGGGCCGGCGTTGCCCGCGCCGGTGTTGCGGGTCAGGGTGATCGGATACCGAGGGTCGTCGACCAGGAGGTGAATGCCGCCCTGGACGGGGTTGCCCGCCCTGTCGGTGGTTCCGCCGGGTGAGTGGCCGTTGCCCAGGAAGACGTTCTCGGACACCGGATAGGGGTTGAGGCGCGGGAACCTGTTGTAGATGTTCATCCCGGCCACGCGGTTGCCGGCGAACAGGTTTTTTCTCACGTTTATGTTGTAGAAGCGCCACGGGACGCTCAGACCGACGGAGTTCTTCGTGAAGAGGTTGTACTCGACGGTGATCGCCGCTGTGGACACATAGTCGAGCTCAAGACCGGTGCCGGCGTTTTTGAAGACGTTGTTCCGCAGCAGGGTGTTACGGGAGTCTCCGACGACCGATACCGGGAAGTTGTCGAAGACGTTTCCGGTGATGACCCCGTTGTCCGCCTGGTTGACGGCCAGGGAGCCGTTGGTGAGGACGCTCGACCGCACCGCCAGCACTCCGTCCCCGTCGAAGGCGCCGACGGCGCCGTGCACGGTGCAGTTGTCGATGGTCAGTGAGCCGTCGATGACGTACGCCCCCTCCAGGAGGCAGGTGCCGGGTGTCCCGCCGACGGCCAGAGCCGTCTGACCGGTCGCTTTCACCTTCGAGCCGACAAGACGCACTCCGGACAGGGTCGCAGTGCCGTCGAGGAGCCAGAGACCGTATTCGACCCCCGTGATGGTGCCGTTCTTCACGGTCAGGCCCCTGTGTTTGCTCATCTTGAGGGCGACCCCGGTGAGGGTGTGGCCGGCGAGGTCGACGGTCACGTTGCCGGCGTCGATCGTCAGCGAACCGTTGGCACAGGTCAGGTCGGCGGTGAGGGTGACGTCGGCGGTCAGCGTGTCGCCACAGTTCACCGTGGTGTCGGCCGAGGCGGGCGGAGCCGTCGCCAGGGCGGCCGACAGGACGAGCGCGAGGGCCGCGGCGGCCGTGTGCGAGCGCCGCCCCACCTCGGTCGCATGATTTACCGTCATTTCTCTCCCGGCTCTTCGGTGGATTGTTTCCGGTTTCTCCGCCGAGCCGCCCCGAAACATTTATCGGCAGGAGGGATCACTGCCTTAGAATGCGCGAGATACGATGAGCTGAAAAGCCAGTGAAACGGCACCTCCAAGGATCATTAATGATCCCTTACCGGTAATGGTCTTATGGTGGGAGATGTCGGGGCCGTCCTCGATGAGCACCCCCACGGGGCGACGGTCACGCCGGGCGGCATGGCCGCGGCCGAGGTGTCGCCTCCCGCGGAGCGATCCCCGCCAGAGCCTCGAACGGGCCGATGCCCTCGGTGGTCGTCTCGCGGGCCGGAGCGGCCCGTGGCTCACGGCTGAAACCGGCCGTAAGCATCCCGGAAGAAGATCAGCGGGCCGCCGCCGGCGTGGACGCCGGCGGGATGACCCCGCGTGCTCGGAGGTTTCCCGCGGTCGTCGGCGGGTGATCCAGGGATTGGTCCGGGGCCGCCCGGGGCGTCGCACGGTGTTCGTGGCGCGCCGGGGCGCGGAGTCGCCGCCCGGGGCCGATCGGAGATCCCCGGGGCGCGTGAGCCGCGGAACCCTTCAGACGATCACAGGAGGGTTCAGGGACCAGAGACGTTCGGAGTGTTCCAGAGCGCTCGGGAGGTCTCGAAATCCGTCATGGACGCCGGGGAGACGGCCCGCGTGCCCGGGGTGCCCGGAGATGAAGGCGCGTCCTGGCGGGCGTGGGGGACCCGCCAGGACGCGCTCTTCCCCGGCGCGGTGGTGCGAGGACCCCGGCGAGGGTTGGGGTCCTCGCACCGTCTAGACGCGCACGGAGCCGGTGACGGGAGAGGCGTGGACCTGGGGAGCCGCGCCCTCCTCGAAGGGGTCGTCACCGGAGACCGATCTCCGGTGGTGCCGTGAGGTGAGGCGCGCCGTCCCGGCCGGATCACCGGCCGGATGGGGGGTCTCCCGCCTCTCCCCATTCCAGATAAAAAGCCCGTTTCTACACCATACGGTGAGATCTGTCAGTGCGGAAAGCATCGACAGCCCGCCCCCGTCGCTCTGGTGTGCACGGGTGAGGTCGTGGCGACGCAACGGGTAGCGCAGTGAACCCGTTGCCTCGCGGGGGCCGCGCCCCGGTGGATCTGACGCCCCCAGACGGACCGACAGCATCGACCCCCACCCCCTCGCCGACCTTTCGATGGTTTTGTACCAACGATTGGATAATGCGGGTAGATAGAGGTTGGGTCAAGAGGCTGTTCCCCGGTAGAACCAGATCGTCTAGTTTTGTTGGCACAAAGGGGACTAAATGGCGCGGTCAACGCTGTATCAGTTGGTGGCCTCCGAGCTTCGGAGGACCATCTACTCCGGTGCGCTCGGCCCGGGGGATCAGCTGCCGACCGAAGTGGAACTCATGACGGCGCATCAGGTCAGCCGCAACACCGTGCGGCTCGCCCTGGGTGAGCTGGTCAACGAGGGTTTGATCACCCGTACCCCGCGCAGGGGCACCGTGGTCAGAGAGCGCCGCCCCCTGCTCATCCACCCCCAGCGAGAGCTCCAGCCGCAGCCGGAGGAGACCAGGGAGGCGTTCGCCTGGGCCGTCTCCCAGGAGGGGCGCGTGCCGAGCCAGAACATCGAGGTCTCGATCGTGCATCCGGCCGAGGACATCGCCAGTCGGCTGGAACTGGCCGACGACGAGCTCGCCGTGGTCCGCCGCAGGCTGCGGTTCGTGGACGGCCAGCCGTACAACACCAACGACTCCTACTTCCCGCTGGCGCTGGTCGCCGACTCCGAGATCACCCGGCCCGGCGACATCATGCGCGGAGCCAACAGGGTGCTGGCCGAGCTCGGCCATCTGCAGGTCCGCATGGTGGACGACATCTGGGCGCGTATGCCCAACAGCTCCGAGACCGAGCGGCTCCAGCTCCAGTCGGGCACGCCGGTGGTCGTCTACATCCGGGTCGGCTACGACGAGAACGACGCCCCCGTGCGGGTCGCGGTGTCGGTGCTCCCGGCCGACAAGCACCTGGTCAGATACGAGCTGGAAAGCCGTTGACGTTTCCGTGACCGCCCTGACGGGCCGGCCCCCCCTCTGCCCGCGCCGCGGGCGACCATCGGGCCGCGCTCGCCGGGCGGGTAGGCGCGGCGCCGTTTCGCCGCTCCCTCAAGACCCCTAGGCGCTCCGCCTAGGCCGGACATGGATGCCGTGCGCCATTATTCGGCGACTCTCCGTGTCTGTTCACGCACTCCGTGCGACGAAGGGATGAACCATGCACTCGAACACCGTCAACTCCGTCACCGCGCGTCCGCTCACCCTGCGCAGGGCCGTCGAGGCCGACCTCCCGGGAGTGCTCGCGCTTCTCGCGGAGACCGCCGGCTGGCTGAACGGCCGGGGTGTACGGCAGTGGCCCGTCGGGGGCTTCCCCGCCGAGCGCATCGCCCCGCTGATCGAGGAGGGCAGCATGTACCTGCTGGACGGCGAGGAGGGGCTCGTGGCCACCCTCGCCCTGGACGGCCACGCCGACCCCGAGTTCTGGGCCGCCGAGGACGTACCCGGATCGGCTCTCTACGTCCACAAGCTGTCCGTGGCGCGCGGCTACTCCGGCCGGGGTCTCGGCCAGGCACTGCTCGACTGGGCCGGCCTGCGCGTACTGACGACGGGAAGGCGCTGGCTCCGGCTTGACTGTTCCAAGGACAACCCCGGACTCCAGGACTACTATCGGGGCCAGCGTTTCACCCACCTCCGTACGGTCGACCTTCCGCACCGCGCTTCGGGAGCACTGTTCCAGCGGGCCGGTGGCCTGCGCGGCGGTGCCTTCGGAACCGCGCTGCCGTTCGTGGACCGCCGTGGGGCGTCGGTGGAGTCTCGCGAGCCGTCGGCGCAGCGTCCGGGATCCTCCGGGAGCAGCCGGGAATCCTCCGTGGCGGAGCATGTCTGAACCACGGCGATCCCAGGACAAAGTCATCCGATAGCCTCACCCCATGACCGGATCCTTGCTTGAGGTGATCGCGCTCAACGCGCGTGACGCCGTCGCGGCCGAAGAGGGCGGAGCCGACCGCCTGGAAGTCGTCGTCGACATGGCGTCCGGCGGGCTCACCCCGGCGGCGGAGACGGTCGCGGCGATCTCCAAGAGATGCGCGCTGCCGCAGATGGTGATGTTGCGGGCCGAGCCCTCGTTCCTGGCTCGGCCCGATTCACTGGAGAGCCTCCGGTGTGAGGTCAAGGCCCTGGCCGAGGCGGGCGCCGCGGGGTTCGTCTTCGGTTTCCTCGACTCGGCCGGGGCCGTCGACCTGGCGGCCACCGAGGCGCTCATCCACGCCGTCGCCCCGCTGCCCTGGACGTTCCACCGGGCGGTCGACCACGCGGCCGACATCCAGGCCGGCTGGCGCGCGATCCGGCTGCTGCCCAACCTCGCCACCGTGCTCACCTCGGGCGCTCCCGGTGGCGTGGCGGACGGTTTGGCGGTGCTCAAGACCAGGTGCGAGGCCGGCGACGGCCCGTTGATCCTGGCGGGCGGAGGGCTTGGGCCGGGCCATGTCCCGGCGCTGCTGGAGTACGGCGTGCGGGCCTTCCACATCGGCGGCGCGGTACGGGCGTCGTGGGCCGATCCGGTCGACCCCCGGCGGGTCCGCGAGTGGCGGGCCCTGATCGACTGACGGTGATGACGGAGGTGAGCGCCTCCGGTGGATCCGCCCCGCCGGCCGACCGGCCACGGTGTCCTCGACGGGATCCGCCGGTCCTGACCGGGAGGCGCCCGCCCGCACTCACCGGGCGCGGCGCGGGTGTCGCCCAGGAGTGGCGCGGCGTCGCGGCCGTCGCCTTGACCGTGCCCGGGGCGGTCACCGGTTGAGCGCGTCGAGCATCGCCGCGAGGCCGACGAGCTTGACGCGCTCGCCCCGGTTCAGCGTCCTGGCCAGGGCGGCCTCGGCGGCCTCGATGGACAGCCACTGTTCGTAGGTGACGGGGGAGACGCCCCGCGAGGCGAGGAGCGCCTCCAGGTCGGCGTGGTGGCCGGGCTCCCGGCCGGAGAGGTCGGCCAGCAGGGTGCGGACCGTCTCGGCGGCGTCGGACTTGTTGGTGCCGATCACCCCGGTGGGGCCGCGCTTGAGCCAGCCCGCCACGTATTCGCGGTCGCGCACCCGGCCGGCCTCGTTCGGCACGGTCATGGTGGACTCGGAGAACGGGACGCCGGGCAGCGGAACGCTCCGGTAGCCGACCGAGCGCAGCACCATGCCGACCGGGAGCGTCTCGAACTCGCCGGTGCCCACGACCCGGCCCCCGGCCAGACGGGTCCGTTCGAGTCTGAGCGCCTCCACCCGGTCCTCGCCGAGGATCTCCACCGGCCGCATCCAGAACCGCACGTCCAGCCGCCGGGGGCGGCCCACCGGCCTGCGGGCGGCCCAGCTCTGCAGGACCTCGACGTTCCCCCGGATCTGCCGTGACGCCTCCGTGAGGTCGGCGGCCGACTCCTCGGCCCGCACGCACACGTCCGCGTTGGCCAGCCCGCCCAGCTCCCGCAGCTCCTTCAGGGTGAACTTGGCGTGTTCGGGTCCCCTACGGCCGATCATGTGGATGGCCTTCACCTGACTGCCGGCCAGCCGGGTCAAAACCTCCTCGGGCACGTCCGTGGCGCGCAGTTCCCCGGCGGTCTTGGCGAGGACGCGCACCACGTCCACCGCCACGTTCCCCACGCCGATCACCGCCACCTCCGGGCTGTCGAGGACGAAGCGGTCGGCGGGCACGTCGGGGTGGCCGCAGTACCAGTTCACGAAGTCGGTGGCCGCCACGCTTCCCGGCAGGTCCTCGCCGGGGATGCCCATCCGCCGGTCCACCATCGCGCCGGTGCAGTAGACGACGGCGTCGTAGCAGCCGAGGAGGTCCGCCACCCCGACGTGCCCGCCGAGCTCGACGCCGCCCAGGAAGCGGACGCCCGGCAGCTCAAGGACCCGGCGCAGGTAGCCCGCGATCGACTTGATCGAGGTGTGGTCGGGGGCCACGCCGTAGCGCACGAGGCCGTAGGGCGTGGGCAGCCGCTCCAGCACGTCGACCTCGACGGCGCCGGGGGCCTGCTTCATCAGCGCCTCGGCCGTGTAGATACCGGCGGGCCCCGAGCCGACAATCGCGACTTTCAGTGACACTTCGCCTCCCAGTCGCAGACTGTCCTGAACATGATTCTGTATCACCGGGGATGCGTCCGGCCAGGATGGCGCGGCGAACGGGGCCGAACGTGACCGAGATGACTCACGCTCCGGCACTCTCTCCGGACCTCGCGCGCAGGCGGGGCGCGGGGAGGGTGCGCCGGTGTGCGAGCGATGAGGCCAAGCGATCGCTTGTTGGGTCAATTTTGTCACGTTTTGTGGGTTATTGCAGGTCAGATATGCTTCTCATGGCCACAAGCCCGCACGGTTCACGGCCACAAGCCGGCACGATCGGGGGATCATCGGTTTGGTGGAACACCACTACGCGCTCGACTACGCCGAGGGGGATCGGCACAATCGGGCGATCATGCTGCACATGGTGCTCTCGCTCGTCGTGGGCATGGTGCTCGGCGCCGTCGGCGCGCTGCTCGCCCACAGGCCCGGCCTGGTCTACTCGATCTACGAGCCCTACGCCTACGTCCTGCTCGTGGTCATGGTGGGACGCACCGCCTCCGGCCTCGGCTGGGCGGTGCTGGCGAGCGCCCTGGCGACCCTCGGGCCGTTTGTCTCGCTGCTGGTCGCCTCCCTGTTCGGGCCGGACGCCGGCTTCTTCATCCTCGGCACCAACGGCCCCATCATGAACCTCGCGCTTCTCACGCTCACCTCCCTCGGAGTTCTCGCCTACTTCACCGGCCGCGACGACATGTGGGGCGACGTCGCGGCCGGCACGCTGGCCGGGACCGTCGCGATCGACGGCCTCGACAAGACCGCCCCCGGCGGCCTGGAGTACGTCTCGGGGTTCTGGCCGTGGAACACCCTGGTCGTGGGCGCCCTCGCGCTGGGGCTGCTGCTCGTGCTGCGCGGGCGGGGCGGACTGGCCCGCTCCGCGTTCGTCGCGCTGATCGTCGCCTGCACCGTGTTCGTGTTCGCGGCGGGCCTCTGAGCGCCGCCCGGATCCACACCCGTGCCCGGCCAGGCCCCCGCCCGGCCCCCGACGGCAGTCAACCCGGTTGCGCGAGTCGATAGCCTGTAGGTTGTCGATCCCTGCTAGCTAGGAGTAGCCGTGCTGCTGCGCATGTCGTCGTTGTTTCTTCGAACGCTGAGGGACGACCCGGCAGACGCGGAAGTCCCGAGCCACAAGCTGCTCGTCCGCGCCGGTTATGTCCGTCGTGTCGCACCCGGCGTCTACTCCTGGCTGCCGCTCGGCAAGATGGTTCTGGAGAACGTCGCGCGCGTCGTGCGTGAGGAGATGAACCGCATGGGCGGCCAGGAGGTGCTCTTCCCCGCCCTGCTGCCCCGCGAGTACTACGAGGCCACCGGCCGCTGGACGGAGTACGGCGACACGCTCTTCCGTCTCAAGGACCGCAAGGGCGCCGACTATCTGCTCGGCCCCACCCACGAGGAGATGTTCACCGACATGGTCAAGGGGGAGTACTCCTCCTACAAGGACTACCCGGTGACCCTCTACCAGATCCAGACGAAGTACCGCGACGAGGCCCGCCCCCGCGCCGGCATCCTGCGCGGCCGTGAGTTCGTCATGAAGGACTCCTACTCCTTCGACCTGGACGACGACGGTCTCAAGCGCTCCTACGAGCGGCACCGCGAGACCTACATCAGGATCTTCGACCGCCTCGGCATCGCCTACAAGATCTGTTTCGCCACGTCGGGCGCGATGGGCGGCTCGGCCTCCGAGGAGTTCCTCGCCCCGGCCGCCACCGGCGAGGACACCTTCGTGGCCTGCCACCGCTGCGGCTACGCCGCCAACGCCGAGGCCGTCACCACCCCGGCGCCCGCCGCGGTCACCGGGGAACGGCCCGCCCCGCGAGTGCTCGACACCCCCGGCACCGCGACGATCGAGTCGCTGGTCGGCCACGTCAACGAGCACCACGGCCTGGACATCACCGCGGCCGATACGCTCAAGAACATCGTGGTCAAGGTCGTCACCCCCGGTGCCGCCAAGACCGAGACGCTGGTCATCGGCGTGCCAGGCGACCGCGAGGTGGACTTCAAGCGGCTGGAGGCCGCCCTGGCCCCCGGCGAGCCCCTCATCTTCGAGGCAGAGGACTTCGCCAGGCATCCCGGCCTGGTCCGCGGCTACATCGGCCCGCAGATGCTCAAGGACCTTGGCATCCGCTACCTCGTCGACCCCCGCGTGGTCGACGGGACCGCCTGGGTGACCGGTGCCAACGAGCCCGGCAGGCACGCCGTGGGCGTGGTCGCCGGCCGCGACTTCGTCGCCGACGGCACGATCGAGGCCGCCGAGGTCCGGGCCGGTGACGCCTGCCCGGTCTGCGGCTCGGGCCTGTCCATCGACCGGGGCATCGAGATCGGCCACATCTTCCAGCTCGGCCGCAAGTACGCCGACGCCGCGAAGCTCGACGCGCTCGGCCCCGAGGGCAAGCCGATCCGCGTCACCATGGGCTCCTACGGCGTCGGCGTCTCCCGGGCGGTGGCCGTGCTCGCCGAGCAGAGGCACGACGAGCTGGGCCTGGTCTGGCCCCGCGAGGTCGCCCCCGCGGACGTCCACATCGTGGGCACCGGCAAGGACGACCAGATCGGGGTCGCCGTCCGGATCGCCGAGGACCTTCAGGCCCGCGGCCTGCGCGTGCTGGTGGACGACCGCGCCGGGGTCTCCCCCGGCGTGAAGTTCAAGGACGCCGAGCTGCTCGGCATGCCGACGATCCTGATCATCGGCCGGGGTCTCGCCCAGGGGGTCGCCGAACTGCGCGACCGCGTCACCGGGGTCAAGGAGGAGATCCCCGTCGCCGAGGCCGCCGACCGGGTCCTGGCGGCCTGCCGGGGCTGACCCGCCCGCCCCCGATCCGCCCCGCCCGCCGGCGGGGTTCCGGTCACGACACCGGAGGCGGGGAGGGGGCCGTGGACGTCGCGGGTGTGGGGGCCGGGGGCATGCCGGGGAAGGGCTCGATCTCCGGGCGCAGGCCGTACGAGCGGGTGACGCACTCCTGCATGGCCAGCGCGGCCATCCGCCGGACGGCCGCGTCCGATGAGGCGGTCAGCTCAAGGTAGGCGGCCGTCACCCCTCGCTCGACCAGCACGGCCAGCTCCACGGCCTCGTCGGGGGTGGACGGGATGACCGGGAGGCCGTAGGTCGGGCTCGGCTCGGCGGGGGTGCCGCCGCGCGCGGTGATGAGCGTGCGGAGCTGGTCCCGGCGGGCCCGGTGGGCGTTGAAGGCGGCCGTCGCGGTGACGCGGAGGCCGCCCGTGGTCCTGGCGCCGATGACCCCGTAGGCGTAGACGGCCGCGTGCTCGGCGGCCAGGGCCGTACCGAGACCCTGATCGGTCGTCGGCGCGCCGGGCCCCCGGGCGGCCGTCCGGGCCGGGCCGGGACCGAGGGCGGTCGCCCGCGGGGCGCCGGGCCCCCGGGCGGCCGTCACAGCGGCCTCGACAGGGCGAGGGCGTGCGCGGCCTCGCAGGCGCCGATGGAGGCGATCAGCTGGGCCAGCGAGGGGGAGACCCCGTCGAGCTGTCGCGCGCGCAGTGCGGCCGTCCTGCGTTCCAGCTCGCGCAGGGTCCGCAGCGACACCTTCCGGCCAGGGTCCTGGGCGTCCGGCGCCGGGGACGGTGACGACTGTGACGGCGAGGCCGGTCCGGCAGGTGTGGCGTCGGGGGGCAGCCGGCGGCGGAGCTCGGCGAGATGGGCCTCGTGCCGTTCCCTGAAGGGCGCCAGCTTGACGGAGGCCGCCGAGGAGTAGAGCGCGACGGTCCGCTCCTTGGCCGCGATCAACTGCTTGATCAGCACCGTCTCCGGGTCGGGGGGCTCGGCCGCGAGATGCTCCGGCCTCCTGGTGGCGCACGCGGTCACGGTCACGGCGGCCACCCCGAGAGCGCCGCCCCGCAGCAGGGCACGCCGGGAGACGGAACGCACGGACGACCTCCGGTTATGGGTGGAGCTGTTGACGCATCTAGCATCGTACGGGCTTGGAATGGCGATCACCTCGCTTCTCGGGCGGCATCGCCGTGCCGAGTGGCGCTCTTTCCACGTCCCGGTGTGGATAGGCTGGTGAACCGCAAGGGCGAGGTCCGCCCGGCATGAGATCGTGACAATGGGAGGTCGGCATGGGCAGCGCCACATCCCGCGACCGCCTGATGAAGCTTCTGGAACCTGTCGTGGGGGCCGAAGGGCTCGACTTGGAGGACGTCACGGTCACACCGGCGGGCAGGCGGCGGTTGCTGCGTGTCGTCGTCGACCGTGACGGCGGGGTGAGCTTGGACGACGTGGCCGAGGTCAGTCTCGCGGTCTCCGCCGCGCTGGACGCCGGTGACGCGATGGGGGCCACCCCTTACGTGCTGGAGGTCTCCTCTCCGGGGGTCGACCGCCCGCTCACCGAGCCACGTCACTGGCGCCGGGCGGTCCGGAGGCTGGTCAAGGCCGACCTACGGGACGGCACCTCCCTGGAGGGCCGGATCGTCGCCGCCGATGAGGGCGGCGTGGAGCTGGACATCGCCGGCGCGTCGCGCCGCATCGAGTATCAAGACCTGGCCCGAGGCCGGGTGCAGGTGGAATTCCGCCGGTTGGACGACGCCGAAGACGACGGCGAAGACGGCGACGAAGGCTAAGGCTAAGGGGGGAGCTTCGTGGACATCGACATGAGCGTCCTGCGCAGCCTGGAGCGGGAGAAGGACATCTCCTTCGACCTGGTCGTCAAGGCGATCGAGGACGCGCTGCTGATCGCTTACTTCCGGAGCGAGGGGGCGGCGGCCAAGGCGCGCGCCGAACTCGACCGGCAATCCGGGCATGTGACGATCTTTGCTGCCGAGCTCGACGACGAGAGCGGGGAGGTGCTCAGGGAGTTCGACGACACCCCGGGCAACTTCAGCCGCATCGCGGCGACCACCGCCAAGCAGGTCATCCTGCAGCAGCTCAGGGACGCCGAGGACGAGATCAACTTTGGTGAGTTCGCCAGCCGTGAGGGCGAGCTCGTGGCCGGGGTCATCCAGCAGGGCAAGGACCCCCGGGTCGTCCTGGTGGATCTCGGCAAGATCGAGGCGGTCCTGCCGCACAACGAGCAGGTGCCCGGCGAGGAGTACATCCACGGCGAGCGCATCCGCTGCTACGTGGTCCAGGTCAAGAAGGGCCACAAGGGGCCGTCGGTGACGCTGTCGCGGACCCACCCCGGCCTGGTGAAGAAGCTCTTCGCCCTGGAGGTGCCGGAGATCGCCGACGGTACGGTCGAGATCGCCGCCATCGCCCGGGAGGCCGGGCACCGGACCAAGATCGCGGTGCGTTCGCGGCGGCAGGGAGTGAACGCCAAGGGCGCCTGTATCGGCCCGATGGGTTCGCGGGTGCGGAACGTCATGGCCGAGCTGCACGGCGAGAAGATCGACATCATCGACTGGTCGGAGGACCCGGCGGAGTTCGTGGGGAATGCCCTCTCTCCCGCCCGTGTTTCCCATGTCGAGGTGATCGACGCCGACGGCCGCGCGGCCCGTGTGACCGTGCCCGACTACCAGCTTTCGCTGGCGATCGGTAAGGAAGGGCAGAACGCCCGGCTGGCGAATCGCCTTACCGGCTGGCGTATCGACATCCGTCCCGATACACCGGCGGGGGATGCGGCCGGTTCCGCGGATGCGTCCACAAGGTAAGCTGGAATACGGTGGCCAGGCCGCCCCACTGAGAACATGTGTGGGCTGCCGGGTTCGCACGGTTTCCTCCGAGCTGCTCCGCCTGGTTCAGGTCGAGGGCGTTATAGTCCCCGACCTGCGACGACGGCTCCAGGGACGTGGTGCTTCACTGCATCCCTCCCTGGGTTGTCTCGAACTCGCAGAGCGTCGTCGAGCGTTTCCGCGCGCGTTTCGCGTCGCGGTTCCGCTTGATCTGTCGCGAGTGCGAGCACACCTGGAAGAGCTTCATGCCGAAAGGATCGGGTGAAATGGTTACCGACTGTCATGTAGGACGCCGAGTTGATGGGCTGGTCAGATAGCTATGAGCGCCTGATGAGCATGCGGCGATGAGTACGTCTACGTAACGACGGTCCGGCGGCACAGCCTCCCGGGCCGAGTAAGGGAGTGCAGTGGCGAAGGTCCGGGTATACGAGCTCGCCAAGGAGTTCGGTGTGGAGAGCAAGGTCGTCATGGCCAAGCTCCAGGAGATGGGCGAGTTCGTGCGTTCGGCGTCCTCGACTATCGAAGCACCGGTAGTCCGCAGGCTCACGGAAGCTCTGGGCGGCCCCTCCAGGGGCTCGTCCGACAGGGGCGGCAACAGGACGCCCAAGCCGCCGCAGGCGGCCCCCCGGCCGGCCGGTGGCCAGGCCGGAAACGGTGCCCCCGCGGCACCGTCATCGGTTCCCAAGCCGGGACCGGCCCCAAGGCCGGGGCCCAGGCCCGGTCCGGCGGCGCGTCCCGCGGCCCCCGCGCCGCAGGTCCCGCCGGCGGTTCCCCAACCCCAGCAGGCGCAGCCTCAGCAGCAGGCACAGCCCCCGCAGGCGCAGCAGCAGCCCTCACCGGTCCAGCCGCCGCGTTTCGAGGCTCCGCGTCCCGCGGCGTCCGGCCCCAAGCCGGGCCCGCGACCGGCCCCGCGTCCGGGACCGGCGTCCCGTCCCGAGGCCGCGCGTCCGGAGGGCCGTCCCTCGGGCGGCGGTTCCGGCGGCGGAGCCCCCACGGGCGGTTCCCGCCCCGGCGCGGGCGCGTCCGGCGCCGGGCCCAAGCCCGGTCCGCGTCCCGGTCCCCGGGGTCCGCGTCCCGGCAACAACCCGTTCTCGTCGAACGCCAGCGGCATGGGCCAGGCCCGTCCGCCGCGTCCCGGCGGTCGTGACGGGGCCCCCGGTGACCGGGGTCCGCGTCCCGGTGGTCCCCGTGAGGACCGCGGTCCCCGCGAGCAGGGGCAGCGCGACGGTGCCGGTCCCCGGCCGCCCGCGGCCCGTTCGGGTCCGCCCGGATCCGCGGGCCCGCGTCCGGGCCCCGGTGCGGGTGGTCCGCGTCCGGGCGGTGGCGCCGGTGCGGGTGGTCCGCGTCCCGGCGGTCCCCGTCCCAGCCCGATGATGATGCCCCAGGGCCGGCCCGCCGGTCCCGGTGGCGGCGGCGGTGCCGGTCGTCCCGGCGGCGGTGGCGGCGCGGGCCGTCCCGGCGGTGGCGGCGGCGCGGGCCGTCCCGGCGGCGGCGGTGGCCGTCCCGGTGGCGGCGGCGGTTTCGCCGGTCGTCCCGGTGGTGGTGGCGGCGCGGGCCGTCCGGGCACCGGAACCGGTGGCCCCGGTGGTGGCGGCGGCGGTTTCGCCGGCCGTCCCGGCGGTGGTGGCCGTGGCCGCGGTGGCGGTACGGCCGGCGCCTTCGGCCGTCCGGGCGGACGCCCGACACGTGGCCGCAAGTCCAAGCGTCAGCGGCGTCAAGAGTTCGACAACATGCAGGCCCCGGCGATCGGTGGCGTGCAGGCTCCGCGCGGCGGCGGTCAGACGATCCGCCTGTCGCGCGGCGCCTCGCTGGCGGACTTCGCCGACAAGATCGGCGCGAACCCGGCGTCCCTGGTGCAGATCATGCTGCACCTCGGCGAGATGGTGACCGCCACCCAGTCGGTCAACGAGGAGACGCTGCAGCTGCTCGCCGCCGAGCTGGACTACAACCTGCTCGTGGTCAGCCCGGAGGAGGAGGACCGCGAGCTTCTTGAGTCCTTCGACATCGAGTTCGGCGAGGACGAGGGCGACGAGGGTGACCTGGTCGCGCGTCCGCCGGTGGTGACCGTCATGGGTCACGTCGACCACGGTAAGACCAAGCTGCTCGACGCCATCCGGCACACCAACGAGGTGGCTCGCGAGGCCGGCGGCATCACCCAGCACATCGGTGCCTACCAGATCTCCACCGTGCACGAGGGTGAGGACCGGAGGATCACCTTCATCGACACCCCGGGTCACGAGGCGTTCACCGCCATGCGTGCCCGTGGTGCCAAGGTCACCGACATCGCCGTCCTGGTGGTCGCGGCCGACGACGGTGTGAAGCCGCAGACCATCGAGGCGCTCAACCACGCCCAGGCGGCCGACGTGCCGATCGTGGTCGCGGTCAACAAGGTCGACAAGGAGGGCGCCGACCCGAGCAAGGTCCGTGCCCAGCTCACCGAGTACGGCCTGGTCGCCGAGGAGTACGGCGGCACCACGATGTTCGTCGACATCTCCGCCAAGAACGGGATCGGCATCGAGAGCCTCCTTGAGGCCATCCTGCTCACCGCGGACGCCGAGCTCGACCTGCGGGCCAACGCCACGATGGACGCCCAGGGCGTCGCCATCGAGGCGCACCTCGACAAGGGCCGGGGTCCGGTCGCGACCGTGCTGGTTCAGCGCGGCACGCTCCGGGTCGGCGACTCGATCGTCTGTGGCGAGGCCTTCGGCCGCGTCCGGGCGATGCTGGACGACACCAGCAAGTCGATCGACGAGGCCGACCCGTCCCGTCCGGTGCAGGTGCTCGGTCTGACCGCGGTTCCGGGTGCCGGTGACAACTTCATCGTCGTCACCGACGACCGGATGGCGCGCCAGATCGCCCAGCAGCGCGCGGCGCGCAAGCGCATCGCGGACATGGCCAGGTCCGGCCGCCGCCGCACCCTCGAAGAGCTCTTCAGTGAGATGGAGAAGGGCCAGGTCGACGAGCTCAAGCTCATCATCAAGGGTGACGTCTCCGGTTCGGTCGAGGCCCTTGAGGACGCGCTGCTCAAGATCGACGTTGGCGAGGAGGTGCGCCTGCGGGTGCTCCACCGCGCCGTCGGTGCGATCACCGAGTACGACGTCAACCTGGCTGTCGCGGACGACAACGCCGTCATCATCGGCTTCAACGTGCGCCCCGAGGTCCGGGCGCGCGACCTGGCCGAGCGCGAGGGCGTCGACATCCGCTACTACTCGGTCATCTACCAGGCGATCGAGGAGATCGAGGCGGCCCTCAAGGGCATGCTCAAGCCGGAGTTCGAAGAGGTCCAGATGGGCACCGCCGAAGTCCGCGAGGTCTTCAAGGTGCCGAAGATCGGCAACATCGCCGGTGCGCTGGTCCGCTCGGGCACGATCGTCCGGAACAGCAAGGCGCGGATCATCCGCGGCGGGGTCGTCATCTCCGACAACCTCACCGTGTCGTCGCTCCGCCGCTTCAAGGAGGACGCCACCGAGGTCCGTGAGGGCTACGAGTGCGGTATCGGTGTCGGCTACAGCGACATCAAGATCGACGACGTCATCGAGACGTTCGAGATGCGGGAGAAGCCGCGCGCCTGATGCTCCGGTCCGGCCGGGGATCGCCCGCCGGTCGTCGGTCCCGTCCACCCTGTGGGCGGGGCCCTCGGCCGGCGGGCGGCCCCCGCGCCGCCGGCGCGCGGCGACGTCCGTGGCGAATGACTCAACATGTATGTAGGTGCTCTGACACTGGACATCCTGCTCGGCGACGTTCGCTCGCTGAAGCAGAAACGCTCTGTGGTGCGTCCCCTCATCGCCGAGGTGCAACGACGGTTTCCGGGTGTGGCCGTCGCCGAGACCGGCCATCTGGATCTGCATCGCCGTACCGAGATCGGGATCGCCGTCGTCTCCGCCTCAGCCGCGAACTGCGGCGCGGTGCTGGACGACTGCGAGCGTCTGATCGCCTTCCACCCGGAGATCGAGCTGCTGTCCGCCAGGCACCGGCTCCACAACGAGAACGAGGACTAGCTACAGATACGACCGGCCGCGAAACAACCCTGCTCGCGTCCGGTCGTTACTGTGAGAAGGGGGGAGCGAATATGGACGCCGCACGCGCACGTAAGATCGCCGACCGGATCCGCCAGATCGTGGCGGAGATGCTGGAGCGGCGGATCAAGGACCCGAGGCTGGGCTTCGTGACGGTGACCGACACACGGATCACCAACGACCTCAGCGACGCCACGGTGTTCTACACCGTGTTCGGCTCGGAGGCCGAGCGGGCCGACTCCGCCGCGGCGCTGGAGAGCGCCAAGGGGCTCATCCGCTCGGAGGTGGGCCGTCAGACGGGTCTGCGCCACACGCCGACGCTGACGTTCACCCACGACCCGCTCCCCGACACCGCCCGCCATCTGGACGGCCTGCTCGCCGAGGCCAAGGCGAGGGACGCCGAGATCGCCAGGCGGGCCGAGAACGCCAAGCACGCCGGCGACGCGGACCCCTACCGCAAGCCGGACGAGGACGGGGCCGAGGACGGCGACGATGAGCTGCCGGAGCCGTCGGAGTCGTCGGAGCGGGCGGGACACCCCGCGAAGTGACGTCCGACCTGCGTGACGGCGGTCCGGTGCCCGGCGGTGACTGGGACCGGGCCGTCGGGCTGGTCTCGTCCGCCGGGGAGATCGCGCTGGCCTGCCACATCTCGCCGGACGCGGACGCGCTCGGCTCGATGCTGGCCGTCGGGATGGCGTTGCGCGCGGCGGGCAGGCGGGTCACGGCCTCCTTCGGGGAGCGGCGGTTCCGGGTGCCCAGGCTGCTGCGGTTCCTGCCGGGGCAGGATCTGCTGGCCGAGCCGGGCGACTACCCGCCGACGCCCGAGTTGATGATCACTTTCGACGTTCCCCTCATCGACCGGCTCGGCACGCTGGCCGCCAACGCGGGCAAGGCACGCGAGCTGATCGTGCTGGACCACCACGCGTCCAACACCGGGTTCGGCACGCTCAACCTGGTCGACCCGGGCGCCGCGGCCACCGCGGTCCTGGCCGAGGAGCTGATCCGGCGGCTCGGCCTGCCGATCGACAGGGATGTGGCGATCTGCCTGTACGCCGGGCTGGTCACCGACACCGGTTCGTTCCGGCACTCCTCGACCACCCCGCAGGCGCACCTGATGGCCGCCCGCATGCTGGACACCGGGCTCAACCCCGAACAGATCGCCCGGGAGCTGTGGGATCGCTCTCCCTTCGCCTACCTCCGGGTGCTCGGCGCCGTCCTGGACAGGGTGACGCTGGAGCCCGAGACCGGCCCCGGGCTGGTCTGGACGTTCGTCACCCGGGCCGACCGGGCCGGGTACGGCCTGCCGTACGACGAGGTGGAGGGGATGATCGACGTCATCCGCCGCACCGACGAGGCGGACGTGGCAGTGATCCTCAAGGAGGACGACGACGGGGCCTGGCAGGTCTCCACCCGCTCCAAGGGAGCGGTGAACGTCGCGCGTGTCTGCGCCGAGCTGGGCGGGGGCGGTCACGCCAAGGCCGCGGGCTTCACCTCCCACCTGCCCGTCGAGGAGACGATGGCGCGTCTGCGCGCCCTCCTGTAGCCCTCCCGGCTCTGCCGGGAGCCCACTTTCCCCAGCCCTTCGCGACAAGGACCTCTCCGACCAATGAGTACGGCTCGCGCCCAGCGCACCCCGCCGCCGAGCGGGTTGATCATCGTGGACAAGCCCGCCGGGTGGACCTCGCACGACGTCGTCGGCAAGCTGCGGGGCGTCGCGGGCACCCGCAGGGTCGGCCACGCCGGCACGCTCGACCCGATGGCCACCGGTGTGCTGGTGGTCGGTGTGGAGAAGGCGACCAGGCTGCTGGGCCATCTCGCGCTCACCGAGAAGGGCTACGACGGCACGATCCGGCTCGGCCAGTCGACCAGCACCGACGACGCCGAGGGCGAGGTCATCGGGTCGGCCTCGGCGGCCGGGGTCGGTGAGGAGGAGGTCAGGCGGGGTGTCGCCGCCCTGACCGGCCGGATCATGCAGATCCCGCCGCAGGTCAGCGCCATCAAGGTCAACGGTGAGCGTGCCTACAAGCGGGCCAGGGCCGGGGAGGAGGTCGAGCTCCAGGCGCGTCCGGTGACCGTGTCGCGCTTCGAGGTCACCGGCGTCCGCCGCGCCGGCGAGGTGATCGACGTGGACGTCTCGGTGACCTGCTCCAGCGGCACCTACATCCGGGCGCTCGCCCGGGACCTGGGCGCGGCCCTGGGCGTCGGCGGTCATCTGACCGCGCTGCGGCGCACCCGGGTGGGCCCCTACGACCTGTCGATGGCCCGCACCGTCGAGCGGCTCTCCGCCGACTGCGTCATCCTGCCGATGGCCGAGGCGGTCGCCGCGGCCTTCCCGCGCCGTGATGTGACCGCCGAGGAGGCGGGCGTCGTCGCGCACGGCGGCCGGCTGCCGTCGCTGGGCCTGGGGCGGGGGCCGATCGGGGTGTTCGGCCCGGACGGCACGCTGCTCGCGCTGGTCGAGGAGGACGGCAAGGTCGCCAAGTCGCTGGCGGTGTTCGTTTCCTGACCCGGTGGGGGGCGCGACGGGACGATGCTTTATGGTTCGTCATGGGTTCGGTCCTGTACGCGGCCTTCTTCGTCGTGCTGGCCAACGCCGTGGTGGACGTCCTGTACGCCCGGCTCGACCCGAGGGTGCGCCGTGCCTGACCACCCGCTTCTCGAAGTCACCGATCTCCGGGTCCGCTTCCGCACCGGCGGGGGCCGGTTCACCGCCGTCGACGGCCTGTCCTTCTCGGTACGGCCCGGCGAGGTGCTGGGCGTGGTGGGGGAGTCCGGTTCGGGGAAGAGCGTGTCGATGCTCGGTGTACTCCGCCTGATCCGCACCCCAAACGCTGAAATTTCTGGAAATGTCATCTTTCGCGGACGGGATCTGCTGGCGTTGAGGGACCGCGGGATGCGGGCGATCAGGGGCCGGGAGATCGCCGAGCAGATCCGCGCCCACGAGAAGGTCTCCAGGAGGGCGGCCCGCGACCGCGCGGTCAGGCTGCTGGACGAGGTCGGCATCCCCGCCCCCGGCAAGCGGGTGGACTCCTACCCGCACGAGTTCTCCGGCGGCCAGCGCCAGCGCCCTGTCGCCCAGGCTGGTGGTGGCCGACGAGCCGGTCTCCGCGCTGGACGTGTCGGTGCAGGCGCAGGTGCTCAACCTCTTCGCCGACCTGCAGGAGGAGCTGGGGCTCACCTACGTCTTCATCGCGCACGACCTGGGCGTGGTGCGGCACGTGTCGGACCGGATCGCGGTGATGTACCTCGGGGAGATCGTCGAGGTGGCCGAGGCCGAGGCGCTGTACGCCGCCCCCGCCCATCCCTACACCCACGCCCTGCTCTCGGCGGTCCCGGAGATCGACGACGGGTCCGGGGCGCCGCGCCGCGAGCGCGTCGTGCTGACCGGTGACGTGCCCAGCCCGATCGACCGGCCCACCGGCTGCTCCTTCCACCCCCGCTGCCCGGCCGCCCAGGCGCGCTGCCGTACCGAGCGTCCGCCGCTGAACCACGCCGGCGGACGTCAGGTGGCCTGTCACTTCCCGCTGACCTCCCCGATTGGAGTCGGGGCCGGTCAGCATGGCAGGCTTTAGGGGTCGATCCGCTACAAGGGGAAGAGGCTACGGTGCGAGGCTGGCACGGATTGGACGACGTGCCCGAAGACTGGGGCAGGTCCGTCATCACGATCGGCGTCTTCGACGGGGTTCACCGAGGTCACCAGCAGATGGTCGCCCGCGCCGTCGCGATGGCCGCCGGGCTCGGGCTTCCCTCGGTGGTGGTGACCTTCGACCCGCATCCCGAGGAGGTCGTGCGGCCGGGCACGCATCCGCTCCGGCTGACCACGGCCAGGCACCGCACCGAGCTGCTCGCCGGGCTCGGCGTGGACGCGGTCTGCGTGCTGCCGTTCACGCTGGAGTTCTCCCGGATGACCCCGGACGAGTTCGTGCAGACCGTGCTGGTGGACCGGTTGCACGCGGCGGGGGTCGTCGTGGGGGAGAACTTCCGCTTCGGCCACAAGGCGGCGGGCGACGTCGAGACGCTGCAGACCCTCGGGGAGAAGTACGACTTCGTGGCTGAGGCGGTCCCGCTGGTCAGCAACGGGGAGGCCATCTCCTCCACCCTCATCCGCGACCGCCTCGCCGCGGGGGACATGGACGCCGTGGCACTGGCCCTCGGCCGCCCGCACCGGGTCGAGGGCGTGGTCGTCCGCGGCTACCAGCGCGGCCGGCGACTCGGCTTCCCTACGGCCAACGTGGAGTCGCCGGACTTCACCGCGATCCCGGCCGACGGCGTCTACGCCGGTTGGCTGCAGGGCGTCACGACCGGCAACCTGCCCGCCGTCTACGGCGGCGAGCGCTGGCCCGCCGCGATCTCGGTGGGCACCAACCCCACCTTCGAGGGGGTGCCCCGCACCGTCGAGGCGTACGCGCTCGACCGTGACGACCTGGACCTCTACGGCGCCCACATGGCCGTCGACTTCGGGACCCGGCTCCGCGCCAACCTCAGGTTCGACTCGATCGAGGAGCTCATCGAGCAGATGCGCGCCGATGTGGACGAGGCCCGCCGCCTCACCTCCTGACCTCGGCTCCGGCGCGTCTCGGCCGGACGGCCGGCGCGCGTGGCCGTGCGGCCGGGGCGCTGCCCGCGAATGTGCGAGAGTCCGAGACCTGGTGGTAATCTGGCGTGTCAGCTCTGTGACCGGTGGTGTCGAAACCCCGGCGCTGATCTCGCCACGGCGACTGTAGGCACGCACGGTCGCTCGGGCATCTGAAAATCGCGCGTGCCCGTAGAGGTTCAAGGAGAAACGTGTCGCTCGACACCGCCGCCAAGAAGCAGATCATCGGTGAGTACGCCAAGGGTGAGACCGACACCGGTTCCCCCGAGGTGCAGATCGCGCTGCTGAGCAAGCGCATCAGCGAGCTCACCGAGCACCTGAAGCTGCACAAGCACGACCACCACAGCCGTCGTGGTCTGCTGCTGCTGGTCGGCCGCCGCCGCCGGCTGCTCAAGTACCTGCAGAGCAAGGACATCGCGCGCTACCGTTCGCTGATCGAGCGGCTCGGTCTGCGCCGATAACGTTGTGGGGGAGCGGCGTTCACGCCGCTCCCCCATCTCATATGGGCAGGTGTCGGCGCGTCGCGCCGTCAAGACACCGCCCCGGTGAGCAAAACTGAATAGCCGAGATAGTGCCCCGCGTCCGCACAGCAAGCGCGCCCCACGGCGTCGGAGGGCCGGTCCTCGGTAGTGGCCCCCGGTCATCATGGTGTGAGCCATACGGAACCGGGCGCTTCGATCGAAGACCGGCGCTGCACCTACGGGGAGCCGGCAAGAAGACGACTCAGGCGCATCACGCGCGCCTGAGTGGACGCGGGCGACCGACCCAGAGGAGGTCCCCCGTGGAGGGTGTCCACAGCAGTGAAGCCGTTATCGACAACGGCCCCTTCGGCACACGCACCGTCCGGTTCGAGACCGGCCGGCTCGCGCGCCAGGCGGCGGGTTCCGCCGTCGTCCACCTCGACGACGAGACGATGGTCCTCTCCGCGACCACCGCCTCCAAGAACCCGAAGGAAAACCTCGACTTCTTCCCGCTGACGGTCGACGTCGAGGAGCGGATGTACGCCGCGGGCCGCATCCCCGGCTCCTTCTTCCGGCGTGAGGGCCGTCCCTCCGAGGACGCCATCCTCACCTGCCGCCTGATCGACCGGCCGCTCCGCCCGTCGTTCGTCAAGGGGCTGCGCAACGAGATCCAGGTCGTGGCGACCATCATGGCGCTCAACCCCGACCACCTCTACGACGTGGTCGCGATCAACGCCGCCTCCCTCTCCACCCAGCTCGCAGGGCTGCCCTTCTCCGGCCCGATCGGCGGCGTCCGCGTCGCCCTGATCGAGGGCCGGTGGGTGGCCTTCCCGACCCACACGGAGCTGGCGAACGCCACCTTCGACATGGTGGTCGCGGGCCGCGTCCTGGAGGACGGCGACGTCGCGATCATGATGGTCGAGGCCGAGTCCACCCGTGACACGCTCAAGCTCGTCGCAGAGGGGGCCGTCGCGCCGACCGAGGAGACCGTGGCCCAGGGCCTGGAGGCCGCCAAGCCGTTCATCAAGGTGCTCTGCGAGGCGCAGGCCAAGATCGCCAAGGTCGCCGCCAAGGAGACCGCCGAGTACCCCCTGTTCCTCGACTACCAGGACGACGTCCTGGAGGCCGTGACCGGCGCGGTGAGCAGTGAGCTGGCCGCCGCGCTGACCATCGCGGGCAAGAAGGAGCGCGAGGCCGAGCTCGACCGGCTCAAGGCCCTGGCGGCGGAGAAGGTCGGCCCCGACTTCGAGGGCCGTGAGAAGGAGGTCGGCGCCGCGTTCCGGTCGCTGACCAAGAGGCTCATGCGCGAGCGGGTCATCTCCGAGGGCGTCCGCATCGACGGCCGGGGCGTCAAGGACATCCGCCAGCTCAACGCCGAGGTCCACGTTGTGCCCCGGGTGCACGGCTCGGCCCTCTTCGAGCGCGGTGAGACCCAGATCCTGGGCATCACCACGCTCAACATGCTCCGGATGGAGCAGATGATCGACACGCTCAACCCCGAGCGCACCAAGCGCTACATGCACAACTACAACTTCCCGCCCTACTCCACCGGTGAGACCGGCCGGGTGGGCTCGCCCAAGCGCCGGGAGATCGGCCACGGCGCGCTCGCCGAGCGGGCCCTCGTCCCGGTCCTGCCGGCCCGCGAGGAGTTCCCCTACGCGATCCGTCAGGTCTCCGAGGCGCTCGGCTCCAACGGCTCGACCTCGATGGGCTCGGTCTGCGCCTCGACCATGGCGCTGCTCGACGCCGGCGTCCCGCTCAAGGGCATCGTCGCGGGCATCGCGATGGGTCTCATCAACGAGGGCGACGAGTACGTCACGCTGACCGACATCCTCGGTGCCGAGGACGCCATGGGCGACATGGACTTCAAGGTCGCCGGCACCAAGGACCTCATCACCGCGCTCCAGCTCGACACCAAGCTCGACGGCATCCCCGCCTCGGTCCTGGCCGCCGCGCTGAAGCAGGCCAAGGGCGCCCGTCTGGCCATCATCGACGTGATGCAGGAGGCCATCGACTCCCCGGCGGAGATGAACGCGACGGCCCCGCGCATCATCACGATCAAGGTCCCGGTGGACAAGATCGGCGAGGTCATCGGCCCGAAGGGCAAGATGATCAACCAGATCCAGGACGACACCGGCGCCGAGATCACGATCGAGGACGACGGAACCATCTACATCGGCGCCACCGACGGCCCGTCCGCTGAGGCGGCCAGGTCGGCGATCAACGCCATCGCCAACCCGCACATGCCGGAGGTCGGCGAGCGCTACCTGGGCACGGTCGTCAAGATCGCGGCCTTCGGCGCCTTCATCTCCCTCATGCCGGGCAAGGACGGCCTCCTGCACGTCTCCCAGATCCGCAAGCTGCACGGCGGCAAGCGCATCGAGAACGTCGAGGACGTCATGAACGTCGGCGAGAAGGTCCAGGTGGAGATCGCCGAGATCGACTCGCGCGGCAAGCTCTCCCTGGTGCCCGTCGAGGTCATCGAGAAGGAGGCCGCGGCCAAGGCCGAGGGCGGCTCCTCCGACGCGCCGGTCGCCTCCTCCGACGAGCAGCCCCGGGAGGAGCGGCCCCGCCGTACCCGTACCCGGAGCAGCGGCGGCGGCGGCAACGGCAGCCGCGGGGGAGAAGACCGCAACTCGTGATGACCACCACTGCGTACCCCGGCCCCGACGGTGCCGGGGTCGTACGGCGCACCGTCCTCCCCGGTGGGCTCCGGGTGGTGACCGAGTCCATGCCGACCGTGCGTTCCGTCGCGGTCGGCATGTGGGTCGGCATCGGCTCGCGTGACGAGACCCCCGAGCACATGGGGGCCTCCCACTTCCTTGAACACCTGTTGTTCAAGGGCACCCCCACACGGGACGCCCTGGAGATCTCCGCGGCCATCGAGGGCATCGGCGGTGAGATCAACGCCTTCACCGCCAAGGAGTACACCTGCTACTACGCGCGGGTCCTGGACGAGGACCTGCGGGTGGCGATCGACGTGCTCGCCGACGTGCTGACCTCCTCGCTCATCACCCCCGAGGACGTCGAGGCCGAGCGTGGCGTGATCCTGGAGGAGATCGCCATGCACGACGACGACCCCTCGGACGTGGTGCACGAGCAGTTCTCCGCCGAGCTGTACGGCGACACGCCCATCGGCCGGCCGATCCTCGGCACGGTCGACTCGATCAACGCGGTCAGCCGTGACCGGATCGCGGAGTACTACCGGCGCTACTACCTGCCCACCCGCACCGTGGTGTCGGTGGCGGGCAACGTCGACCACGAGCAGGTCGTCGCCCTGGTCGCCGCCGCCTACGAGCGGGCCGGAGCCCTCGGCGGGGACGCCTCGCCGCTCGCCCCGCGCGTCTTCGGCCCCGGGGTCGAGACCCGCTCCGGCGTCCGGGTGCTGCACCGGCCGACCGAGCAGGCCAACCTGGTCCTCGGCACGACCGGCCTCACCCGCACCGACGAGCGCCGCTTCGCGCTCGGCGTGCTCAACGCGGCGCTCGGCGGCGGCATGTCCTCGCGGCTGTTCCAGGAGATCAGGGAGAAGCGGGGCCTGGCCTACTCGGCCTACTCCTACACCTCCGCCTACGCCGACACCGGCCAGTTCGGCATCTACGTCGGCTGCCTGCCCTCGAAGATCGACGACGTGCTGAAGATCTGCAACGAGGAGATCCTCCGGGTGATCGCCGACGGCATCACCGAGGAGGAGATCGTCCGAGGCAAGGGACAGCTCCGCGGCGGCCTCGTGCTGGGCCTGGAGGACACCGGCTCCCGGATGTCCAGGATCGGCAAGGGCGAGCTGGTC
Source organism: Streptosporangium sp. NPDC006007 (assembly GCF_040614315.1). NCBI lineage: Bacteria > Bacillati > Actinomycetota > Actinomycetes > Streptosporangiales > Streptosporangiaceae > Streptosporangium > Streptosporangium sp. NPDC006007. Next base: position 37,286 of record NZ_JBEXUG010000021.1, on the reverse strand, counting down.
TTCGACGAGCAGCTCACCGTGGACGACGTGCTGGCCAGGATCGAGGCGGTGACCCCGGAGGAGATCACCGAGGTCACCCGCGACGTTCTCAGCCGCCCGGCCACCCTCGCGGTCATCGGCCCCTACGAGGACAAGGACTTCAGCTGGGCTCTGAACGCCTAGCGGTCCTCACAGCGAACGGCCCCGGCGCTCCGGGGCCGTCTCGCCTTTCCCGCCCCGGTGCGGGCCCCCTCCCGAGCTGTCCGCCCCCCCGGTGGGGCCCCGGAACGTGCCGGGCGAGGTCGGCGCGGTCCTGGGAGGAGAGAAGGTATAGCCTTGGGGCCGTGATCAGGGTTGGAGTTCTCGGCGCCCGAGGGCGTGTCGGTATCGAAGTGTGCAAGGCCGTGGCCGCGGCGGACGATCTGGAACTGGTCGCGGCCGTCGACAAGGGCGACCCGATCGAGGAGCTGGAGGGCTCCGAGGTGGTGGTCGACTTCACCCACCCCAACGTGGTCATGAGCAACATCGAGTGGTGCCTCTCCCACGGCATCCACACGGTGGTCGGCACCACCGGCTTCGACGCCGAGCGCCTGGCCACCGTGCGCGGCCGGCTTGAGACAACCCCCGGCGTCAACGTGCTGATCGCCCCCAACTTCGGTATCGCGGCCGTGCTGATGATGCGCTTCGCCCAGCAGGCCGCCCGTTACTTCGACTCGGCCGAGATCGTCGAGCTGCACCATCCGAACAAGGCGGACGCGCCCTCGGGTACCGCGCGCCGTACGGCGGAGCTGATCGCCGAGGCGAGGCGCAGGGCCGGGGCCGCTCCCATGCCCGACGCCACCAGCGCCGAGATGGAGGGCGCGCGGGGCGCGGACGTGGACGGGGTCCGGGTGCACTCGGTGCGGCTGGCCGGGCTGATCGCCCACCAGGAGGTGCTCCTGGGCGGTGACGGGGAGACTCTCACCATCCGGCACGACACCATGAACCGCTCGTCGTTCACGCCGGGCGTGCTGCTGGGGGTGCGCCGGATCGGCGAGATGCCGGGACTGACCGTCGGCCTGGAGCATCTGCTCGGCCTGTAGGCCGGGGACGCGGGCGCCGCCGTTCGTCGTCTGGACATGACACGATCCCGGTTCACCCGCCCGCTCTGCGCGGGCACCGAGTTGCGGCGGGGGCACGGCAGGATCGACAGGCCGGTGGGGGATCACCTCCCACCGGATAACCCTCGTGGTCCGCACGCGGTGCCGCTGTATCCTCCGGTTCCATGACAAGCACTCGATCTTCGACTTCGACTGAGATCCGCTGGGCCGAGCCGGGCGAGCTGCCGGGGCTCGCCGCGGTCGAGGTCGCGGCCGACGGGCTGTTCGCCCAGGTGGGGATCGCCTTTCCGGCGGGGACCACGATGATCGAGGAGACCGGCGACCCGTCGCGGGTCCTGGTCGCCGGTGATCCGCCGATCGGGTTCGCCATGATCGGCTGGGTGGACGGCACGGTCCACCTCGACCAGCTCGCCGTCCACCCCGGCCACGGGCGCCGGGGTGTCGGCGGGCGCCTGCTGGAGGCGGTCTGCGACCACGCGGCCTCGGCCGGTTCGGCGGCCGTGACGCTGACCACCTTCCGGGACGTGCCGTGGAACGCGCCCTGGTACGCCCGGCACGGCTTCGCCGTACTCGACCCCGCCGAATGGGGGCCGGAACTGGCCGCACTGGTGGCTCACGAACGGGACCTGGGCATCGACCTCGCCCCCCGCGTCGTCATGCGCCGATCCCGGTGAGAGGCGGCGCGGGGCGGCCCGCGGTATAAGCGGGGACAACCCGGTGGGGCCACGTAACCCGAGGCCGTTGCCGGGAGAACAAAAGATCTTGCGATCGTCTCCGGCTTCGTAGATCTTTCCAATACGCCCCGGCGGAGAGGGTGACCGGAGGGAGGGCGTCGTGAATGTTCTCGAACCTCACCGCGGTGTGCCGAGCAGGCTACGGGGCGTTTTCCGGAGAGCCGCCGGAGGTGGAGAGTCACCCCGAATGGGCGGGCGGCGTTGAGCGGTCGATCTCGCGTGGGGCGGTCCGTGAAATCGTCGATTTCGATCCTCCGGTTATTCCGCCTGGATTGATTTCCCTTAAAAAAGCCCTGTTCGTCTTCTCGGGGCGCGTCGGCCACGGCGGCGCCGGACTTATTCGCCCGAGGCGGCTTTTGGCTTCCGCGGCTCCGGCCGCTAAAAAGATTTTTATGCGCTCATTTGGTGATTCGTCGCCTGGTCTCCGCCGGACGGCGCCCCAAAGTGGCGTGACATGCCTCCTCGGGGCGGCCGAGACCGCAGCCCCGGCCGCCCGCCGGCTCCGATGGATCGATCCAGGTGGGCGGGGCTGCCCCCGGTTCACCCCGAGGCCGTTCGCAGCCGACGGTCCTAACGTTCGCTCGCCGAACGCTAACCATGTTCAAGCTCTCCTCTGGCCCGCTCCTCGTCGGCCACTCAATACGGTGCGGAGAAACCCAGACCAAAGGGTGCGGACAAAACCCGGACCAAGGAGGCGTTCTTGAACAGCTTACTGATGAACGCGCGTATGTTCTGGCGCCGGACCGTCGATTACGGCCAGGAGTACCGCCACCTGGCCAATGGTCAGTGGCCGCAGGCGCTGTTCATCTCCTGCTCGGATTCGCGGGTGATTCCGGCGCTGATCACCTCGGCGCGGCCGGGTGACCTGTTCGAGTTGCGGAACGCGGGCAACATCGTGCCGCCGCACGACGCGCCGTCGGCCTCTGGGGAGGTGGCGACGATCGAGTACGCGGTAGGGGTGCTGGAGGTCCGCAACATCGTGGTCTGCGGGCACTCGCACTGCGGGGCGGTGGGGGCGGTGGTGCGGGGCGAGGACCTGTCGGCGCTTCCGGGGGTGAACGGCTGGCTGGACCTGGCGCGGCCGGGCCTGGAGGGAGTGTCGGGGCGGCCGCCGCGGGACCGGGCGCTGCTGGAGTTCGTGCAGCGGCACGTGGCCGCGCAGCTGCGGACCCTCAGCGCCTACCCGATGGTCAAGCGCGAGGTGGAGGCCGGGCGGCTGAAGCTGCACGGCTGGGTCTACCAGGTCGACACCGGCGAGCTGAAGGAGCTCGACGAACACGGCGAGTTCCGCTCACAGAACGCGTGGTGGTCGGCCCCGGCCGAACAGTGACAAGCACCTGACGGCAGCCGGCCGTTAGGTGACCCACCTCCGAGTTGTACGGCCCGCGTCACGCGGAACGGGCACGCGCCGACCGGGCACCTTCTTGAGCTCCATGTTCGACCCTGACGTTTTTTGTTCCGTTTGGTCTCCCGGTCACCCGGTGACTCGCCATCCGGCATCGGTCCGGACGACGTCCTGGAGTGCCCTGACGCGTTTCCTCGGTGACCCACCGGTCGCCGGTCCCGCACCAGAAGACCCGTGGCAGCTCCCAAGCGCGCGGTGATCCCGTCTACGCCCCCGTACCCGCGGGGTCACCGGGTCTGCCACTCCGAGTGGCCCCGGGAGACGTCACCGGTATCCAGCCCTCCCCCAGGGGCCGAACCGGACGACGATCCCGGGGCCACACCCCCTCACTACCAGCAGCAAAGGAGCTGACCGTGATCCCCTTTCCGGGTACGCCGGTGGCTGAGCGGCTGAGCGCGAAGATCTCCCGGCTGGACACGATCATCGCCATTGATCACCTCCAGCAGGCCCTGCACGGCCACGGTGTCTACACCTCCCTCGCCTACGAGGAGGGACAGCCGTGCCTGCACGTCAGAAACGATCTGACCATCTGGGCCGATCCGCACGGGCAGACGTTCTTCTGGTCCACCTGCCACGGTGAACGCGCCGAGCGCGGTCCCGTCGAGGAGCTGGAGCGGGTCGCCCGCCGGATCGCCGAACGCTTCGCCGTCCCCCCCTCCGTGGCGGGGTCGGCGAGATGAGACCGGCGCGGCGGCCGGGCAGGGAACCGGTTCAGTGGGGGGCCCGTTTCCTGCGCCGCCGCGTCCTCCCGCGCGCCCCGGGGACGCAGACAGGTGGACGCGCGGACCAGGTGCAGGCCGGTCTGGGGTGGCACTCGACCGGCCTGCACCACCCTCCCGGAAGACCCCGGGAAACCCCTCCATGAGCCGCGTGGTGGCCGGAAGAGCCGACCTTCCGGCCGCCACGCTCCATCCCCGCGACAGGCGCTCCGCGCGGAACCCGGCGGAGCGCCCGGCCTGTCCTCCCGGCGCGCCTCGGGCCGCCGGTGAGGGACGGGCGACCAGTGGGCCAGTGACAGGCGTCCGTTCCGCGGCGCGTTCAGCGCGTTCTACAGGGCGCTCAGCGCCAGGCCGGCCGTGAACAGCAGGCCGTAGACGAGCTGGAACCGGCCGGTCTGCTGGAGCGTGGCGATCAGCGCGGGGCCGGTGACGCCCCGCCCGACGGCCTTCACCGGGGTGATCGCGAGCGGGGCGGCGAGTACCGCCAGCGCCGCGAACGGCTCCCACAGCGCCATGGCCGGTGCGATGACCAGCGGCAGCACCAGGCAGAGGGTGTAGAGGACGCGGGTCCGGTCGTCGCCGAGCACGACGGCCATGGTGCGCTTGCCCGCCGGGCCGTCGCTCACGATGTCGCGCAGGTTGTTGACCACCAGCATCGCGCAGGCCAGCAGGCCCACCGGGACCGAGGCCACGAGGGCGGTCCAGGGGAGCCGTTCGAGCTGCACGAACGTGGTGCCCGCCACCGCGACCAGGCCGAAGAACACGAAGACCGAGACCTCGCCGAGGGCGCGGTAGCCGTACGGCCTGGAGCCGCCGGTGTAGAACCAGGCCGCCGCGATCGACACCGCGCCGACCGGAAGCAGCCACCACGCCCGGGTGGCCACGACCAGTGCCAGCCCGGCCACCGCGGCGGCCAGGAAGCAGCCGAAGGCCGCGGTGAGCACCTCGCGTGGTGACGCGGCCCCCGAGCCGACCAGGCGCATCGGGCCGACCCGTTCGTCGTCGGTGCCCCGCACTCCGTCGCTGTAGTCATTGGCGTAGTTCACCCCCACCTGCAGGGCGAGTGCGACGAACAGGGCGAGAAGCGCCCGCCACCACACCGCCCCGTCGTGGCCGAGCGCCACCCCGGTGCCGACGGCGACCGGGACGACGGCGGCGGGAAGGGTGCGCGGACGTGCTCCGGCGATCCACTGGCTCGGGGTGGCCATGGTGCTGCGAGCTTCCTCTCCGGGGTCAGCTGATGTCGGTGGCCAGGCGGACCATCCGCACGGAACGGCCGATGTTCAGGACCCGCTCGGCTCCGTCCTCACCCCAGCCGGCCGACTCCAGGAAGCCCAGCACCGGGTGATTGTCGGCGAAGACCCAGGTCACGATGGTGTGGTAGCCGTCCTCCCTGAGGTGGTCGACCGTGGCGTTCAGCAGGCGGCTGCCGTGGCCGCGCCGTACGTAGTCGGGGTCCACCAGGAAGGTGAGCATCTCACCCGTCGTGGTGGGGGCGAGATCGGGGTCCTCGGCCGGGGCGTGCGAGGCCAGGCCCGCCACCCGCTCCGCGCCCCGGGAGGCGGCGGCGGCCTCGATGCCGCCCGGCCCCAGCGCGGGAAAGGCGTCGGTGTCCAGCACGACCTGCTCCACCGCGACCAGCACCCGGTGGCGCGGGCTGGGCGGGGAGACGATCGCCTCATCCCACTGCCGCCGCCAGAGCGCCTCCGCCGCCGCGCCGGTCATCTGCTCCAGCGGCCCCTCGGGAAGGAAACTCCGGTAGCCGTACTTCCAGGCGCGAATCTGGGTGCTCGTCACCGCGGCGACATCATCGTGCCGAGCCGCCCGCACGCCTACGTCTGCCATTTCGGCCCGCTCCTTCTCTGCCGTCTGCCGTCGCCTCAGGACACGCCGCCTCGCAGGTCTCGTGCCACGCGAGCGGGCATCAGGCGGGTGGATCCGCGAGACGGGCTCCTACACCGTATCGGGGAATCCGACTCAGGGATGACGCGAGTCTGTCTCGGTCTGACGCCGGGCCCGGTATGCCCTGGTCTTCGTGCGGTTGCCGCAGACCCTCATGGAACACCAGGAGCGCGAGCGGTTCTTGGAGGAGTCGATGAAGGCCCACTGGCAGGTGCTCTCGGCGCAGACCTTCAGCCTCGGCCACCTGCCGTCCGCGTGCGCGCCCATCACGGCCGCCGCGATCCCGGCCAGCGCGCCGGGCACCCCGGTGGAGACGGGTTCGAGGACCGGTCCGGACGCGGTCAGCGCGACCCGTAACGGGAGCGCGGCGAACGGCCGGGACGGTCCAGGCCGCCGCTCCTCGGCGCCGTCCTGGACCGGGTCGCGGTCGCCGCCGGGGCCGTCGCCGTTTCCGCCGGGGCCGTTGCCGGCGCGGCCGTGGGTGCCGGCGCGGTCGTGGTTGTGGCGGAGCGCCGCGCGCAGGGCCTCCCGCAGATCGGCGGCCAGGCTCACGTCGGCGTCGCCCGCGCTGTCTCCCGGCCCGATCAGACCGCGTCCGCCGAGCCAGGCGGTCAGGGCCGCGGGTGACGGGATCGAGTCGGTGTCGCTCTCGACGTCGTAGGTGTTCACGAAGTCGCACACCAGGTCCGCGGGGTTGTCCATGTGGTCGCTCACCTCTCTGCGACCACTGTATGCCAGTAGGGGGTGGTACTCATCGCGACACTGTCGTAGTGCTTTAAGTGGTGTTGAATGGCGCGATACGGCTCCGCGCGCCGGCCTCCCGGCTCCGCGCCGGCCCCCTGCCGGTATGCCGATTCCCCGGATCCCGGGGGGATCCGCCCGGCGGGCCCGCCCGGGAGGGGGCCCGCCGGAACCCCGGTTCCGCACCGAGGTCGTTCTTCCGCTGACAACGGGCCTCCTTCCGCCGACAATGGGAGGGCATTACCGATCTTCGGCCCTGCCGGTCGGAAACCACCCACGGCGGGCGGTTCGGGCACCTGTGGTGACGAAGACTCGATGACGAAGGCTCAGTGGCACAGGTTCAGTGACGCAGGTTCAGTGACGCAGGGAGGACATGTCGTGAGTGGAAGCCTCGCGGTCGGAGATGTGGTCGAGGATTTCGAGCTCTTCGACGAGACCGGTACGGCCCGGCGCCTCACCGATCTTCTCGCCAAGGGGCCGGTGGTCCTGTTCTTCTACCCGGCGGCCATGACCTCGGGATGCACGGCGGAGAGCTGTCATTTCCGGGATCTGGCGAGCGAGTTCGCCGAGGTCGGCGCGGGTCCGGTGGGCATCAGCCGCGACACCGTCGCCCGGCAGAGACGTTTCGCCGAGACCAACGCCCTGGGCTTCCCCCTGCTGTCGGATCCGGACGGCGTCGTGGCCCGCGGTCTCGGGGCCCGCCGCAACTTCGCGGTGGGCCCCTTCCTCACCCGCCGGATGACCTTCGTCATCGACACCGACCGCAGTCTCCTCGCGGTGATCCACAGTGAGGCCAGCATGCAGACCCACGCGGACCGGGCGCTGGAGGTCCTGCGGGCGCGCTCCGGAGCGTGACCGGCTGGAACGGCACCGTCTTTTAGCCGCATCCTTTAAAGGTCCGGGGCGAGCACGCGGTGTAGCCGTGGTCATGACACGGAGACGCTGAGGGGAGACAGCGAAACCTTCGCTGGAGCCGGCGGGAGGATACATGGTCACCCTGGGACTGTTCGTTCTACTCGAAGCCAAGCCCGGCAAGGAGGCCGAGGTGGAGGACTTCTTGAGGGGGGCCCTCCCGCTTGTCGAGGCGGAATCCGGGACCACCGCCTGGTTCGCGATCCGTCTGGGGACGACCACCTACGCCGTCTTCGACGCCTTCCCCGACGAGGCCGACCGTGACGCCCACCTGGAGGGCCAGGTCGCCGAGGCCCTGAGGCGGCAGGGAGGGCATCTCTTCGCCAAGGCTCCGGCCGTCAACAAGCTGGACGTCCTCGCCGCGAAACTGCCGAAGTAGGGATCCGTGGACCCCGGCTCTGATCTCACGATGTCGCCGGAGTGTTAGGGCTGCGGAGGGAGAGGGTGGGTGTAAACCAGGCGGAATCGGTCGCCGGGGATGACGATGTCGCTGGTCTCGACCGGCCGGTCGCCGGCCCAGTGGGTGCGTTCCACGTGCAGGACATGAACGCCCGCCGGGAGGGCGAGGGTGTCGCTCTCCGCGGGCTGGGGGACGCGGGTGTAGACCTGCTCCACTATCTCGGTGACCTTGACCCCGGCGGCGGACAGGCGGGCGATCAGGCTGCGGGGGGTCTCCTCGGCGGCGGGTTCGCCGAACCCGGCGGGCTCGTAGGAGGTGGCGAGCTGCAGCGGCCTGCCGTCACCGCGCAGGACGTAGCGGGTGCGGGTCACCGGGACCGAGCCGTCCAGCCGCAGGCGCTGGGCGATGTCGGGGGTGGCCTCGGCGCGCTCGATCCGCCACTCCCGGGTGGTGCGGGTGCCCTGTGCCTGGACGTCGGCGCCGACGGGGGCGTGGTGGTCGTGGAAGCGCCAGCGGTGCAGTGGGAGCAGCGTGGGCCTGGCCCTGACGTAGTGACCGGAGCCGACGCGGCCGACGATCAGGCCTTCGGTGGCGAGCACGCGGAGCGCGTGGCGGGCGGCGGTCTCGCCCACGCCGTACTTGCGGGTGAGCTGGGCGCGGGAGGGGATCGGCGCGCCGGGGGAGAGGGAGCCGTCGACGATCTGGCGGCGGATATCGGCGACGACGCGCAGGTAGACCGGATCGGAGCTTGCCACGTGTCCATCCCTGGGTTTGACGGGCGTCGCCCCATCCTGACGTATTCGGCGCACAACTCAGGGTAATGGCGGCAATTTGGAACTCCAACTTTGCGTGGCGCCGAGAAAGGGGCTGAAAATATCTCAGAGCCCATGTAACACCCGCGTAAGTGCCCGCGATTCAACGGTAGAGGCCGTCGGTGTGTGTACCCCCGAGCACATACCGGCGGCCTCTTCGGCGTCCGCGGAGCCGGGAGGGCCGGATCGGGCCGCCTCGGACGGAGAGGGTGTCCGAAACACCGCCCGACGCGATCGCGGAGGCCGGGACGTCGTGTCCCGCGGGGGTTCCGGCGGGCGGCGGCGCCCCCGGGCACCTCGGCTGCCCCAGGCCCCGGCCATCGCTCGCATATTCGCGTGTACGGTATGCAGTAGGTGCGGTGGGGAGATATTCCCCCTTGGCCCCATCGGTGTACAGAGGCTAGGCGGGGTGGCGGGGTCTACCGTTTCTACGGATCCGGGTAGCGTTCGGTTTATGGCAGCGCCAACTGGAACCTCCGACGCCCCTTTCGGCCGCATGCTGACCGCCATGGTCACCCCGTTCACCGACGACGGCGAGGTCGACTACGAGGGAGCGCGAAGCCTGGCCACCTATCTGGTGGACGAGCAGCGCAACGACGGCCTCGTGGTGAGCGGTACCACGGGGGAGTCCCCGACCACCTCCGACGAGGAGAAGGAGCGCGTCCTGCGTGCCGTTGTCGAGGCGGTCGGTGACCGTGCCACGATCGTGGCCGGCGCGGGCAGCAACGACACCCGGCACAGCGCCGAACTGGCCCGTGCCGCCGAGCGCGCCGGGGCCCACGGTCTGCTGGTGGTGACGCCCTACTACAGCAAACCGCCACAGGAGGGGCTCTACCGGCACTTCACCGCCGTGGCCGACGCCACCGGCCTGCCGGTCATGCTCTACGACATTCCGGGGCGCAGCGGTGTGCCGATCCAGTCCGACACCCTCGTCCGGCTGGCCGGGCACGAGCGGATCGTCGCGGTGAAGGACGCCAAGGCCGACCTGTTCGCCGGGTCGCAGGTGATGGCCGCCACCGACCTGGTCTTCTACTCGGGTGACGACACGCTCAACCTGCCGTGGCTCTCGGTCGGGGCCGCCGGGTGCGTCAGTGTCGTCGGGCACGTCGTGGGCGCGGAGATCGCCGCGATGATGGAGCTGTACCGCGCGGGCGACGTCGCGGGCGCGCTGGCCGTCCACCGCAGGCTGCTCCCGGTGGTCTCCGGGATCATGACGCAGGCAGGTGGCGCGATCATGGCGAAGGCGGCGCTCACCCTGATGGGGCGGTCCGCCGGCCCGGCGCGATCGCCGTTGACGGAGGCCACCGAGCAGCAGATCGCGCGGCTGCGAGAAGACTTGATCGCGGGCGGCGTGAAGCCGTCCGACGGGGTTGTGCCATGAGCAGGAACGTCGCGGCCGGTATCGGCCGCAGTGGGGAGGAACGGGAGTTTGAGCGACAGAGAACAGAGCGGTTCGCAGGGAACGGGAGTGCTCGGCGAGGGAGCAGTCCTGCCATCCGAGGGAGCCGCCACCGCCTATGAGAAAGGTGTGGCCGCATGAGTCACCCCCATCCCGAGCTCGGGCCGCCGCCGCGGCTTCCCGACGGCGCGCTCCGCATCGTCGCGCTGGGCGGCCTTGGTGAGATCGGCCGCAACATGGCGGTGTTCGAGTACGACGGCCGCCTGCTGATCGTCGACTGCGGGGTGCTGTTCCCCGAGCCGGACCAGCCGGGCGTCGACCTGATACTGCCCGACTTCGAATACATCAGGAACCGCCTGGACGACGTCGAGGCGGTGGTGCTGACCCACGCGCACGAGGACCACATCGGCGCCGTGCCGTACCTTCTGCGGGAGCGCCGGGACATCCCGATCGTGGGGTCCAGGCTGACGCTGGCGCTGATCGAGGCGAAGCTCACCGAACACCGAATCCAGCCGGTCAAGGTCGGGGTCGTCGAGGGGGAGCGGCGCCGGTTCGGGCCGTTCGAGACGGAGTTCCTCGCCGTCAACCACTCGATCCCGGACGCGCTGGCCGTCGCGATCCGGACACCCGCCGGCATCGTGCTGCACACCGGCGACTTCCGGATGGACCAGCTGCCCAGCGACGGGCGGCTGACCGACCTGGGGGGCTTCGCCAGGCTCGGCGCCGAGGGCGTCGACCTGCTGATGTCGGACTCGACCAACGCCGAGGTGCCGGGCTTCGTCACCAGTGAGCGGGAGATCGCGCCGGTCATCGACGAGGTGGTCCGCACCGCGGAGAAGCGTGTGATCGTGGCGAGCTTCGCCTCCCACATCCACCGCGTCCAGCAGGTCATCGACTCGGCGGAGAAACACGGCCGCAAGGTCGCCCTGGTCGGCCGTTCCATGATCCGCAACATGGGCGTCGCCCGCGATCTCGGCTATCTGAGGGTGTCGCCGGACGTCATCGTCGACTCCAAGGAGATCGAGGGCTGGCCGCCGGAGGACGTGGTGCTGATCTGCACCGGGTCCCAGGGCGAGCCGATGGCGGCGCTGTCGCGGATGGCCAACCGCGACCACCCGATCCGGGTGGCCGAGGGCGACACCGTGCTGCTGGCCTCCTCCCTGGTGCCCGGCAACGAGACCGCCGTCAACAAGGTGATCAACGGGCTGAGCCGCTGGGGCGCCCGCGTGGTGCACAAGGGCAACGCGAAGGTGCACGTCTCCGGGCACGCCGCCGCGGGCGAGCTGCTCTACGTGCTCAACCTGACCCGGCCGTCCAACTTCATGCCGGTGCACGGCGAGTGGCGGCACCTGCGGGCGCACGCCAAGCTCGCCGCGCTCACCGGGGTGCCGGACGACCACATCGTGATCGCCGAGGACGGCGTCGTGGTGGACCTGGTCGACGGCCGGGCGAAGATCGTGGGGGCGGTTCCCGCGGGTTACGTCTACGTGGACGGCACCTCGGTGGGCGACGTCACCGACTTCGCGCTGAAGGACCGGCGGATCCTGGGCGAGGAGGGCTTCATCTCCGTCGTCGTGGTGGTCGACACCGGCACCGGCAAGCTGACCGCGGGCCCGGAGATCCACGCCCGTGGATCGGGCATCGACCCCGACCGGCTGGTCGAGATCCTCCCGCAGCTTGAGAGGGCTCTGGAGGAGCACGCGGCCGACGGTGTGGTCGACATCCAGCAGATCCGCCGGGTGGTCCGCAGGACCGTCGGGCGCTGGGTCAGCGACACCTACCGGCGCCGCCCGATGATCATCCCCGTGGTGATCGAGGTCTGATCTCCATCCCGTACGGCGGCCCCACCGACCGCCGTACGGGATGCGCCTGCTCACGATCGTCCCGGTCGTCCCCGAGGACCGGTGATCGAGATCGCGGCTAGTGGGTCGGGATCCTGCTGGCCAGCAGGATCCCGAGTTCCAGCCGGCTCCGGGCGCCTACCAGGGTCATCACCCTGGAGACGTGGCGCTGTACCGTGCGTGATGAGATGTCCAGCTTCTTACCGACGGTGTCGTCGGTCAGGCCGCTCGCCAGCAGCCGAAGTACCTCCGCCTGAAGTTCGTTGACGAGCCCCCGTTCCTGACAGATGTCCAGCCATGTCGTGACCTGGTGATTTCGGCTGCTCGCAGGTGCTTGTGCCAGCATTCAGTCTCCCCGTTGCTGCTGTCTCCCCGTTGAAGGCCTTGCTTGGTGCTGAACTATCACACTAGGAGGAGTGTCTTTCTGGCAATAGCGGGATATCCCTGGCGACAGAGGGGAATTTCCCTATAATCGAATGGATACTCAGCGTTACCGTGATTCGAAGAAGGTGAGAATGGCCATCACTCGCCGGTGGATTCCTTCTTCGACCGGAATGTCCAGTCTTTCCAAGATTCGGGTGACATGTGCTTCCACGGTCTTGCGGCTGAGATGGAGTTTCTCGCCGATGGCCTGGTTGGTGAGCCCCTCGGCCATCAGGCCGAGCACCTCGTGCTCGCGCGCGGTCAGCCGTCCCACGGTGTGCGCGGCGCGCTGGCGCGTCATGAGCGCCTGGACGATCGCCGGGTCGATGACCGCGTCCCCGGCCGTGATGCGGTGCAGCGCGTGGACGAGGTCGGCGATGTCGAGCAACCGCTCCTTCAGCAGATAGCCGAACCGTCCCTCCCCCGAGTTCACCATCTCCAGGGCGTAGTTGAGATCAAGGTGCAGGGAGAGCAGGAGCACCCCCTTGCCGGGAAACTCCGCCCGGATCCGCTGCGCCGCGACGACCCCCTCGTTCGTGAAGGTGGGTGGCATCCGGATGTCGAGGATGACCACGTCGGGCTCGTGCTGCCGGACCAGGCCGAGAATGGCGGTGGCGTCGGCGGCGGTGGCGGCGACGTCGATGCCGGCCTGCCGCAGCAGCGCGGCCGTGCCGGCCCGGATCAGCGCGGTGTCGTCGGCGATGATGACACGCACGGGATCACCACCCTGACCGTGGTGCCGCCGCCGGACGGGCTGCTCAGCTCGAATGTGCCGCCCGCCAGTACGGCCCGCTGAACCATCCCGGATATGCCATGCCCCTCTCCCGGGACGGCGCCGCCGATCCCGTCGTCGCTTATCTCCAGCATCAGGTCCTGTCCGGTGCCCCGGCACGTCACCAGAACGGACCGGGCCTGGGCGTGCCTGGCCACGTTGGTCAGGGCCTCGGCGACCACATAGTAGATGGCCTGACCGACATCGGGCGGCAGGTCCGCCATCGGCTCGGCGTAGAGGGTGACCGGCACCGGTGAGCCGGTGGCCAGGCGTTCCAGGGCGGCGGGCAGTCCGCGCAGTCGCAGCACCTCCGAGGCGTCACCCGCGGCGAGCCTGCGCAGGTCCTCCAGGGCCTCACGGAGCTCCTCCATCGCGGTGTCGAGCGAGCGGACGACGTCGGGCTCGGCCGCGTTGGTGCGTGCCAGGCGGACGGCTATCGCGGCCTTGAGCATCCGCAGCTGCGCCCCGTCGTGCAGGTCCCGCTGGATCGCCTGGAGCGCCGCCGCGGTGCGGGCGTGCGCGTCGCGGCGCAGCTGGTCGCGCTCCTGCCTCGCGTGGTCCAGCCAGGTGTAGAGGGCCCCCGCGACCACGGCGGGTGGCAGCATGACCAGGACGGTGACACCCACCGCGTTGAACGGCAGTCGCGTGGCCTCGACCACGCTGGGGGGCAGCACGGCCGGGGCGACGGTCTCCACCGCCATCTGCAGGGCGATGATCGAGGCCAGGATCCTCGTCGACCAGAGGGAGCGCCCCGGGCCCCTGTGCCGGCGCCGGACGACCACCCACAGCAGCGCGCACGCCAGCAGGGCCACGTGCAGATGGGCGACGATCCGGATCGGCGAGGAGAGCAGGGCGGGCTCCAGCGACAGGCAGGTCATGCACGGTTCGCTGGGATCCCGGTCACCGAGCAGATAGTCGGGGGCCAGGGTGAACGGCAGCAGCCAGGCGAGGACGAGGGTGCCGCGTTCCAGCCGGTCGCGTCTCTCTCCCTCGGACGGCAGCACGACCGCGTGCACGAGAAACGTCGCCGGGAGCGCGTGCACCACGGTCGCCAGGGTCTGCGCGATCCCCGGGGGCAGGAACAGCAGGCCTCGCAGGGTCCAGGCCACCCCGGTCAGCAGGAAGAGCATGCCGGTCCGGCGTCCGGGCGGCTGCTGGATCAGCACGATGCCGCATCCGGCGAAGGACCAGCCCAGCACCAGCACCGTGGCGGGGAACGTAGTGCTGTTCGGCTCGGCACCCATGACGACCATGAGGGTTCCGGAGGCGATCCCCACCAGCGCACTCGAAATGATCAGCGGGACGCTCCAGTGAGGAGCCGACGCCAGGAACGTGGGGATGTCCCATTGCGAGGCTCTCCTCTGTCGAGCATCCAGCATCAACCGCCTCCTCAGCAAAGTCGCGGGCCGGCGGCAGAATATTTTCTGACGCGGCAACCGGCGGTGAGGTACAGGAGTGATCTTGTCGTTCGAATGCCGTAAGGTCAATTCCCTAACTCTGGTGGATTATAAATGGTTTTCGAACGCTTTGGGCGGTTGAGCATTTAGCGTAATGACCTCAGTAATTCACCGGCATTCGATCATGCCGATCTTGATGGCGGTCACCACCGCCGTCGTCCGGTTGGGCGCGTCCAGCTTCAGCAGCACACTGGCGACCAGCCGTTTCGCCCCGTGTTCGGAGATCGACAGCCTTCTGGCGATCTGCCGGTTGCTCAACCCCTCGGAGAGCAGGTCCAGCGTCGTGCTCTCCCGGGGGGTCAGGTTGACCTGGCGGCGGCCGGTGGGCGCCGCGGCCTGGGAGAGCAGTTCCCGGGCGAGCCGGGCGGGGATCGGCGTCTCCCCGGCCGCCACGCGACGCAGGGTGTCCCCGAGCGAGTCGGCCGTCAGCTCCTGCTGGACCAGAAACCCGTCACTGCGCAGCGACGCGGCGAAGGCCGGGTCTCTCACCTGCGTCTCGTCGAGCAGCATCAGGACCTTCAACCGGGTTCCCCGTCCCACGGGCTGGGTCCACGAACTGGTCAAAATCACGATGTCCAGGCAGTCGTCCGAGGCCAGCCGCTCGACCTGGGCCGCGCTCGCGCACTGATGGACCTGACCGACGGAGGGCAGGTGGCGCAGGACCGTTTCAAGCCCGCGCTGGAGCAGCTCGTTGCCTACGAAGATCGCGACGTTGAGCTGCGTGGTCTCCGTGCGTTCAACCGGTTTGAAAAACATAACCGAATCAAATCGTCGGCGTACCCCGGCCCGCTAGACGGTTGGCGAGTTCCGGACACAGGTGGGCAAAGGTCGCCAGTCCGGCGGCGACGCGTCCCCCCAGCCCGGCGAAGCCCGGCCGCCAGGCGACGAATCCGGTCCGCCGCTCGGTGCCCGGCTCGCCCGGCACGCCGACGAACCCGCCACCGGCCGCGGCCACCAGTGCCCGGCCGGCCGCGACGTCCCAGACGAACACGTCGGCGTTGGCGGTGAGGTCGGCCCGGCCGCAGGCCACCCAGGCCAGGGCAAGCGCCGACGAGCCGATCCTGCGCAGGTCCGTCGTCTCCAGCAGATCGGCGAAGAGCTCGAACTCGGCCGTGTCCCGCAGCCCGGCGGTCGGGATGTCGGTGAGCACCATCGGCGGCGAATCCGGCGCGGCGGACGCGGATGCCGGAGTGGACAAAGGAGCGGGCGGATCCGTTCCCAGGAGGCGGCCGTTCAGCCGGAGCTCACCGCCCACGGCGGTGAAGAGCTCGTCGCGGACCGGATCGTAGACCACCCCGCCGACCAGCCGGCCCCCCACCTCGACCCCGATGGAGACCGCGAACAGCGCGACCCCGCGGGCGAAGTTGTACGTGCCGTCGATCGGGTCCACGTACCACCGGACGTCTCCGGACCCGCTGACGCCGGACTCCTCGCCGACGACGGTGCCCACGGTGAGCATCGCCCGGATCACGGCCTCGGCCTCGGCGTCGATCTCGGTGACCATGTCGTGCGCGGCGCCCTTGGTCCTGAGGGTGACCCCGTCACGGCGGCGCTCGATCACGTGGCGCCCGGCCCGCACGCCGGCCTCGGCCGCGAGGGCGACCAGGGCCTCGGGGGCGACCGGGGACTCCGGGGTGAAGGTCATCACCCCACGTTAGCGACGACCGGGCGGCAGGCCGATGTGCCTTTTCGGGTATGGCCGGGCGTGCAGCCACAAGGGCGGTCGTTCGAGGCTTACGGAGCATGATCGGCGCCGGGCACCCTTGAGCCCATGACGGGCGGTAATCGAGAAACATGGGGCCTGAACGCCCCTCGCGACAAGTCACTTGAGCACTGGGAGGCCGAGCAGGAGGTCATCGGGCCGGGCCTGCAGGCCGTGATGCTCTGGTCGGCCCTGTGCGTGGAGACGGCCGAAGGCGCCGTCCTGACCGACCTCGACGGCAACCGGATTCTCGACTTCCAGGGCGCGGGCGGAGTGAACTCCATCGGCCACGCCAACCCCCGCTTCGTCAGCGCGCTCAGCGCGCAGCTGGCGATCTCACCCGCCGGGGCCTTCGGCTCCCACGCGCGCCGGGAGATGACGCGGGCCGTACGGGACCTTCTGCCCGGACCGCTGGACCGCATCCAGCTCTACAGCGGCGGGACCGAGGCGGTCGAGGCCGCGCTCCGGCTGGCCAAGTCGGTCACCGGCAAGTACGAGTTCCTGTCCTTCTGGGGTGGGTTCCACGGCAAGTCGCTCGGCAGCCTGGCGCTCACCGCGGGAGCCAGGTCGGGCCTCGGCCCGCTGCCGGCCGGCAACTTCAGCGCGCCGTACGCCAACTGCTACCGCTGCCCGCTGAAACTCAAGCCGGACTCCTGCGGGCTGGCCTGTGTGGACCAGGCCCGTGAGGTGATCAAGCAGAACTCCACGGGCGCGCTCGCCGCGCTGGTGGTCGAACCGGTCCAGGGGCGCTGCGGGAACGTCGTCCCGCCGCCCGGCTACCTCCAGGCGCTCGGCGAGGTGGCGAAGGAGTTCGACGCGCTGCTCATCGTGGACGAGATGATGACCGGTTTCGGGCGGACCGGCGCCGCGTTCGCCTTCCAGCACGACGGGGTGGTCCCCGACATCGTCACCGTCGGCAAGGGCATGGGCGGCGGCTACCCGGTCACCGGGGTCATCTCCACCGCCGAGCACATGTCGGCGCGGCCGTTCGCCGACCCGAGCGCCAGCTCCTCCAGCTTCGGCGCGTTCCCCATGGCCTGCCGGGCCGTGGCCACCGTCGTCGACGTGCTGGTCGAGGAGGATCTCGCCGACCACACCGCGAGGCTGGGCGCCGAACTGCTTGAGGCGCTCCGCCCGCTCACCGAGGAGGCCCCTTTAGTCGGTGACGTCCGGGGCGTCGGCCTGGCGATCGGCATCGAGCTGGTCGCCGACAAGACCACCCGGGAGCCGGTCTCCGGCCAGGTGCTGCGCCGGACGTTCCTGGAACTTCTGGAGGCCGGGGTGCTCGTCATGACCGGTGGCAACACGCTGCGGCTCTACCCCCCGCTGAACATCGGCCGGGACCAGGCCCTGGAGGCCGTCGAGATCATTCGCCGTACCCTGATCGGAGGCGCCGCATGAGAGTGGCCATCGCTGGATTCGGTACGGCCGGCACCGCCAGGCTCGGCGCCTACCGCCAGGTCGCCGGGGCCGAGGTGGTCGCGGTCGTCGACCCCTCGCCCGCCAGGCTCGCCGAGGCCAGGGACCTCCAGCCGGGGTTGCGCACCCACCTGAACCTGCCCGAGCTGTTCGCGGCGGACCGGGTCGACGTGGTCGACGTCTGTACCCCGCCCTCCTCGCACGCCGAGCTCACCACGCGGGCGCTCGCCGCCGGGGCCCACGTGATCTGCGAGAAGCCCGTGGCCTTCCGCGCGGCCGACGCCCGCGCGCTGGCCGAGGCCGCCACCCGGGCGGGCCGGCTGCTCTACCCCGCGCACAACTACCTCTTCTCCCCGATGATGCGGATGCTCACCGAGGCGAGGGAGGAGGCCGGTACCCCGGTCACCGCGACCATCCGGATCCGCCGGGCCACCCACGCGAGGGGCGTCGGCTCCTGGCAGCCCGACTGGCGGCGCGACCCGGCGGTGGCCGGGGGCGGCATCCTGCTGGATCACGGCTCGCACTGCGTCTACATGGTCACCCGGCTGTTCGGGGGGCGGCCGGCCAAGGTCAGGGCGACGGCGCGGTGGCAGGCCGACGGCCTGGACGAGGCGATCAACGTCCGGCTCCACTTCCCGGACGGGAACGCGGAGATCGACCTGAGCTGGGTGGACGACGCCCGCGCCAACCACTACGGACTGTCCGGCCCGACGGGGAGCCTCGACATCACCGACGGGGTGGCCGTGTTCACCGGGTCCCGGGGCGGCGAGCGGCGGACGCTCGACTCGCCGACCCGCAGCTCCACCCACGAGGAGTGGTTCGCCGACATGTTCGACGACTTCACCCGGATCGCGGGCCGCCCCGACCGGTGGGGCGGCCCGCTGGACGAGATCCTCTCGACCGCGCAGATCATCGAGGCCGCCTACGGATCGGCCCGGTCGGACGGCCGTCTCGTCGCGCTCGGGGAGGGGTGAGCCGTGTGGTTCGCCGGGGTCGCCTGGAGCCCGGAGGGCTACGACGTCACCGTGGTCGACCAGGCGGGGGCGCCCGTCGCGGTGAGCCGGTTCGCCGCCACCGGGATCGACGAGCCGGTGGGCTTCCTGCGGTCGCTGGCCGAGCGGTCGGAGGTGGTCACCGTCATCGACAGCACCAACGGGGTGCTGGACGGGTCGCTGATGGCGGCCGGGCTCGACGTCTACCGGGCCGACCCGTGGGACACACCGGTCAGCCCTGCGTCCGGGCCGGTCCCCTCCGACACCCTGGCCAGGCTCGGCATCGACGCCCTCGCCAGGCTGACCAGGCTTGACATCGGCTCGGGAACGCTCGGCGGCCGGGACGACGAGGCCGACGCCGACATCAGGCGCAGCGAGCCGCTGGCACGGCGGCTCACCGCCCAGGGCGGCCTGCTGTTCCACGGCAGCCGGGCCCTGCCCAGGGTCGCCCTCACCTTCGACGACGGCCCGCACCCGGTGTACACCCCCCGCGTCCTGGACGTGCTGCGCCGCTACCGCGTCCCGGCCACCTTCTTCTGCGTCGGCCTGCACGTCCAGGCGTTCCCCGACCTCGTCCGCAGGATCGTGGACGAGGGACACCTGGTGGGCAACCACACCTGGTCCCACCCCTACCTGCCCGACCTGACCAGACAGGAGGTCTCGCGTCAGATCGGGCGGACCGGCGAGGCGCTCGACCGGGCGGGCGGCGGGACACCCGTCCTGGTCCGCCCGCCGTACGGGGGGCGCTCACCCGAGGTGCTCACCTGGCTGGCCGAGGAGGGCCTGACCACGGTGCTGTGGGACGTCGAACCGTGCGACTGGGCGATGGGCGGCGCGGCGGCGATCGCCGGGCAGGTCCTCGACAAGGCCGACTTCGGATCGGTCATCCTCCTGCACGACGGAGGGGGCGACCGCTCCCAGACCGTGGAGGCGCTGCCCGGGATCCTTGAGTCGATGATGGCGCGCGGCTGCCGGTTCGTGACGGTGGACCGGCTCGCTCCGCTGCGGGTGTGAACGGAAGAGGACATGGACCTTCGAATCAGCGTCGTGATCATGCACCACCCGTCCCGGAGCCACCGGCTGCCCCGTCTGATGGGCGCGTGCGCGCCGCTGAGGCCGAGGGTGGTCGCCGATCCCGATCCGACGGGACCGCCCAGCCCCCTGCGTACCGCGAAGCGCGCCTGGGCCGCGGTTCCCGGCGACGCCACCCACCACCTGGTCCTGCAGGACGACGTGGCGCCGACGGCCGGGTTCGCCGGGTGTCTGGCGGACGCGATCGCCCGCAGGCCCCGGCACGCGGTGGCGCTGTACTCCAACTGGAACAGCCCGCAGAACTCCTATCTGGTACGCCGCGCCGCGGCGGCGGGGTCCCCGTGGGCGCCGCTGTCACCCGCCGAGTGGACGCCCACCCAGGGCCTGGTGCTGCCCGCGGCCCACGCCCGCGAGCTGGCGGCCTTTCTCGCCCCGATCCCCGACGAGATCCGCGACGACGACGAGATGATCGCACTGTTCTGCCAGGAGCGCGGGATTCCCGTGGCGGCGACCGTGCCGCACCTGGTGGACCACGCCGACGAGCTCACCATCGCCGGGCACCCCGGCTCCTTCCACGCGACGGTCTGGGCGGGCGGCCGTCACCTGCCCTCCGAGCACTGGTCGCCCGTCGAGGAGGTCGAGGCCGGACTGACCCTGCGGGCGGCGGCCCGCGAGCCACGCGACTTCGTGGTGGAGCTCATCGGCTCGCGCTGCGTGCTGAGGTTTCTCCGTCCCGGCACCGGTGAGCCGGTCGAGCATCCGTTCGGCTGGTACTGGCGCGACTGGTCGGCCCTGGCCGGCGTCGACCCCGGTGAGATCGAGCGGGCCTTCGCCGAGTCCGGCGCGTGCCCCTCCTCCCTCACCTCCCCCTCCGCGGCCTCTCCCACGGTCTCCGCCGAGGTGCGCGCCGAGGTCTGGGCCGCGGGCCACATCCTCGGCGCGGACGTCTCCCGCCTGGGCCCCGCGGCGCTCCGGCGGACCCGGCCGCCCCTCTCCGCCGAACTGCTGCGTGACGCGGTCGGCTCGTGGATCGACTGCGGGCTGAGCCTCGCCGACCGGCTCCCGCTCGACGAGGCCTCCCGGTCGGCGCTGATCGACCTGGGCGTCGCCGCGGTCGAACACGGGCGCGCGGCGACCCTCCCGGAGCGCACATATGCCTAGCGAGGAGTACGGCGACGGCCCCGGGAGACCGGCCGGGCGGGCGGGGGAGTCGCCGGACGCGCGGGGCGCGGGACGGGCGGCCCCGAGCGGGGAGCCTCCGGGGGCGCGCGGTACGGAGCCGGTGGAGCGGGTCGTGGAGCGGATGGCCAGGCGCGAGGCGGCCGGGCACCTGCTGGTGCCGCCGTCGCTGCCGCTGCCCCCCGGTGACGCCACGCCGCCCGTCGGGGTGCGCCGCGTGCGGTGCCCGTGGTGCGGGGCCGAGGGCGACGACGCCCCGGCCTGCGACGCGCCGGCCCCCGACGGGCTGCCCCGGATCACCCTGCTGGCGTGTGAGTCGCTGACGAACCGGTCGCTGCTCCCGGTCGTGGTGGCGCGGCGCCCGCCGGACGGGGGATACCTCACCCGGGCCGCCTACTGGGCGGCTCACGCGCCCGCCGAGCCGGACGACACCGCGCTGATCCGGCTGATCGCCGCCGTGGACGCGGCGGAGAGCTGGGCGGACACCATGGACCCCGCGGGGTCGCCCGCGGTGGTCCCGGCCGCGACGAGGGGGGCGGGGGCGCCCGGCGGGCACTTCCTCACCCCGCACCCCGGCGGGGTGCGGCTCCTGGAGCGGCTCGACCTGGGCTACCGCCGCGCCCGGCTCCTGGCGGTGGAGGCGGCCTTTCGGGTATAGCCCTCAGTCCGCTCGTTCGCGGCTTATGGCGTGGCCCCCGGTTCGGAAGCATGCGTAGCAGGTTCTCACCGGAAGAGGTCGAACGCATGCCTGAGCACGACAGCTTCACCGCGCTGATGCGGGAACGGGCGTCCAGCCACGGTGACAGGGTGGCGCTGGTCTTCTGCCACGACCCGGCCGACGGGTCGGGTGACGAGCCGCTGACCTACGCCGAACTGGATCTCGCGGCACGGCGGGTGGCGGTGCTGCTGCGTGTCCACGCCGAGCCCGGGGACCGGGTGCTGCTGCTGCACGAGCCCGGCACCGGTTTCGCCAAGGGGTTCCTCGGCGCCCTCTACGCCGGGATGATCGCGGTTCCCTCGCCGCCGCCCGACGGCTACCGGCGGCAGCGGGAACGGCTGGCCGCGATCGCCAGGGACGCCGGGGTGACCGCCGTCCTCACCGACGTCCGCGCCCTCGGCTCGATCAAGGAATGGGCGGCGGAGGCCGGACTCGACGGCCTGCCCTGCCTGGCCGTCGACGAGGAGCCGCCGTCCGCCGACGGCTGGCGCCCCCCGGCGGACGACGCCCGCGCCCCGGCCTTCCTGCAGTACACCTCCGGATCCACCGGCGACCCCAAGGGCGTCGTGGTGGACCACGGCAACCTGCTCGCCAACGTCGAGGTCTTCAACCGCGTCACGGGCTCGGGCCCGGACACCCGGTTCGGCGGCTGGCTGCCGATGTACCACGACTTCGGGCTCATCGGCCAGCTGCTGATCCCGCTGGCCAACGGCACCACGACCGTGCTCATGTCCCCGATCGCCTTCCTGAAGCGCCCGCACGCCTGGCTGCGCATGATCGACCGGCACGGGATCAACCTCTCGCCGGCCCCCAACTTCGCCTACGAACTGTGCGTCCAGCGGATCACCGACGCGCAGGCCGCCGGGCTCGACCTGTCCGGGTGGACCCAGGCGCTCAACGGCTCCGAACCGATCAGGGCGGCCACCCTGCGGGCCTTCGCCGAGAGGTTCGCGCCGTACGGCCTGCGGCCCGACGCGCTGCTCCCCGGGTACGGCCTGGCCGAGGCGACCCTGGCGGTCTCCTGCACCACCAGGGGAAGCGCGGCCGTGGTCACCCCGGTGGACGCCGAACGGCTCGCCGGGGGCGAGTTCACGCCGTCGGCGGGGGGCGAGGTGCGGAACGCGCCCGGCAGCGGCAGGGCGGAGCCCGGCGTCGCCGTCGTCGACCCGCGGAGCCGTGCCGTGCTGCCCGAGGGCCGGGTCGGCGAGATCTGGGTGCGCGGTCCGCACGTTGCGCGGGGCTACTGGCGGCGGCCCGAGGTCAACGCGGAGGTCTTCGACGTGGAGACCGCCGGCGGCGAGGGCGGCTACCTGCGCACCGGGGACCTGGGCGTGATCCACGGGGGCGAGCTGTACGTCACCGGCCGGATCAAGGAACTGCTCGTCGTCCGGGGCCGCAACCTCTACCCGCAGGACCTGGAGGAGGAGGTGCGGGTCACCCATCCGGCGCTGACCCGCGGGGTCGGCGCGGTGTTCACCGTACCCGCGCCGGACGAGGAGGTCGTCGTCGTGCACGAGTGCCGGATCCGAGACCTGGGCGAGGTCTCCCCGTCCGGGCTGGCCGAGCGGATCAGGGTGACGCTGGGCCGCGAGTTCGGGGTCTCGGTCGGCGGCGTCGTGCTGGTCCGCCCCTCGGAGGTGCGGCGGACCACCAGCGGCAAGATCCAGCGCGGCCTTACCCGCGACCTGTTCACCGCCGGGGAGCTGGCCGTCGTGCACGAGGAGCTCACCCCCGCCGTACGGCGCCGCTACCGGATCGGGGCCTGAGATGGACCTCGACACCCTGCTCGGCGACCCCGCCGACCCCGCGACCCTGTTCTCCTACGCCCGCTGCGCCGAGCTGGACCGCCGCGAGGAGTTCCCCGAGGAGATCTGCCGTGAGCTTGACCGGCTCGGACTGCCCGCCGGCTACGTGCCCGCCGAGTACGGCGGAACCCTCGTCGACTATCCCCGGCTCCTCGACCTGATCAGAACCGTCGCCCGGCGGGACCTGACCGTCGCCGTCGGCCACGCCAAGAGCTATCTCGGCTCGGTGAGCGTCTGGATCGCCGGCGCCGACGCCCAGGCCAAGGCGGTGGCCGCGGACGTCATCGCCGGTGTCCCGGCCTCCTGGGGGCTGACGGAGCGCGGCCACGGCAGCGACCTGCTGGCCGGCGAGGTCCGCGCCACCCGGGTCCCCGGAGGCTACCGCGTCACCGGCGAGAAGTGGCTGATCAACAACGCCACCCGGGGCAGCCTGCTCAGCCTCCTGGTCCGTACCGACCCCGACGGCGGCCCCCGGGGGTTCAGCCTCCTGCTGATCGACAAGCGCCGGCTGGCCGGGGCCGACTACACCTGCCTGCCCAAGGTCCCCACCCACGGGATCCGGGGCGCGGACATCAGCGGCATCGCCCTCCACGGCGCCCTGGTGCCGGAGAGCGCGCTGATCGGAGGCGAGGGCGCCGGCCTTGAGGTGGTCCTCAAGGCGCTCCAGCTCACCAGGACGATCTGCGCCGGGCTCTCGCTGGGCGCCGCCGACCAGGCTATCCGCCAGGCCGAGGGGTTCACCGCCGAGCGCAGGCTCTACGGCCGCCTCCTCGGCGAGATGCCGCACGTGCGCAGGACGCTGGGGGAGGCGCACGCCGCCCGGTTCGTCGCGGAGGCGGTCACCACGGCCGCCGCGCGCGGCATCCACGCGCTGCCCGCGGAGATGAGTGTGATCTCGGCGGTGACCAAGGCGTTCGTGCCGGCCAGGGTGGACGAGCTGATCTTCGCCTGTGGCGAGTTGCTCGGCACCCGCGCCTTCCTCACCGAGGTCCACGACCACGGCGTGTTCCAGAAGCTGGCCCGTGACCACCGGGTGGTGGCCATCTTCGACGGCAACTCGTCCGTCAACGAGAACGCCCTGATCAACCAGTTCCCCGCCCTGGCCCGGGGATATCTGTCCGGGCCGCCCGACAGGCCGGGCCTGGCCCGGCTGCTCGACCTCGGCTCGGCCCCCGGCCGTCCCGGCCACCGGGGCCTCGTCCTGGCCTCCAGGGGCGGATGCGGCCTCGTCCAGGGGCTGCCGGACGCGGTGGCCGGGCTGAGCGCGCCCGGCGCGGGGCGGACCCGGCCGCCGGGCCACGACCTCAAAGCCGTCGAGGCGCCGGCCCGCGAACTGCTCGACCACTGCGACGACCTGCACGCCGCGCTCGCCACGTGCGCGCCCGGCCCGCGCGATGTGCCGGCGGAGGCGTTCGCCCTGGCCCAGCGGTACCAGTGGTGCTTCGCCGGGGCCGCGGTCCTGCAGCTCTGGCTGGCCAACCCCGGCTGGCGGGACCGGATCTGGCTGGAGGCGGCCCTGACCTACGTGCTCGCCCGGCTGGGCTCCGACCCGGACCGGGCGGTCTTCGACCGGCTGTTCGACGAGACGCGGGAGCGCGCATGAGCGAGACGCTGGAGAAACTCCTCGGCGATCCGTGGGATCCGGCCAACCCGATGAACCACGCCGCCGTCGTCGCGGCCGACGAGCGGCAGGAGATGTTCGCCGAGGGGGAGCGGCTGCTGGACGAGTACGGGCTGAACGCCGAGTTCGTGCCCGCCGGGCTCGGCGGCCGGCTGACCGGGGTGGACCGGCTGGTCCGGGTGATGCGCTCGGTCTGGCGGCGCGACCCCGCGCTGGGCCTGGGCTACGGGGCCAGCTCCTTCATCGCCTCGGTGAACGTGTGGGCCGCGGGCGACGACGGGCAGCGCCGCGCCTTCGCCGACCTGATGCTGGCCAACCGGAAGATCGCGTCGGTCTACCACGAGCTCGCGCACGGCAACGACTTCGCCAGGGCCGAGTTCGCGGCCACCCCGGGCCCCGGCGGGCGGCTGCTCCTCAACGGGCGCAAGGAGGTGGTCACCAACCTCCGGCGGGCCGACTCCCTGGTCGTCTTCGCCAGGACCTCGGCCGAGGAGGGCAGCCGCAGCCACTCCCAGCTCTTCGTGCACAAGGCCGACCTGCCGCCGGACCGGATGACCTACCTGCCGCGTTTCCCCAGCGCGGGCATGCGCGGTGTCCAGCTCGGCGGCGTGGTCTTCGACGACTGCCCGATCCCGGACGGCTCCGTGCTCGGCACGCCGGGGCGGGGCATCGAGACGGCGCTGCGCTCCTTCCAGCTCACCCGTACGGCGCTGCCGTCGATGATGGCCGGGGTGGTGGACACCGGGCTCCGCGCCACGCTGCGCTTCGCCACGGCCCGCACCCTGTACGGCCGCAACGTCGCCGCCATCCCCCAGGTCCGGTCGACCCTCGCCGAGGTCTACGCCGACCTGCTGGCCTGCGACGCGTTCGGCACCGTGGCCGCGCGGGCGCTGCACCTGCTGCCCGGGGAGGCGAGCGTCTACGCCTCCCTGGTCAAGTACACGGTGTCCAAGCAGCTCATCGACGCGATGGACCGGCTCTCCCTGGTCCTCGGCGCGCACTTCTACATCCGTCAGGGCACCTACGCCGTCTTCCAGAAGCTCCTGCGCGACCTGGGGGTCATCGGGTTCGGGCACGCGGCCAGGGTGGCCTGTCTCGCCACCGTGCTGCCGCAGATCCCGCAGCTCGCCCGGCGCTCCTGGCTGATCGCGGGCGACCCGCCCGCCGACCTGTTCCGGATCGGCGCGGACCTGCCGCCGCTCGACTTCGCGGCGCTGAGGCCCAGCGCGGCGGGGCACGAGAGCCTGAGCTCCGCGGTGCTCGCCGACGCCGCGTCGCCCGGGGAGCCCGGGGAGGTCGCCGCGCTCGCCGGGCTGTTCGCCGACGAACTGGTCCTGCTCAAGCGGGACGCCGCCGCGCTGCGCCCGCGTGACCTCGGGGTGGACGCCCGCCCGGAGGCGCTGGGGGTGGCGGCCAGATACGCGGCGGTGCTCGCGGCGAGCTCCTGCCTGAACGTCTGGCGGGCCGGTGGCGGTGACCCGGGCTGGGTCGTCGCGGCGCTCACCCGGCTCGCGGGACGGCTGGGCCGGGGGAGCGGGCGGCTGCCCGAGGCGGTCGCCCGGCGGCTGTTCGACGAACTCCTCGACCGGCACGGGGAGAACCGGGGCTTCGACCTGGCCGGGCTTCCCCTCCCAGGTTAAGACAAGCAAGGAGACCGAAAATGTCCGATTCGGCAGATGACCTGCGCGGCTGGCTCGTCCAGCGTGTCGCCTCCTATCTGGAGAGGGACCCCGCCGAGATCAGCACCTCTGTGTCGCTCACCCAGTACGGCCTGGACTCCGTCTACGCGTTCGTCATGTGCGGCGACATCGAGGATCACCTCAACCTGACCCTGGAACCGACGGTCGCCTGGGACTACCGGACCATCGACGCGCTCGCCGACCATCTGAGCACGCTGGTGGGCCGGTGACCTCTCTCCGGGCGGTGGCCGGCTACCTCCCGTCGCGGAGCGTGCCGATCAGGTCCCTCCAGGACGACCTGGGACTGACCGACGCGCAGATCAAGGTGTTCGAGCGTTTCTACGGCCTCTCCCACATCCTGCGGGACCCCGACGGCACCGCGGCCGACCTGATGCTGGCCGCCGCCGGGAAACTGGACGCCCTCCGCGGCCGGGAACACCTGATCAGATACGTGATCCAGGCCAGGACCATGCCGGTGATCGCGCCGTACCCGGTCAACCCGATCCACGACGTGCGCGCGGCCCTGGGCCTGCGGCACGCCGAGGCCTTCGCCGTCCACAACCACGCGTGCGCGTCGGGCCTGCTGGCCGTGGAGCTGTCCGGGCGGCTGCTGGCCTCCGACGGAGACCCGGACGCGCTCGCGCTGATCTTCACCGGGGAGAAGACCTTCACCCCGGCCGCCCGGACGGTGCCGGGCACCGCGATCAACGGCGAGGGCGCCGCGGCGATCCTGGTCGGCCTGGACGGCGACCGCGACCGGGTGCTCGGCTACGCCACCCGCACCGACGGCCGGTTCAGCGCCGGGCTGTCGCTGTCGAACGAGGCTGCGGCGGAGTTCCAGCAGATCTATCCCGAGGCCCTGGCCGGAGTGCTGACCGAGGCGGTCGAGACGGCAGGCCTCACCCTCGGCGACCTCACCCTGGTGCTGCCGCACAACGTCAACCGGGTCTCCTGGGTGCGGCTGTGCAAGCTCGTCGGCCTTCCGCTGGAACGGGTCTTCCTCGACAACGTGCCCGTCACCGGGCACTGCTTCTGCGCCGACCCCTTCCTCAACTACCAGTCCGCCAGGGAACTCGGCCGGCTCCAGCCGGGCGACCACTACCTGATGGCCGCCGTCGGACTGGGCGCCACCTTCTCCGCCATGGTCTTCCAGCACTGAGAGGACACCACGTGCAGGACTTTCTCAGCCGGGTGAAAACAGCCCTGACCGGCGGGGCCGACACGCCGCTCGTCCTCCTCGGCAACTTCGAGGTCGAGGACCAGTGGGCCGAGGGCGAGGCCGGGCTGCCCAGGACGGGTTTTCGATCGAGCGCGGCCGTGGTCAACCGGATGGACGAGTTCGCCGTGCTGCTCGCCGGCGCCGGCGACCACGTCGTGCTCAAGGCGGCGCCCGACGAGGCGTACCTCGCCCATCTGGACGAGCTCGGCGTGGCGCTGCCCGGGGTGCTGACCGTCGCCGGCAACGACCCCGAGCAGACCGTCACCAGGGACGCCCTCGCCGACCCCGCGCTGCTCGCCACACTCGGCGAACTGGCCGGACGGGGCGCGATGCTCTCCCCGCACGGCACCTCCGTCCTGGAGGAGGAACTCGCCCAGCGGTCCGGGCTGCCGCTGGCCTCCCCTCCGGCGGCCCTGTGCAAGGCGGTCAACAGCAAGATCTACAGTCGCCGGGCCGCCGACGACGCGGGGCTGCGGCAGGTCGCGGGCTGGACCGCCGACACCCTCGCCGAGCTGGAGTCGGCCGTGGAGGAGGCGCGTTCGCTGCTGACCTTCGGCCGCCGGGTCGTGGTCAAGGACGCCTTCGGCGTCTCCGGCAAGGGCATCGCGGTGATCGAGAACGGGGAGCGGCTCGACCGGCTGCACGGGATGATCCGGCGCCGGGCCGCCAAGTCGGGCGACGACCGGGTCTCGCTGCTCATCGAGGAGTGGGTGGACAAGCGGGCCGACCTGAACTACCAGTTCACCGTCGCGCGTGACGGCTCGGTCCACTTCGACTTCGTCAAGGAGGCCATCACCGAGGGCGGCGTGCACAAGGGCCACCGCATCCCGGCCGGGCTCGACGAGCGGCAGACCGGCGAGGTGGAGAAGTCCGCGCGGGTCCTCGGCGAGCGGCTGGCCGCGGACGGGTTCCACGGCGTGGTCGGCGTGGACGCCATGGTCGACCCGGACGGACGGCTCTACCCGGTGATCGAGATCAACGCCCGCAACAACATGTCCACCTACCAGGTCCGCATGCAGGAGACCTTCATCGCCGACGGGCAGGTCGCCCTGGCCAGGCAGTACCCGCTCCGGCTCTCCCGGCGCCTGCCGTACGAGCGCCTGCGCCGGGTGCTGGACGGCCTGCTGCTGGCCGGTCCCGGTGGCAGCGGGCTGCTGGTGAACAACTTCGCGACCGTCAACGCGGGAGCGCGCGAGGAGCGGGGCGGGTCGTTCGACGGACGCCTGTACGGCCTGCTCCTCGCGGACAACCAGGACCGGCTGACGGTCCTCGACACCGAGATCGCCGGCCGGCTGGCCGCCGAGACCGAGGGGAGTGCGCGATGAGCGCCGAGTTCGAGGTACAGGGGATCACGGTCTCCGAGCTGGCGCGGGAGTACGGCACCCCGCTGTACGTCTACGACGGTGACGCGCTGCGGGACCAGTTCCTCGGCCTGCGCACCCTGCTCCACCCGAGGATGGAGATGTTCTTCTCCCTGAAGTCCAACCCGAACGTGTCGATCTGCGCGCTGCTGCACTCGCTGGGAGCCCGTGCCGAGGTGTCGTCGCTGGTGGAGCTGACCACCGCCCTGCGGGCCGGGGTGAAGGGGGAGGACATCATCTTCCTCGGCCCGGGCAAGAGCGAGGAGGAGCTGCGGGCCTGTCTGGACGAGGGCGTGTACGCCATCGTCTGCGAGTCGTTCGGCGAGCTGGAGCTCATCGACGAGGCCGCGCGGGCGCGGGGGACGACGGCCAACGTCGCGCTGCGGGTCAACCCGAGTTTCTCGATCAAGGGCTCCGGGCTCACCATGGGCGGCAAGCCCCGGCAGTTCGGCATCGACGAGGAGCAGATCCTCGCCGACCCGGGGCTGGCGGCGCGCTTCCCCGGCGTCCGGCTGATGGGCGTGCACGCCTACATGGGCACCCGGATCCTCAGCGAGGAGGTGGTGCTGGAGAACACCGTGCGCATCCTGGAGATGGCCGAGCGGATCGCCGTGAAGCTGGACTTCCCCCTGGAGGTGGTCGACGTGGGCGGCGGACTCGGCGTCGCCTACTTCGAGGGCGAGCGAGACCTCGATCCCGAGCTGCTGGCCGGTCGGCTGAACCCCGTCGTCGAGGAGTTCGCCCGCCGGTACCCGGACACTCGGATGATCATGGAGCTGGGCCGCTACCTGACCGCTCCCAGCGGCACCTACGTGGTCCGGGTCCGCTACGTGAAGACCTCCATGGGGGAGAGGTTCGCGGTCGCCGACGGCGGCACCAACCACCACATGGCCGCGGTCGGGATCGGCTCCTTCGTCAAGCGCAACTTCCCGATGCGGCTGCTCAACCGGATCGGCGACGAGCCCACCGAGCCCTGGTACGTCACCGGCCCGCTCTGCACCCCCAACGACACCCTCGGCAAGGGCGTACCACTGCCCCCGGTCCGCACCGGCGACCTGCTCGGCGTGCTCCGCTCCGGCGCCTACGGGCCGACCGCGTCCCCCGTCCTGTTCCTCAGCCACGGCTCCCCGGCCGAAGTCCTGGTCAAGGACGGCAGGCACCACCTCGTCAGGGAGCGGGACCGCGTCGGCGACCTGCTCGGCCGTCAGCACCTGTCCATCTGAAAAAGGAGTTTTCCCACCATGAGCGAGACCCGGGTCGTAGACCCCCAGAAGATCGTCCCCGTTATCGTCGCGGCCCTGGCCGACGTGCTCAAGCGCGATTCCGCCTCCATCACCGAGAGCACCCGGCTCTTCGACGACCTCGGGCTTGACTCCACCAGCGTGCTGGAGCTGCTGATGAGGCTGGAGGACGAGATCGACGTGGAGTTCGACACCGACACCCTGGAACAGCGCCACTTCGAGAGCGTCGCCACCCTGGCCGACTACGTCTCCGAGCAGGCTTAGCCATGGGCCTCCCCGGCACGGGCCTGCGGCTCAAGCGGGTGGAGTCGCGGGTGTTCGGGGAGGGCCGTCCCTTTCTCCCCGAATCGGCCAGCCCGCTGCTGAAGAACTACATCCACGACCTCACCGGCCTCTACGGAATGACGCACCGCCGCGACTTCCTGACCACCACGCGTAACAGCTACGCGGAGATGGCCGGGGAGATCCTGTCGGCGATGGCGCCGCTGCCCGGCCCGGTCGGGCTGGTGGCGGTGGCCACCGCCACGCCGGACGCGGACATGCTCCAGTCGCCGACGGCGCTGCTGGCCCACGCGGTGCCCGGCGCCCCGCTCCCGCTGGGGGTCACCGATCAGGGGGTGGTGGCGCCGTTCACCGCCCTGCGGCTGATCGGGGAGTTCGCCGGGACCGGCCACGCCCTCCTGGTGATCATGGATCAGCGGAGCCTGCCGTACGAGACCGGGGCCGCCGAGCGGCCCGCCGAGGACTGCGCGGTCGCCGTCCTCCTGGGCGGCGGCCAAACCGGCCACACCGGCCAAATCGGCGACGCGGACGCCCCGGACGACGCCGACACCCCGGACGACGCGGACGACGCGGACGACCTCTTTCTCGTCCGGCGAATCGACGTCGCCCCCGGCGACGTCCGGCCGGCGCTGGCGGCCGAGCTGGCCGGACGGGAGCGGGACGTCACAGTGATCGCCCGCCCCGGTCTCGACCTGCCCGACGGGCTGGCGGACGTGCGGTTCGCACCCCCGGGGCGGCCGTGCACCGGAATCTGGGCCACCCTCGCGGACGGGCTCGCTGGCTGGCGTTCCACCGGCCGCCGCGTGGTGCTCGCCGACTATGACAGCACACTGCGCTATCTCAGCCTCTGCACGGTCGAGGTAGGACGACGCGAAAGGGCCGAGGCATGATCGACCACAACGAGATCCGGGAGGCGGCGAGGTCCGACGGCCTGGTCGACGCGTTCCTCCTGCTCCACCTGCGGCACGGCGGCACCCCCGTGTACGGCCCGGCGGGGCACGCCGTGCTCCCCGCCTCGGTCGCCGGCGACGCCGCCCCCCTGCTCACCCTGGACCTGTACGGCGAGGCCCTCGTGGCCGTGCGGGGTGACGGCACCGGCGGCCCCGCGTCACCGGAGTGGGTCCTCGGCCTGGCCTGGCTCCGTCTCGGCCTGTCGGAGGGGCTCCTCGACCGATGCCTGGCCTATCTCGGCGCCCGTACGGCCGGCGAGAGCCCCCTGCTGGTCCAGCAGCTCGTCAAGGGACAGCTCGCCGACGCGGTCACCGAACACCTGCTGATCCAGGGCTCGCTGCACGGCGAACCCGCGGGCGAGGCCCTGGACGACCTGCACCTGCAGATCACCCTGGCGGACCGGATGCTGCTGCGGCTGCTCGGCGGCAGCGGCTTCCGCGCCGACGGACCGGGCCAGAGCGCCCACGTCTCGGAGCTGCTCGCCGACGCCCACACCGGAACCGCGGAGGTTCGGACATGATCGAGCTGGACGACCGGCTGACCACCCTGCGCGACCACGCGCGCGAGTGGGCCGGCGAGCTGCGCCCCCTCGCCCTGGAGCTGGAGCGCGACCCCGAACTGATCCACAAGCACCTGGACCTGCCCGGGGTCTCGTTCCTGGCCCGCACCCCGATCCCCGCCGGGTACGACCCGGCCCCGGTGACCATCGGCGGTCACCGCTTCCACGGCACCGGGGGCCTGGAGCGGGTCACGTTCTGCGAGGAGTTCGCCGCCGCCGACGTGGGCATGCTGCTCGCCGCGCCGGGACCGTCGCTCTCGGGGGTGTTCGTCGCCCTGCTCGGCGACGAGACCCAGAAGGAGTGGTTCTTCGGGCGGTTGCTCGACCGCCCCACCTGGACCTTCTTCGCGCTGACCGAACCTGACCGAGGCTCCGACGCCGCCGCGCTGACCAGCGCGCTCACCCCCGCCCCCGACGGGGGGACGCTGCTGCTCAGCGGCGCCAAACGGTTCATCGGCAACGCCGCCAGGGCCGACCTCGGCGTGGTCTTCGCCCGCACGCGACCCGGCCCCCTCGGAGTGATCGCGGTGCTCGTCGAGACCGGCGACCCCGGATTCTCGGCCGTCCCGTTCCCCACCGTCGGCCTGCGCGGCAACCAGGTCAGCGAGGTGCGCCTCGACGGGGTCGAGATCCCTCCCGGCCGGGTGCTCGGCCGGCACCTGTCGCCCACCCGGCGCGGCCTGGTCGGCGCGGTGGCGGGCTTCAACCGGCTCCGCCCCGGCGTCGCCGCGCTCGGCCTCGGCATCGCCCGGGGCGCCTACGAGTACGTGCGCGAGCACCGGCGCACGCTGACCGGCGGCGAACGCGACCGGCTGGACCGGATCGGCCGCCGGATCGAGGGCGTGCGCCGGCTCGTCCGCCGGGCCGCGGCGGCCCTGGACCACGACGACCCCGGCCTCGGCTATCTGGCCTCGGCCGCCAAGGCCCGCGCGGCCCGGCTGGCCGAGGAGACGACGCTGGAGGCGGCCGGCTTCTTCGGCGCCGGAGCGCGGCTGGAGCATCCGCTGCTGGACAAGCTCGTCAGGGACGCCAGAGGCGTGGAGTACATGGAGGGCACCCGGAACATCCAGCTGCTCAACGTCTTCCAGGGACTGTCCCGGGGAAGGCTGCCCCGTGGTTGAGCGGACGCTCGCCCAGCCCGCGCCGCCGGCGAACGTCCCCGCCGCCCGCCGGCGGATCGTCTCACTGGCCCTGCCGATGATGACGGCCGAGATCGTCGGCGTCCTGGTCCCGATCGGGGTGATGGCGCTGATGGGCCGGATGGTCGGCGACGAGGCGCTCTACGTGCGCTCGCTGTTCGTGCCGATGGAGAACCTGTTCATCGCCGTCCAGGCCGCGTTCGGCATCAGCACCCAGGTCGCCGCCGCGCTGAACCGGGGCGAGGGCCGTCGCCAGGACGTCATGGGCACGGTCGCGAGCATGGCCAGATCCTGGCTGGTCGTCGGCCTGATCACCTGCGTGTTCCTCTTCGCCTCCGCCGCCGCCCTGGCCGGGCTGCTGGGCGTCGTCGACGCCGCCCGCGACGAATTCATGGCCTTCCTGCGCTGGATGGCGCTGGCCCACCTGACCCTGCTCGGCCCGATGCTGGCCGCGGCGGCCCTGCGCGGGTACGGACACGCCCGCGCGGGTGCCGCGGTCACCCTGACCGGCGCGGGTGTGGAGCTCGGCGGGGTCGCCCTGTTCGGCCTCGGCCTCGGCTGGGGAATCGCCGGCGTCCCGGTGGCCGTCGGCGCGGCCGGTCTCATCGGCACCGTGCTCGGGGTGGTCATGCTCCGCCGTACCGGGCTCTGGCGCTCAGGCGACTCCCTCGCCTGGCGGCCGGGCACGTTCGGCCACCTCGGCCGGGTCGGCGTGCCCGTCGCCGTCACCTACGTCGTCATGTTCGGCAGCACCCTGGCCCTGGAGTGGGTGCTCAGCCCGTTCGGGGACAAGGTGATCTCCGGTTTCGCCGGGGCCAACGCCCTGCAGGTGCTCGTCATCATGCCGGGCATCGTGCTCGGCTCGGCCACCGCGATCGTGATGAACGAGCAGCGCGGCGCCGGGCGGCGGGCGCTGTTCGCCGGCACCCTGAAGGGCGGTCTGCAGATCGCGCTCGCCCTGTACGCCGTGGTGGCGCTCGCCGCTTGGCTCGGCAGGGACGTGCTGGCCCACCTGATCACCGGCAGCCCCGAGATCGCGGCCGAGACGAGTTCCTACCTCACCGTGGTCGGGCCCACCTACCTGTTCATGGGCCTGGTGCTGACCTCGCTGACCCTTCTGGAGCAGATCGGCGGCGGCCCGCTGGCACTGGCGCTCAACGCGGGCTACTTCGCCGGCATCGTGGTGGTGGGCGGCTGGTTCGCCCGCTCACTGGGCGAGTCCGGCGGGCTCTACCACACCATCGCCGCCTTCAACCTGGGCGGCCTCGTGGCGGTCGCCGTCACGCTCGTGTTCGTCCGCCGCCTCTCCCGCTAGGGCTTCCAACCGAAGAAGGGTTTCCGTGATGGCAAAGCTGGTGCGCCGCCGGGTCGGCTTCACCGGAACGCGCTCGGCCACCGGGCCGTTCACCTGGGGTCAGCGACAGATCTGGCGAGACATTCAGTTGATGCCGGACGCCGCGTTCTACAACGTGTCACAGGTGCTGCTCACCGCCGAGGGACTACGTCTCGACGACGTCCTCGGCCAGATCGCCGAACTGCTGGGCCGGCACGAGTCGCTGCGCACCCTCTTCCGCGCCGACGCCGCGGGAGAGCTCCGCCAGCAGGTCCTCGCCGCCGGCGAGGTGGAGGTGGAGGTGCTGCTCGCCGACTCCGACGCCGACCACGACATCGTCGGGCTCTTCGAGGACGAGGAACGGCGGATGGTCGGCACGGCCTTCGACAACGCGGCGGAGGTGCCGTTCCGCGCCCTGGTCGGGGTGCTCGACGGGATGCCCAGGGTGCTCATCCTGTGCGTCTCCCACCTGGCCGCCGATCTGCTGAGCGTCCGCGTCCTCATCGACGAGATGTCCGCCGCGCTGACCGCGCTGGCCGCCGGGCGCCGCCCGCCCGAGGTGCCGAGATCCCGGCAGCCGGTCGACCAGGCGGAGTGGGAGCGGTCGGCCCAGGGGAGCCGGCGGATGGACAAGGCCCTGCGCTACTGGGCCGGTCAGCTGTCCGCGGTGCCGCCCACCATGTTCCCGGTGGCGTGCGGTGAGACCGTGCCCTCCCCGCGTTACTGGCGAGGCGGGCTGACCTCCAGGGCCATCCCGCCCGCCCTGCACGCCCTCGCCGAGCGTTACCGGACCACCACCTCCGTGGTGCTGCTCGCCGCCACCGTCGCGATGCTCGGCAGACTGAACGGCCTGCCCGCCTGCGCGGTCCAGCTCGTCGTCGGCAACCGGTTCACCCCCGAACTGCGCCACGCCATCGGCAACCTCACCCAGGAGGTGCTGGCCACCGTCGACCTGCACGGCGAGTCCTTCGAGGACGTGGTCAAGACGACCTGGTCGGCCGCGATGGGCGCCTACCGGCACGGCCAGTTCGACCCGGCCCGCGCCGCCGAACTGGTCCGTGAGGCGAGCCGGGAACGCGGGGTGGAGATCGACCTGTCCTGCTACTTCAACGACCTGTGGGCCAACACCCAGACCCCGGCCAAGGGCTTCCACCCCACCGCGCGGGGACTGAGGGAGGCGATGGCCACCACGGCCTTCCGCTGGGAGGATCGCACCGACGAGGACAGCGTGAAGTTCTTCCTGGAGGCCTTCGACGTCTTCGGCGAGCCCGAGATGCTCAGGTTCAGTCTGATCGCCGACACCTTCTACATGCCCCCCGCCGTCATCAAGGCGTTCCTGACGGGCCTGGAGCGCCTGCTCGTCGAGCTGGTCACCCGTGAGGTGAACCTCGACGAGATCGCCGCGGTGAGCGGCCTGCCCGCCCGATGAGCCCCAGCGAGGGCACCCCGTCCACCGGGTCCGCCCCGTCCACCGGGTCCGCGGCGGACCCCGGGACCGTGCACGTGTGGCGCATCCGGCTGGACGCCTCCCCGGTGGACCGGTTGCTCCCCCTGCTCGACGGGCGCGAGCGGCGGCGGGCCGCCGGGTTCGTCCTGGAACAGGCGCGCCGGCGCTATGTCGCCGCGCACGGCGCGGTCCGCCTGATCCTCGGCGAGCTGCTGTCCACCTCACCCGGTGGGCTGCGATGGCGTGTCGGCGCGTACGGCAAGCCGGAGCTGGTGGGCCGTCCGGGACTGGAGACGAACCTCTCCCACTCCGGCGAGCTCGCGCTGCTCGCGGTGACCTCGGGCCGCGCCGTCGGCGTGGACGTCGAGAAGGTCCGTCCGGCCTTCGACGCGGTGGCGTTCGCCACCCGCTTCTTCCCCGCCGAGGAGGGCGCGCTGGTCGGGTCCCGGGGCCGGGAACACGCCGGGGGAGGCACCCGGGCCTCGGAGCCCGCCTCGGGCGGAGAACCTCCGGCAGGCCCGGCGGGTGATCCGGCGGTCGTCTTCGCCCGGCTCTGGACCCGCAAGGAGGCCTGCGTCAAGGCCGCGGGTGGCCGCCTCGCTCAGGGGCTGCGGCTGCCGGTGGCCGGAATCGGCCCGGCACACGGCCGGCGGTGTGACGGCGCGGTGCGCGGCGGGGCGGTGTGCGGCGGCCTGGTGTGCGGCGGCCCGGGATGTGAAGGCGCGGTGCGCTGTGAGACGGGGTGGGCGGAGGAGGTGGAGGGCCCGAGGCTCACCACACCGTGGCTGGTCGCCGACCCCACCGGGAGCCTGCCGGGCCGCTGGCTGGTCGGCGACGTCGAGGTCCCGTCCGGGTTCGCCGCCTCGGTGGCGGCGGCGGGCGCGGAGCCGTACGAGATCGTCACCCACGACCACGACCACGACCACGAGCATGGTCTCCATGAGCGCGGTCTCCATGAGCGCGGCCTCCGGGACCGGGAGTCCCGGAGGCGGTGAACCCCTCCGCTCAGCG
>NZ_JBEXUG010000020.1:0-125518 GCF_040614315.1 Streptosporangium sp. NPDC006007 | reverse complement strand
AGCGGGTCAGGGCACGCTCGGGCCCTGGCGGCCCTCCCGCCCCCGATTCCCCCGTCGCCTAAAGGCGACGGCCCCCTCGGTGGGCATTGATGGATCATTGACACCGGCCGTCGGCGCCCCATGTCCGAGCCGGTGAGACCGGAACCGTCACGGCCACCCGGGGTCACCCGTACGGGACCGTTCCGGAGAAGCCCCGCGGGACCGTTCCGGAGGAGAAGGAGGTGATCAGGTCCTGGAGTAGATGTGGCGGCGGGCCGGGAGCAGGATCCCGGTGATGCCCTCCAGCCGGCCGACCAGCCGCTGCAGATGCCAGCCGGCCTCCGCCCAGCGCGCCCGGACGACACTCAGCAGCGCGCCGCCGAGCGGTCTGGCCAGCGTCCTGAGCCGGTCTCGCCGGCCGTAGTGCCTGCGGTACACCCGGCCGGTCCCCCGCGCCACGTGGCGGGCCCTGAGCCGGGACTCCCTGGTGCCCGCCGCGGGAACGGAGGGGTTGTCCTCGTAGACGGTGATCCTCGGGTCGTAGGCGATCGACCAGCCGCTCCGCAGGCCGCGCAGGAGCAGGTCGGTCCCCTCCCCGGACTGCCACGGTGTCGGGCAGCCCGCCCCGAGCCCCTCGTCGAAGTCTCCCACCGCGCGCATGAAGGACGAGGTGTAGAAACACGTCGCCTCGATGGCCTGGGACCACACGGTGGTGCTGTCGAGGACCGCGGGTTCGGCCCCGAAGGCCAGCTGGGCCGGTCGCCCGGCCGCGTCGAGCAGCATGCCGGAGACCACCCCGCGCTCGCCGATCGCCTCGCGCACCCGGGCGAGGGTGTCGGGGGCGTACCACGTGTCGTCGTCGGGAAAGCCCACGATGTCGTGGTCGCCGAGCGCCGCCACCCCGGCGTTGCGCCCGGCGGACAGGCCGCGCGGCGTGGTCACCCGGCGGATGGGCAGGCGGTCCCGCCAGCGCTCGACGACCTCCGCCGTCCCGGTTTCGCCGCTCTGGTCGACGACCATCATCTCGGTGACCGGCGAACTCTGCTCAAGCACCGAACGGAGCAGGCGGTCGAGGGTCTCGGGCCGGCCGATCGTCGTGACGACCAGAGCGACCCGTGGAGTGGGATTCACGTCGATATGGTAGGCCAGCGCAGCAAGATGCGATTGGAGCCTTCCATAATGATTCGCAGGAACAAGTCACCGATGGTGTGGGTCTACCACTCTGTGGCGGAATTCGACCGTGACCCACTCCGGATCACGGTCTCGCCGGCCAGTTTCCACCGCCACATGCGCTGGTTACGTGACCGGGGTCTGCGCGGCGTCACGATGCGCGAGCTCCGCGCCGCCGAGGCGAGGGGCGAGGCCGCCGGCCTGGTGGGGCTCACCTTCGACGACGGCTACACCGACTTCGCCACGACCGTCGTGCCCGCCCTGGTGGAGTACGGCTTCACCGCCACGGTGTTCGTCGTCGCGGGCCACGTGGGGAAGAACAGCTCGTGGGACCCCGGGATCCCCAGGGACGTGATGACGGCCGGGCAGCTCCGCGAGGTGGTCGCCGCGGGCATGGAGATCGGCTCGCACTCGCTCACCCACCCCAGGCTGCCGTCGGTGGACGGCGACCGGCGGCTGTCCGAGGAGTTCACGACGAGCAGGGCGATGCTGGAGGACCTGACGGGCGAGGTGGTCGACGGGTTCTGCTACCCGTACGGGCAGCACGGCGCCCGCGAGGTGGAGGCGGTCACCGAGGCGGGTTTCGGCTACGCCTGCGCTCTCTGGCACACCGAGCACGCGGGCCTGTTCGCGATGCCGCGCATCGAGCCCTTCGACGAGACCGGGCCCGCGGGTCTGCGGGGCCGGGTGCTCGCCCACCAGATGAACAAGACCTACCCCAACATCCGGGGCATCCTCAAGGATCGCTTCGGTCTTGATCTCTCACCTCGCGGCTAAAATAGACGAGGTGAGAGAGGACTTCCGGATTCTGATCGTCTGTACGGCGAACATCGTCCGCTCTCCGATGGCGGAGATGATCGCCAAGGCGATGCTGCGGTCCTCCGCCTGTCCGGTCCTGGTGACGAGCGCGGGCACCCACGCCTGGGTGGGCCACCCCATGGCGCCGTACGCGCTCGCCACTCTGAGGAACCTCGGCCTGGACGGCTCGGCGCATCACGCGCGACCGCTGGACAGCGCCCTCGTCAACGACTCGGATCTCATCCTCACGATGGAGACCGGGCACCGGGGCTCGGCGGTGACGATGGAGCCGACCGCGATGCACAAGACCTTCACCCTCCGCGAGTTCGCCCACCTCGCGGAGGGGCGGAAGGTCCGCCACCGGTCCGACACCGTCGGGCGGGCGCACGCCGTGGTCCGGGCCGTGGCGAGACGCCGGGGCGCCCCGGCCCGCCACCATCCGGTCGAGATCGCCGATCCGTACGGCGAGCCGCCGGAGGAGTACGGCAGGTGCGCCAGGGTGATCGGCGGCTCGCTCAGCCGCGCGCTGGGGGAGTTGCTCGGTCCCCGCTGACCGGCGTGCCCCCTCTCTTCGACCTCCGCCCGGCGGCGGGCAGGGCCCGATCCTGGACGGTGTCGTGCGTCTGGGGCTGGGGCTGGGGCTGGGCCCCGTCTCGCACGTAGGGGCCGTACCGGTCGGCCGCGGGCGCCTTCCCGCAGTTGAAGACCAGTCCGATGACGCGCCCCCTGGCCGTCTCCAGGATGGTCAGGGCCTCGCGCAGTTCCTCGCGTCTGGTCTTCTTCGCCCGCGTCACGACGATGGTCCCGTCGACCTCGGGCACGAGCACGGCCGCGTCGGTGACGGGCAGCAGGGGCGGGGCGTCCAGGATGACGTAGTCGAAGCCCTGCGACAGCCGGTCCAGCAGGTCCCGCATGCGCTGGGTGCCCAGCAGCTCGCTGGGGTTGGGCGGCAGCGGTCCGCTGGTGAGCACGGTGATCCGGTGCGGCCCCGACGTCGACTGGGCGACCTCGGACAGCTCAGCCCTCCCGGTGAGCACGCTGGTCAGCCCCGCCTCGCCGACGAGCCCGAGCATCCCGGCGAGCGCCGGGCGGCGCAGGTCGACCTCCAGCAGGATCACCTGGGCGCCCTCGGCCGCCAGCGCTCCGGCCAGGTTGACCGCGGTCGTCGACTTCCCGTCGCCCATGAGCGGGCTGGTGATCAGGAACGTCTTCGCCGGGCGGTCGACCCCGGCGAAGCGCAGGGCGGTGCGCAGCTTGCGGTACGCCTCGGCGCGCGGGCCGAACCGGTCGCCGGCGAGGGGGGTGGTCTGCGCGGCGGCGTCCTTGGGCACCATGGCCAGGACGGGCTGGTCGCTCAGCCGCATCAGGTCGGCCGCGCTGTGGAGCCGGGTGTCGAGCGCCTCGCGCAGGGCGCCGAGGCCGACCCCTCCGACGAGCCCGAGCGCGAGCCCCAGCACGACGTCGAGGACGATCCGGGGGCTGCTCGGCCGCTCCGGCACCGCGGCGTCCCTGACCACCTTCACGCGGATCGCGGAGATCTGGGTCCGGTCCGGCGTCTCCAGCTCCGCGACCACCGCGACGAGCCGCGCGGTCACCGCGTTGGCGATCTTCGCCACGGTCGCCGCGTCGCCGTACCGGGCGGTGATGTTGAGCAGGACGGTGTCGACCGGCACGTCCACCTCAAGCCTCGCGGCCAGTTCCTCGGGCTTCAGCGGCAGCCCGAGATCCCTGATCACCGGCCTGGTCACCGTCGGGGTGGTGACGAGCGCGGCGTAGGAGCGCACCCTCTCCTGGGTGAACAGGGTGCCCTGGTATCTCTGGTCGATGCTGGACTGGCTGCCCTGGGCGACGGAGACGAACAGGGTGGTCGTGGTCTTGTACTCCTCCGCCTGCAGCAGGCCGATCCCGAGTCCGGCGCCGGTGCCGACGACGGCGAGCAGGATCACGAGCAGCAGGTTTCTACGGACTCCGGCGATCAGATCTCTGGCGTTCACAGGTGCTCTCTCGACTGACGGGGTGTTACCGGCGGCGTGCGTGGAGGCACGGCGGCGAAGACGACGGTGAGCAGGATCAGGGCGCTCAGGAACCCGGTGGCCTCGACCAGTGAGCTGGCCGTGGCCGCGCCCGTCGCGCCGGCCAGCGCCGCCCCCACGCTGACCGCCAGCACGCGTCCTCCGGCCACGGCCACCCGCAGGACGAACAGCATGCGGACCCGTTCCATGGCGCGGAGCACGCCGTAGGGCCCCAGGCCGAGTCCCTCGATGACGAGCAGGGCGGTGAAGGCGAGGACGAGCGGCCCCACGTCCGCCCAGGACTCACCCAGGAGGGCCTGGCCGACTGAGTCCGGCAGGAGGGTCGCGACGGTGCCCGCCAGGGCGCCCACGGCCCCGCACAGCAGCCCGGCGGTGGCCGCGGACCTGAGCATCCGGCCCGGTGCAGCGGACCTGAGCCGGGAGAGCTCGCTGACCACCACGACCCGGCCGGCCGCCATCACCACGTTCGCCGGGCCGAACAGCGTCAGCGCCGCCCGCCACGCGCCCACGGCCGCCGGGCCCGCGATGTGCCCGAGGACGATCAGCACGGCGTAGCCCGCCAGGGAGAGCGCCCCCGTCTCCACGAAGTACGGCCGGACCAGCTTGCCGTACTCGCGCAGCCAGCGGCGCGGCGCGGTGAGCCGGGGCAGCGTCCCCGCCTGGCCCACCGCGAGCACCGCGGCGACCAGGCCGCCGAACCCCCAGCCCGCCACCAGCCAGCTCAGCCCCGTGCTCATGTGCAGCGCGGCGAACGCCGCCGAGACCTGCACCACCCCGCCCACGATGTCGACCAGCACCGTACGGCGCTGCCGGCCGATCGCGATGAACGCCAGCCGGATCGCGTCCCAGACCAGCAGGGCGGGCAGCAGCAGGGCGAGCACCACGGCCGACCGCCAGTGCGAGCCGATCAGCAGGGGGGACACGGCCAGCAGTACCACTCCGGCGACGGCGCCGAACACGGCCGCGGAACCGGAGCTGTCCGCCAGCGCCCGGCGCACCGCGGCGTCCCCCTCGGGCCGCCGGACCAGGAGCGGCTCGCTGACCGCGGCCCGTGACAGTTCCACGACCACCACGTAGAACCCGTAGAGGAGGGCGAACTCCCCCAGGGTGACGACCGAGACGTTGCCCGCCACGAGGATCATGAGGGCGAAGTTGCTTCCGCTGCAGATCACATGGTCGGCGAGGGTCCACATCCCCCGTCGCGCCGCAGTCACGTCTTCATCCCGGGATCTCGCCGCCGGTGCACGAGCAGGGCCAGGAACATCGCGCCGGCGAGGGTGGGGAAGGCCCGGCCCTCACCCCAGTAGAAGTATCTGACCAGGTCGACCAGGCCCACGTACAGCAGCGGGTAGAGGACCAGGCCGCGCAGCTCGCCCGAGCGCATCCAGCGGTAGCAGACGCCGACGGCCAGCCCCGCCGCCGCCCAGAAGAGCAGGCCGCCGGCGAGCCCGTAGTCGGCGAGGGGCGCGAGCATGCCGCCGGTGTTGTTGTACTCGGGGTTGCCGAGCCGCCACAGCAGGCCGGGCCAGACCCGGGCGGGGTCGAAGCCCAGCACGGACTCCGGGGTCAGCAGCGCGGACACGCCGGGGAAGTTCCACAGGAACCCCACGGTGTAGTACGGCCAGGCGAGGCCGGGGCCGATGTGGTCGACCACGATGGCGGAGTTGTTGTAGGCCGTGGCGTAGTAGCCGGTCAGCCGGCGCAGCACGAACTCGGGGTAGTCGATGTGCACGATCGAGGAGTAGTGGGACCAGCTGCGCACGTATTCGAACGTGCCGAAGAGCATGACCAGCGCGAAGGGGGCGAGCAGCGGCAGCCCGGCCCAGAGCCAGCGGTAGTGGCGCCGCCCGTCGCCCGGCCGGAGCGTCGAGACCACGGCGAGGATCGGCAGCATGATCTCCATCAGGGCGAGCCGCTCGGAGTTGAGCACGACCCGCGCCACCGTCAGCCCGGCGAGCAGCGCGAACATCGCGGTGTGCC
The DNA here is from genome assembly GCF_040614315.1 of Streptosporangium sp. NPDC006007. Classification (NCBI taxonomy): domain Bacteria; kingdom Bacillati; phylum Actinomycetota; class Actinomycetes; order Streptosporangiales; family Streptosporangiaceae; genus Streptosporangium; species Streptosporangium sp. NPDC006007. Next base: position 119,558 of record NZ_JBEXUG010000020.1, on the reverse strand, counting down.
GCCCGCCGCCGAGTCTGCGGTCCAGCAGGAGGCAGACCATGGCCAGCGGGCCCAGCTGGGTCAGCGTCGTCACCCCGCCGATGGTGGCGAGGTCGGACTTGATCGCGTCGGCCGAGCCGGGGCTGAGGGAGAAGACCTTCGTCAGGTCGGCGAGGCTGAGTCCGCTCGACACCGCCGAGGCCATCCAGGCCGCGTAGCCCGTCACGGTGAGCACGGCGGCGGCGCGGCCCGCCAGGAGCAGCAGCCGGCGCTGGCCGGGGTTGACCGGTATGTCGCCGGCCCGCACCGTCCTGGCCAGCGACGGCAGCATGCAGCCCACGACGAAGACGCCGATGAACGCCGTGACGGTGAGCGCCTTGCCGTCGTCGAAGACCTTCGGCGTCCGCCACCACTCGCGGAAGCTGTCGTCCCCGATCAGCCCGGCCGCCAGCAGCCCGGGCACGGTGGCGAGCATCGCGGTCCAGGCGGGGTGGAGCCACCACGCCCCCTCGCGCAGCGGCAGCCGTACGGTGCTCATGCCGTGGCGCCCCCGCCTTCGACCAGGGAGGTGAAGACCTCGGCGTGGCGGCGCGCCGAGGTCTCCCAGGAGAAGAGCGCGGCCCGGCCGATCCCCCCGGCCCGTAACTCCGCGGCGGCGGAGTCGTCGGACAGGATGCCCTCCAGCGCCGCCGCGATGCCTCGCGCGCCGAGGTCGGAGACGAGCACGGCGGCGTCGCCGGCCACCTCGGGCAGCGCCGCCCGGTCGGAGGTCACCACCGGGGTGCCGCAGGCCATGGCCTCAAGCACCGGCATTCCGAAGCCCTCGTGCCCCGAGGGGAAGGCGAACACCGTGGCCGCCCGCATCAGGGGCGCCACGAGTTCGTGCGGCACCTGGCCGAGGTAGCGGGCGTGCGGCGCCTCGGCCAGCGCCCGCTCGACCGGCCCCGAGCCGATGAATCCGCCTCCGGCGACCACCAGGGGGACTCTCAGGCGCGCGGTCGCCTCGGTCAGGGCGGTGACGTTCTTGCGCGGGTCGAGGTTGCCGAGGTAGAGCACGAACCGGTCGGGCAGTCCCAGCGGGGCGAGGAGGGCGCCGTCGCCGTCGCCCAGGGGGTGGAAGCGGCCCGCGTCCAGCCCGTGCGGGATCACGTGGAGCCGCGCGGCGGGGAGGCCGAAGACCCGGCTGATCTCGCCCGCCGAGTGGTGCGAGACGGTGATCACCGCGTCGGCGACCCTGGTGAGCCTGCCGACCCTGGCCAGCCAGGTGCGCTTCCAGAGCGCGCGGGCCAGCCCGGGGACCGGCGCGTCCTCGACGCCGTGCACCGTGGCCGCGATCGGCACCCGGGAGCCGATCAACGCCCCGGTGTCGGCCGGGAAGTGCAGCAGGTCGGCGCGGCCGGGGCGGGCCGGCCAGAGCAGGCCGTCCGCGACGGCGTAGGCGAGCTGCCTGGCGCCCCCGCCGAGCCCGTCGCCCATGGGGACGAGGGCCTCGTACTCGATCCCGAAGCGGGCCAGCGAGGTGTAGAGCGTCTGCGTGTAGGAGGTGTTGCCGCCCACGTTGCGGCGGAGGACCTTACCGCTCACCGCGATCCTCATGACGTCCCCAGGGCGAGCGAGTAGGCGTGGGCGAGCCCGGCGGCCTGGTGCCGGGGGGTGTGGCCGGCCAGCGCGTCGGCCAGGCGCCGCTCCGCGCCGTGGCGGAGCAGGTCGTCCTGGAGCGCCTGTACGGCCAGCGCGCACTCGGCGGGTGTCGCCACCAGGTCGGGCACGCCCAGGCTGCGCAGCGCGGGGATGTCCCGCGCCACCACGGGCAGCCCGGCCCCCACCGCCTCCAGCACGGAGACCGGGGCGCCCTCCCAGCTCGCGGTGTGCACGTAGACGTCGGCGGTGCCGAGCAGGGCCAGCACCTCCTGGCGGGCGAGCCAGCCCGTCACGACGACCCCGGCGTCCTCCAGGGTCCGGCGCAGGGCCGGGTCTCCGTCGCCGGCCCAGATCCACCTGGTGGACGGGCCGACCGCGCGGGCGGCCTCGGCGAGGAAGGCGGGGTCCTTCTGCGCGCAGATGCGGCCGACGGAGATCGCCGTGAGTCCGGAACGTTCCCGGCCGCCCGCCGCCGGGACCTCGGGGACGACGGCCGGGATCTCGGGGACGACGTTGGGGACGTAGACCACCCGCTGGCCGCCGCGGAGCCGGACCGCGAGATCGGCCTCCCTCGGGCTCACCGCGGCCACGACGCCGGTGCGCGGGGCGAGCAGCGTCTCGGCGAGGCGGAAGCCGTACCGGATGGGACGGCTGATGTCGGTCCGCTCGAACGCGTAGCAGTGCGGGGTGTAGACGATGCGCCGGCTCGGGATCGACGGGCAGGAGCGGACGTAGAGGCCCGCGTAGGAGGAGTGGGCGTGCACGATGTCGGGACGGGTCTCCCGGTAGGCGGCGGCCACGTCGCGGATCCTGGCCACGTGCCCGTCGGCGAAGATCCTCAGGCCGCTGAGCAGGCTTTCGGCGTCCAGCAGCGGATCGGCCGCGTCGTGCGCCATCAGCAGCCAGTGGTCGTGGCCGGGCGTGGCCTTGATGTAGGCGTGCACGGCGGTGGCGACCCCGCTGCCCCAGCACTCGGTCACGTGGAGCACTCTCGTCGGCCGTCCGGGGCGGGTGCCGCCGGGTGCGGGTCGTCTCACGGCGTCAAGCCCCACCATGACCTCCGTGACACGTGCAAGTACGAGAGCCGGCAGTGTCAATCAGTGCCAGCGCGACATAAGGTATCGCAGGTTGCATAGCAACTTTTTTGGTATGTCTGACTCGATAGGGGCATCCCCCATGCATCGCGCCCTCCGCCTCCTGCTGATCACCGGAACCGCCGGGGTGTTGATGGGCGCCTGCACGGCTGGAACGCTCTACGCATTCCAGAGCAGTCTCGACAGCGACATCGTCCGCATCCCCGACGCCCTGCCCACCCTGGAGGCCGATCGGCCCCCGCCCGAGGCGGGGGTGGGAGAGAACTGGCTGCTGGTGGGGACCGACACCCGCTCCACGGGGACGACCACCGGCAAGGACGCGGCGGCCCGGCTCTGGCGGCCCGGTCAGCAGCGCACCGACACGATCATGCTGGTCCACCTCTCCGAGAGCCGGAACCGGGTCTGCGTGATCTCGATCCCGAGGGACTCGTGGGTCTCCGTTCCCGGCAGGGGCAAGGCCAAGATCAACGCCGCCTTCTCCTGGGGCGGCCCGGCCCTGCTGATCAAAACGGTGGAGAAGCTCACCGGCGTCCGGATCGATCACTACGCGGCGATCGACTTCCAGGGGTTCTCCGCGGCCACCGACGCGATCGGCGGGGTCGACGTCGAGGTGGCGCAGACCGTGCGGGACCCGCTCAGCGGCGTCACCTGGCAGGCCGGCCGCCAGCACCTCGACGGCGAGAAGGCCCTGCAGTTCGTCCGCCAGCGGGTCAACCTCCCCGGCGGGGACCTCGACCGGATCAAGCGCCAGCAGGCGCTGCTCGACTCCATCGCCGACAAGGTGCTCAGCGCCGAGACCCTCGCCAACCCGGTGAAGGTCAACGACCTGCTGCGCTCCCTGACCAAGACGATCAGCGTCGACTCCGGGGTCACCCCCGGGATCCTCAGATCGCGGGTGTTCGAACTGGCCGGTCTCGACACGCTCGACTACGTCACCATGTCGGTGAAGGGCACCGGCATGCGGGGTCCGCAGAGCGTGGTCTATCTGGACATGCCGAGGGTCCGGGACCTCAGCCGGGCGATCCAGGACGACCGCGTCGACGACTACGTCAGGGAGAACGACGGCGGCAACGCGGTCGACCAGGTCCGCTGAGGACCGGCCGGGATCAGTAGGCTCCCCTGGCCCGCGCAACCGCCCCCCAAGTCTTCCAGAGCAGTTGCAGGTCCAGGGCGAGGGACCAGTTCTCGACATAGCGCAGGTCCATCCGCATCCGCTCCTCCCAGGAGAGGTCGGAACGGCCGCTGACCTGCCACAGGCCCGTCATCCCCGGGCGGACGACCAGCCTCCGGTGGATGTCGGCGCCGTACATGGCGAACTCCTCGGGCACCAGCGGGCGTGGTCCGACGAGCGACATCTCACCGCGGAGCACGTTGACGAGCTGCGGGAGCTCGTCGAGGGAGGAGCGGCGTAGGAACGTTCCCACTTTGGTGATACGCGGGTCCTCCCGCCGCTTGACCGGCGCCCCCTCGGAGCCGGCGCCGGCCGGCCGATCCGCGCCGTTGACCATGGTCCGGAACTTCAGGACCTGGAACTCCCGGCCGCCCAGCCCCACCCGGGTGTGCCGGAACAGCGCCGGCCCCTCGCTCGTGGCCCGGACCGCGACGGAGATCACCAGCATCGGGATCGCGAGGACGGCCAGGACCACCGCGGCCAGGACCCGGTCGAAGACGTTCTTCACCACCTGGTTGATCCCTCCGAAGGAGGGGTGGTCGACGTGCAGCAACGTCATCCCGGCCACCGGGCGGACGCTGATGCGCGGCCCGGCGACGTCCATCAGCGAGGGGGCGACGAACAGGTCGGTGTCGGTGATCTCCAGGCTCCAGGCCAGCCTGCGCAGCGCGGCGCCGTCCAGCTCGGGGCAGGCCAGTACGGCCACGGCGTCGGCCGACGTCCTGGCCACCACGTCGGCGACATCGGTGAGGTCGCCGAGGATCGGCACCCCGTCGACGTCGGGGAGCTGCCCGGCCGCCGCCCCGCCGGGCAGGCAGGCCGCGACCACGCGCATGCCGTACCGGGGCTGGGAGCGCAGCTCCATCACCAGGTCGAGCACCGACGCCCGGTGCCCGACGGCCACGACGCCGTGGGCGGCCTCCCCACTCGGGTCCTTACGCCGCAGCCAGCCGCGCAGACAGCGGCGGAAGGTGAGGGTGAGCAGGATGGCCAGGGGCAGCATGGCCATGACGATGCTTCTGGCGATCATGATTTTGGTGACGTAGGCGCCGATCGCGACGACCGCCGCCAGGCCGAGGCCGCCGTTGAACACCAGCCGGACCTCCTCCAGACCACCGGCCTGGACCCGTCCCCGGTAGGCGCCCACGAAGGACATCGCCACCGGCCAGGCGAGCACCAGGCCCGCCGAGAACACCATCTCGAACCAGGGGACGTAGCCGCCCCACCACCACCTCGCTCCGAGCACCACCTGGTAGGCCAGCAGGGCAGAACCGAGGTCACCGGCGACGAGCACGCGCGTGATCGACCGTCTCCGCCCTCGCCGGGGGGCGAGGGGTAAGGGGAGCAACGCGGACAGGTGGGCCGTGTTGCGCTCAGTCGACGTCGTACTCATACGATCTCACCTTCTTGCCGGACAAGCACAAGAAGGACGCATAATCTCCACCTCAGGTTTACTTGACCACCAAAAACACCAAAAGTCACACTATATGTGACGTTTCCCTCCCAGCATATGGGGCACCCCGCCGCCCACGCCGTCCACCCCGTCCCTCAAGGAGAGCCACGGCCGGCGGCGCCGGCGGAATGGTCTGAGCGACCGGGGAAGCAGCGGGTGGCCGCCGGGCCGCACCACGTGCGACCGGGGCCGCGAGGCCGGGACGACGCGGGCGGGACGACGCGGGCGGGGCCGTCGTTGTCGGCCGGCAGGGGGAGCCGGGTCACCGCGACGGCGGCGCGGACCCGTCCCGCTCTCGCCTCTCAACGTACGAACACGTAAGAAGAGACGGATGGCAGGTCAGTCAGGCTTACCTAGTGATCAAAAGTCACATGAAGGACAATCATTCCCACTGTTCACCCGTGCTGAGACCTCCCGCCGAGGATCCGGGTGACCACGCGCCGCATCATCGGGCGGGCGCTGCGGACGGCGGTGACCAGCCCGGGCAGGGGGTCGTCGGCGGCGAGCCAGGCGAACTCCCGCCTTCCCCCCTCCGGGATCCGGTACTCCCGCACCGCCTCGCGCCGATAGGCGATCCGGGCCGGGACGTCCAGGTTCTCCACGATGATCCTCCGCCCCTCGACCTGCCTCCCCGGCGGGACCGCCTGCCCGGTGAGCGTGAGGTAGTGGGCCCGGACCACGTCGATCCCGGCCTCGGTCTCGAAAAGCCGGAACTGGGCCCCCACCCGGGGGTTGAAGTCGAGCAGCTTGTATCTGCCGTCACGGTGGTCCAGCCGCCAGTCCAGGTCGGCGATGCCGGAGTAGCCGCTCTCCTTGCAGAGCCGGGCGGTCAGGGCGGCCAGCTCCGGATTGTCCACCGAGTAGGCGTACGTCGTCACCCCGACGTGCGGCGGCCACGAGCGCACCTTCACCCCGGTGAAGGCCGCCACGACGTCCCCCTGCCCGTCGCAGCAGACGTGGGCGATCCAGTCCGTCGACTCCGGCCGCGGGAGATACTCCTGGACCAGCGCGTACGGCGCGGCGGGCCACCCCGTGGCCAGCTCGCGCAGCTCCTCCGGCGTGCCCACCACGGTGGAGCGGTTGACCGCCGGCGCGGCCAGCCGGACCCACGGCTCGGAGTTCTTGATCACGACGGGGAAGACGAACTCACGGACGATCTCGTCGATCTGGTCGCGCGAGGTGACCAGCCGCGACTCCGGCGCCGGTATGTCGTAGCGCCGGCAGAGCCGGAACATCTCGTGCTTGCTGGCCAGCAGCCGCGGCAGGTCGCGCGGGACCGGCGGCAGGATCAGGTGTTCCGACAGGGCGTCGGCGTGCTCGGCGAGCAGGATCGCCGCCTCGTCGTCCGTCGCCACCGCCACCGCCCGCCCGGAAAGCGACGAGGCGATCTCCCGCAGCCCCCGCACGAGCCGCTCAGCCGGTTCGGCCCCGGTGGTCGGCCAGACGGTCCGGCCGGACCGGTGCCGGGAGAGCGCGGCGGAGGTGAGGCGCCCCTCGGCGATGACGTGGACGGGAACCCCGAGCCGTCCCAGTGTCCGCACGACGCCGACGGCGCCGTGATGAAGCGGATAGTGCCCGACCTTGATGAGGAGGGCGGGAACGCTCGGGTCCATGATCACTCTTCGGACTCGGATCCACTGTCGGTGGCGATGTAACCCACCACACCGCGCAGCCTGCCCACCGAGACGGCGCCCTGGCGCAGCAGCCGGGGCACGGCGGTGGTCAGGTCGAGAATCGTGGACGGGACGTTGTCGGCGCACGGGCCGCCGTCGAGATAGACCGCCACCGAGTCGCCCAGCTGCTCCTCGGCCTCGGCGGCCGTGGTGGCCGCGGGGGCACCGGAGCGGTTGGCGCTGGACACGGCCAGCGGGCCGGTCTCCTTGAGCAGTTCGAGGGCGACCGCGTGCAGCGGCATCCGGAGGGCGACGGTGCCCTTGGCGTCCCCCAGGTCCCACGACAGCGACCGGTTGGCGCGGCAGATCAGTGTGAGCGGGCCGGGCCAGAAGGCGTCGACGAGGTCCTGGCCGTACGGGCCGAGGTTCTCCACCAGGGCGGTGGCGGCCCGTACGGTGCCGACCAGCACGGGCACGGGCATGTCGCGACCGCGCCCCTTGGCCTCCAGCAGGGCCGTGACGGCGGCCGGCGTGAACGCGTCCACACCCACGCCGTAGACGGTGTCGGTCGGGAGCACCACGAGCTCGCCCCTCGGCACGGCCGTCGCGGCGTCGGCTATACCGGCGGCTCGCTGTTCGGCGTCTGCGCAGTCATAACGTCGGCTCACGGCATGCCATCCTATTCGTGACCTATTCTTGACCGAAACGGGCGGTGACGAAGCGATCCCTGCGAGTGAGGTCCTGACGGCTGCGGACGTCGCGCCAGCCGTTCTCCTCGGGGAAGATCAGGTAGACCGGGGTTCCCTGCTCGTCGGCGTGCTCCACGGCCACGAACCCTCCGGGACGGAGCAGCCGCCTGGCGGTCCGCTCCACGGCCCTGACCTCGTCGAGACCGTCGCTGCCCGAGCCGTACAGCGCGCGGTGCGGATCGTACTCGCGCACCTCGGGGTCGCGGGGCACGGCGCCGGGCGGGATGTAGGGCGGGTTGGAGACGACGAGGTCCACCTGCCCGTCGAGCTCGCGCAGGGCGTCGGCCAGATCCTCCGGATGCAGGTGGACCCGGTCCTGCCCGTGCTCCAGGATGTTGCGCTTGGCCCAGCGGTAGGCGCCGGGGTCGACCTCCACGGCGTGCACGGTGGCCAGCGCGACCTCCTGGGCGATGGAGAGCGCGATGGCGCCGGAGCCGGTGCCGAGATCCACGACCACCGGCGAGGCGACGTCCATCTCCCGCAACCGCTCGATGGCCCACCCCGCCACGACCTCGGTCTCCGGGCGCGGGACGAACACGCCAGGACCGACCTCCAGGGACAGGTAGCGGAAGTACGCGCGGCCGGTGATGTGCTGGAGCGGCTCACGGGCCTCGCGCCGGGCGATGCCCTCCCAAAACAGCGCGTCGAACTCCGCGTCCGCGACGGTGTGCAGCTCACTGCGGCGCACCCCATGGACAAAAGCGGCGATCTCCTCGGCGTCCGTGCGCGGCGACGGCACACCTGCCTCGGCGAGCCGGGCGGTGGCGAGGGCGATCTCGTCCAGCAGAAAGGTCATGGGCGCGTTCTATGAGTGGTCCGCGAGCTTCTCCGCCATCTCGGCGTCGAGGAGGGCCTGGATGACGGCCGTGAGGTCGCCGTCCAGAACCTGGTCAAGGTTGTACGCCTTGAAGCCGACCCGGTGGTCGGAGATGCGGTTCTCGGGGAAGTTGTAGGTGCGGATGCGCTCGGAGCGGTCCACGGTCCGGATCTGGGACTTGCGCTCGGCCATGGCCGCGGCGTTGGCCTCCTCCTCGGCGATGGCCTGGAGGCGGGCGCGGAGGATCCGCATGGCCGACTCCTTGTTCTGCAGCTGGCTTTTCTCGTTCTGGCAGGAGGCCACCACACCGGTCGGAACGTGCGTGATCCGCACGGCCGAGTCGGTGGTGTTGACGCTCTGGCCTCCGGGACCACTGGACCGGTAGACGTCGATGCGGAGATCGTTGGGGTCGATCCGCACGTCGACCTCCTCGGCCTCCGGGTAGACCAGGACACCGGCCGCGCTGGTGTGGATGCGCCCCTGCGACTCGGTCACCGGCACGCGCTGCACCCGGTGCACGCCGCCCTCGAACTTCAGCCTCGACCAGACGCCGTCGTCGCCCCTGGCCTTCATCGCGACCGTGACATCCTTGTAGCCGCCCAGGTCGGAGGGGGTGGCGTCGATCATCTCGGTCTTCCAGCCGACCCGCTCGGCATACCGGAGATACATTCTCAGCAGGTCACCGGCGAACAGCGCCGACTCCTCACCGCCCTCGCCCGCCTTGATCTCCATGATGATGTCCTTGTCATCGTTGGGATCACGCGGGATCAGCAGATGCCTGAGCCTGTGCTCCAGCTCGGGGACGCGGGCCTCCAGCTCCTTGGCCTCCTGGGCGAACGACTCGTCCTCCGGCGCCAGCTCCCGGGCGGTGCCCAGGTCACTCTGGACGCCCTCAAGCTCCCGATAGGTGTTGACGATCGGGGTCAGCTCGGCGTAGCGCCTGCCGAACGTACGCGCCTGGCCCTGGTTGGCGTGCACGGCGGGATCGGCGAGCTTGAGTTCCAGCTCGGCATACTCACTGAGCAGCTCGTCGAGATTCACCGTGCGTCCTCCCTTGAAGTCCGTGCGAAATCCGCCTGATCACCAGGAACGCCGACCCAGGCGCACCCCTTCGGAGAAGCGAGGGGTGGTTCCGAGCCGGCGTCCGGATGTGAGCTACTGACCCGCGGGCTTCTTGCCGAAGCGCTTCTCGAAGCGCGCCACCCGGCCACCGGTGTCCAGGATCTTCTGCTTGCCCGTGTAGAACGGGTGGCAGGCCGAGCACACGTCGGCGTGAATCGTGCCGTTCTTGGCGGTGCTACGGGTGGTGAAGGTGTTACCGCACGTGCAGGTCACCGCGGTGGTGACGTACTCCGGGTGAATGTCGGGCTTCATGTCCTCTAGTTCCTCTCCAAGGCGCGGTCGCCGGGTCGCCACTGTCTCTCGCCGGTGAGGCTTGCGCGCTGTGCACACCGTGGGTGCGCGCGGGCGGGAGCCGGAACCGCTGCGGTTCGGCTACCAGTGTGCCAGATTCTCCAACCACCCCAGGCCACGGACCATTCCCCGAACTGATGGCCCGCGTGTGTAGACGAGTCACATCAGCCCCACTAGGCTCCGGTGCCCAAACCGTAATATTTACCGTTATCTTTACCCGAGTAAGGGGACCAATGATGAGGAACGGAACGCGGTTGCTCATGGCAGCCGCAACGGGGGCCGCCGTCTTCGCCAGCGGTACGGCCTCAGCCTTCGCCACCCAGTCCACTCCCTTCACAGCCACCGCGGCGGCCTGTGACGCCGTCACCACCGACATCTCCGACGTCAAGGTGGGCGACACCTTCGTGCCGCTGAAGGCCGACAACACCGTCGGCTTCGAGGCCACTCTCAAGAAGCCCTTCAAGGACAAGGACGCGAACGGCGCCTGGCCCGTGGAGGGAAACACCAAGCAGGTCGCCCGCTCCGTGACCAAGGTGACCGCCGAGATCACTCGCGCCGACGGAACCGTCATCGCGGCCACCGAACTCGCCCTGCCGAAGCAGCCCGAGACGACGGACACCGAGCACAAGGTCGCCGATGTTCCGCAGACCGCCTCCCTCAAGGGCGACTTCACCATCACCGCCAAGGACAAGGACGGAAAATGGCAACTCCGTCTGAAGATCAGCCGGGTGGGCGCCGACAGCGCGACCTGTAAGGACGTCGACGTCGACCCGCAGGTCAAGTATCTCGGCGCCTCGGTGACCGACCCGGTTGTGATCACCCGCAACGAGGACACCAAGGTGGTCGTCAAGGCCGGCATCATCGGCGCCTCCTCCGTCTCCGCCCGCCTCTTCAGCAACGACGCCACCGACTCCGTCGACCTGCGGCTGGAGAAGGGCAACTCCGCCAACTCCTGGTACAGCACCACCTGGTTCGACAGGGACTTCTCCACCGGCTACTGGACGCTGGAGCTGACCGCGGGACGCGGCAAGGAGAGCGCCAAGTACGAGAAGGCCGACACCTTCACCGTCAGGGCCGGTAAGTCCACGTCCAGGAAGCGCGCGTCGAAGGTCTCGTTCGACGTAACCGCGAACAAGATCAAAAAGGGTAAGTCGATCCGCCTGTTCGGCACCGCCTACCGGGGCGGCTCGGCCTACTCCGGCAAGCTGGTCGAGCTCTACTGCAAGAAGAGGGGCGCGTCCGGCTGGAAGTTCGTCTCCTTCGCGAAGGCGAACGGCAGCGGCAGGTTCGGCAAGGTGGTCAGGCCGAAGTTCGACGCCTACTGGCGTGCCGTGCTCCCGGGCACCGGCAAGACCTACGGTTCCAAGTCCGGTGTCGAGTTCGTGGACGTCCGCTGAACGACCTGACATAGGCGGCATCGCGCCCGTCGCACAGCCGGAGTCCGGCCACCGGGGCAACCGGTAACCGGACAACGCGGAGAACGCGGAGAACGCGACAGCGCGTCACGCCCCCGCGCCACGGCCCCACGCTGTACGACTCGCGTCCCCAACCCCGGGCGCAAGCCGTACAGACGACGGAGCGCGGAACGTCAGCGGACCGCGAGGTCGGGAACGCCCGGTGCCATCGGCACCGGGCGTTCTCTTCTCAGGCGTTCGCCAGGTCCTCCCGGTCACGCCCGCTCACCGCCCCAGATAGGTCAGTACGGCCAGCACCCGGCGGTGGTCGCCGGGGGCGGGTCCGAGGCCGAGCTTGGCGAAGATGCTGGAGATGTGCTTCTCGATCGCGCCCTCGGTGACAACCATCCGGGCGGCTATCGCCGTGTTGGAGCGGCCTTCGGCCATCAGGGCGAGGACCTCGCGCTCCCTTGCCGTCAGGGAGCCCAGCGGATCGTCCCGCCGATAGCGGTTGAGCAGCTGGCCTATCACCTCCGGGTCGATGACCGTCCCCCCGGAGGCGACCCGGCGCACGGCGTCGAGAAACTCCGACACGTCGGCGACGCGTTCCTTGAGCAGGTAGCCGACCGCCGTCGCGCCCCCGCCGAGCAGTTCGGTGGCGTAGCGCTCCTCGACATACTGCGACAGCACCAGGATCGGCAGCCCCGGCCGGAGCGACCTGGCCTCCAGCGCCGCGCGCAGCCCCTCGTCGGTGTGGGACGGCGGCATCCGCACGTCCACGATGGCCAGGTCCGGGCCGTGCTCGGCCACCGAGGCCACCAGCCCGGGACCGTCTCCGGTCACCGCGACGGTCTCGATCCCGCCGTCGGCCAGAAGCCTGGCCAGTCCCTCGCGCAACAGCACCGAGTCTTCCGCGATCACCACCCGCATACGGTCAAGTGTTCACCACTCGCAGGGCAGTTCGGCGCGGATCAGGGTGGGGCCGCCGGGCGGGCTGTCCACGCTCAGTACGCCGTCGATGGTGGCGGCCCGGTCCGCCAGGCCCGCCAGGCCGCCTCCGGCGCCCGGCGCCGCGGCCCCGACGCCGTTGTCGTAGATCTCCACGACCACCCGCCGGCCCTCACGGCTGACCCGGACGGACGCCGCCGTGGCCTCGGAGTGCTTGGCCACGTTGGTCAGGGACTCGGCCACGATGAAGTAGGCGATGCTCTCCACCGCGGCCGGAGGGCGGTGGGAGACCTCCACCGACAGGTTCACCCGCACGGGCGCCCGGGAGGCGAGCGAGGAGAGCGCCGCGTCCAGCCCCCGGTCGGTGAGGATCGCCGGGTGGATGCCCCGCGCGAGGTCGCGCAGTTCGGCGATGGCGGCCTTGGTGCCGGCGTGGGCCTGGGCGACGAGTTCCCTGGCGCCCTGGGGGTCGCTCTCCATCCGCACCTGGGCCCGGCCCAGGTCCATGGCGACGGAGAGCAGCCGCTGCTGCGCGCCGTCGTGCAGGTCGCGTTCGATCCTGCGCCGCTCGGCCTCGGCCGCGTCGACCCCGCGCGCCCGGCTGGCCCGCAGGTGAGCCGCCCTGGCGGCCAGCAGGTCCCTCTTACCCGGGCTCAGCAACCCGACGGCGAGCAGCGCGTGCAGCCACGCCATTCCCCTGGTCGCGTACAGCGCGACGGAGAGGACCCCCAGCCCGGCCGGGACGCAGAGCAGCGCCCCGGGGACGGTGTCGATCAGCAGTCCGTCGATGATCGAGATCGGCCCCCAGCCGGACAGGACGAGCAGCGGCATGAGGATCAGGCCGAACGCGAGACACCACAGGACGGCCGAGACGGTGAACTCCCCGACCCCGACCGGCAGCAACAGCAGCAGGTACAGCAGGTCCTTCCAGGTCGCCGGATCGACGAACATGTCCTTCCAGCGCAGGAGCGGGTTGCCGCCCGAAGACGGCCGGTAGGGGTCGGGGATCACCGTGCCGAAGGCCAGCCGGAGCAGCCGCCGTTCGGCCATCGCCGCGCCGCGCCAGGCGAGCATGGTCAGCGCGAGCAGCGGAAGCCCGATCCAGAGGGCGACCAGGGTCAGCGCGAGCGGGAGCGCGAACACCGGCACGGTGAAGCAGACGATGCCGTAGAACATGCTGAACAACAGGTACGGCACGGCACGCCAGGTCATCGGATCGACGAGCATCCCCAGCGGCCCGTTCGGTCCCAGCGGCACGCGGAGGCGCAGCGGCGTCCGCGTCGCGGACGCGCCCACCCCCGTCTCAGCCGTCATCCGCTCCCCGCCTCCACCCAACCGTGATCGCGGTCACGCCCGGGGCCCCGCCCCGTTCAAGTGTGCCGGAACGCCGGGCGCGGCGGAATGGGGCGAGCAGGCGTCCCGAGGGTGTGGATATCCCGAAGGCCCGGGTCCCGCAGGACCCCGGAGCCGCCGTCCGGAGGCGAGGTCCGAAGACGGGGTCCGAAGACGGCGAACGCCCCGGCCGTGAGGGCCGGGGCGTGAGCCGTACTACGAAAACCGTCAGTCGCGCTCGGAGCTGACCGTGGTCTTCTGGACCTGGAGGAGGAACTCCGCGTTGGACTTGGTCTCCCTCATCTTCTCCAGGAGCAGCTCCAGAGCCTGCTGCATGTCCAGGGCGTGCAGCACCCGCCGCAGCTTCCAGGTGATCTGCAGCTCGTCCTTCGACATGAGGATCTCTTCCTTACGGGTGCCGGACGCGTCGACGTCCACCGCGGGGAAGATCCGCTTGTCCGCGAGCTGGCGGTTGAGCTTGAGCTCCAGGTTTCCGGTGCCCTTGAACTCCTCGAAGATGACCTCGTCCATCTTGGAGCCGGTCTCGACCAGCGCCGTGGCGAGGATCGTCAGCGAGCCGCCGTTCTCGATGTTGCGGGCGGCGCCGAAGAAACGCTTCGGCGGGTAGAGCGCCGTGGAGTCGACACCACCGGACAGGATACGGCCGGAGGCCGGGGCCGCCAGGTTGTAGGCCCGGCCCAGGCGGGTGATGGAGTCGAGCAGCACGACGACGTCGTGACCCAGCTCCACCAGACGCTTGGCACGCTCGATGGCGAGCTCGGCGACCGTGGTGTGGTCCTCGGCGGGGCGGTCGAAGGTCGAGTGGATGACCTCGCCCTTCACCGACCGCTGCATGTCGGTGACCTCTTCCGGACGCTCGTCGACCAGGACGACCATCAGGTGGCACTCGGGGTTGTTCCGGGTGATCGCGTTGGCGATCGACTGGAGCACCATCGTCTTGCCGGCCTTGGGCGGCGAGACGATGAGGCCACGCTGCCCCTTGCCGATCGGCGCGACCAGGTCGATGATCCGGGTGGTCAGGATGTTCGGCTCGGTCTCCAGGCGGAGCCGCTCCTGCGGATACAGCGGGACGAGCTTGTTGAAGTCGGGCCGCTGACGCGCCTGCTCCGGATCCATGCCGTTGACCGTGTCGAGGCGGACGAGCGCGTTGAACTTCTCACGGCGCTCGCCGTCGCGGGGCTGGCGGACGGCGCCGGTGACGACATCGCCCTTACGCAGGCCGTTGCGGCGGATCTGGGCCAGTGAGACGTAGACGTCGTTGGAGCCCGGAAGATAACCGCTGGTCCGCACGAACGCGTAGTTGTCGAGGATGTCCAGGATGCCGGCGATCGGAATCAGGACGTCGTCGTCGCCGACCACGGGCTCGTTGCTGTCGAAACGGTCCCGGCCGCGCCGGTTCCGCTCCCTGAACCGCCCGCGCCGGCCGCGACGGTCGTCGTCGTCGCTCACACCGTGCTGGTCGCCACGGCTCTGCGGACCACGGTCGCCACCACGGTCGCCGCGGTCGCCGGTGCGGTCATTACGATCGCCGCCGCGGTCACGGTCGCCCCGCTCGCCGCCGCGGTCGTTGCCCCGCTCGCCGCGGTCGTTGCCCCGGTCACGGTCGTTGCTCCGCTCGCCGCGGTTCTGGCCCGCGTCGGCGGCGCGCTGGTCGGTACGGCTGTCGCCGCGCTCGCCCCGCTCACGCCGGTCGTTGACGCGCTCGCCGCGCTCGCCCCGGTCGCCGTTGCGGCCACGGCGTTCGCCACGCTCACGGCGGCTCTCGCCACGCTCGGGACGCCCCTCGGTCTGGCCCGCCTCGGCCTGCTGCTCCGCGACGGGAGCGGCGGCGGCGACGGGTTCGGCCACGGGAGCGGGAGCGGAGGCGACCTGCTCGGCCACGGGCTCCACGGCGGCGACCGAGCGGGAACGTTCCCTCCGGCTACGGGCCGGGCGCTCGGCGACCGGCTCGGTCTGAGGGGTCGGCGCCGGGGCTGCCGGGGTTTCCTTGGCGGCGACGGGAGCCGGGGCGCTCTCGGCGGTTACGCCCTGCTTCTCCTGGATGGCTGCGATGAGTTGGCTCTTGCGCATCCGCCCGGTCCCGCTGATGCCAAGACCAGACGCCATGGCCTGCAGCTCAGGCAGCACCATCGCGGACAGGCCGGTGCCGGAGCGACGGCGCGGCTTGGCCGCGGGGCGGGTGGGGGTGTCGCCGGCCGCCGGCGATGCGCCGGTGGCGTCGGAGAGGAGTTCGGTGGTGTCGCTCACTAATGGGTCCTTCCCAGGGGTCGGGCGTGGCCATGATCAGCCAATCGTCCCGGTGGTGCGATCGACCCGGTGGGACAGACCGGGTCGGGTTGCACGTTGCGATCCTCGACGGCCCTTACGGGCCGCCGCCACTGTCGGAGAAGGGCGTACCCAGGCCGTCACCATCGAGATTCGCCGACGGTGGGGCTTGGAGGACACCCCCGGATTGCTACCGGCAACCAGATGTCGAAGTAGATCGAAACGCGCATGTCCCCTCAAACGCCGTCTCTCGTTGCCCCAACCGAATGTGGAGCATTCGGAGGCGACGGATTCGGGGAGGCCACTGCGGCGCTCATGCCCCACGGGGTGGGACATGGTACAGCGATGCGTGGCTGACAAGCACGCACCCAACAAGGGGGCACCTGGTGCGGCTACCAGCCTAACATCACCAGCGCACACAGCTATTCCCTGAAGGTCGAAGAGGTATCAGCGTGTCCCGGGAGGGACAACACAGGCACCGCGGGTTTCGACATCCAGTGGCTGGATGAGCCAATCAGTACCCACTTCCGGTGCGATCAAATCCTGCGTATCCCCTGTGGAAAACGCAAGAATGGTGGGACCCGCTCCCGAGACAACCGTAGGGACGCCGATCCCGCGCAGACGTTGTACCAGATCCGCGGTCTGCGGCATCGCAGGCGCGCGGTAATCCTGATGCAACCGATCTTCGGTGGCGGCCAGCAGCAGCTCCCGCTCGGGCCTGGTGGTCAGTGCCGCCACGAGCAGCGCCGCCCGCCCGGCGTTCGCGGACGCGTCGGCGTGCGGCACGTCCTCGGGGAGCAGTCCCCTGGCGATCTCGGTGGACAACCGGTGCCGGGGAATGATGGCCACGGGCCGAATATCGGCGTGTGGAACCAGTCTCACCATATGCGGTACGTTCGAGTGGTCCGTCCATGCGACGGTCAGCCCACCCGCGAGGCACGGGGCCACGTTGTCGGGGTGCCCCTCGATCTCGGTGGCCAGGGCGAACACGTCGTCGTCGGTGAAGGCGGATACCGTACCGGGGTGGACGTCGGCGGATCCGCCCCGGTGGGGAACGGCCTCGTACGGCGCGCCGGCCAGCGCCCGCGCGGCGAGGATGCCCGCGCAGATCGCCGCGGAGGAGGAGCCGAGCCCCCGCGCGTGCGGGATCCGGTTACGGCAGCGCAGCCGGATGCCACGCGGCTGCGGGACCCCCATCCGGTCGAAGGTGACGCGCATCGTCTTGACGATGAGGTGCCCCTCGCCGTCGTCGAGCTCGCCCGCCCCCTCCCCCTCGACCCCGATGTCGACACTCCCGGGCCGGGGACCGTCGCCGGGCTCGGCCACAGACGCCTCGGCCTCGCCGTACAAAGACGCCTCGACCTCGTCGTAGAGGCCCAGGGCCAGCCCCAGGCTGTCGAACCCCGGGCCGAGGTTGGCCGACGTCGCCGGGACGCGGACGACGACCCTGATCGGAGATCCTGGGCGCGGCCCCCCGGCTTCAGCCGTGGAACGAGCCGGCCCCTCTTGACTTTCGGACATCAGACAGATCCAAACTGCGTGCGGGGCCGGGTTCGCAGCCCGCCTGCGGGGCCCGGGGGAGGGAGGGGCATCGGGGAGACGGTGTCAGGCGAGTTCCAGGGCGACGGCCGCCGCGTGGGCGTCGATCGGGATCGTCACCGGGGTGGGCGCGCCGGAGATGGCCCAGTCCGGGTCCTTGAGACCGTTGCCGGTCACCGTACAGACGATGCGCCCTCCCGGGGCGACAAGTCCCTGGTCGTGGGCCTGGAGCAGACCGGCCACGCTGGCCGCGGAGGCGAGCTCGACGAACACGCCCTCCTCCTGGGCCAGCAGCTTGTAGGCGGCGGCGATCTGACGGTCGGTGACGGCCTGGATGACGCCGCCGGACTCGTCGCGGGCGGCCTCGGCGAGCTTCCAGGAGGCGGGGTTGCCGATCCGGATCGCGGTGGCGATCGTGTGCGGGTGGGTCACCGGGGCGCCGTTGACGATCGGCGCGGCGCCACTGGCCTGGAAGCCGAACATGCGGGGGACCCGCGTCGCGACGCCGTCCTCGGCGTACTCGGTGTAGCCCATCCAGTAGGCCGAGATGTTGCCGGCGTTGCCGACCGGGATGCAGTGGATGTCGGGCGCGTCGCCGAGCGCGTCCACGATCTCGAAGGCGGCGGTCTTCTGGCCCTGGAGCCGGAACGGGTTCACCGAGTTGACCAGCGCGATCGGGTAGTTCTCCGACAGCTTCCTGGTCATCTCCAGGCAGTCGTCGAAGGAGCCCTCCACCTGGAGCAGCCTGGCCCCGTGGACCAGCGCCTGGGCCAGCTTGCCCATCGCGATCTTGCCCCGGGGCACCAGCACCGCGCAGGTCAGGCCCGCGCGGACGGCGTAGGCGGCGGCGGAGGCGCTGGTGTTGCCGGTGGAGGCGCAGATGACGGCCTTCGCGCCGTCTTCGACGGCCTTGCTGATGGCCATGGTCATGCCACGGTCCTTGAAGCTGCCGGTCGGGTTCGCGCCCTCGACCTTGAGGTAGACCTCGCAGCCGGTCAGCGTCGAGATCCGGTACGCCGGGACGAGCGGCGTGCCGCCCTCCAGCAGCGTGACGACGGGCGTCGCCGTGGTAACCGGAAGTCGGTCACGGTACTCCTCGATCAGGCCACGCCACGCCCTGGTCATGATTGCTCCTCCCGCGCGTGGCCACCACGCGCGCCCTACCTGCGCCGTTTGGGTAACGAGTCTACGGGCAACGCTCCCGGCCCCGGGATCCGTTGTCCACCACATGGACACCTCAGGCGTCATTCATCCAGGAAGTCCCGCGTCCGTTGCCCAGGAAACCCTAAGCAAATCCGGGTAGGGTCAACGCGGCCCGAAAAGCGGGAACGCAGACGAGGAGCACCACATCATGACGGGCGGAGCGGCGATCGACCGGCCCCCGATCCGGCACAACGACTACTCCTGCCTGAGGCCGCCCCCACTCGGCGAGTGGACCCCGGCGCTCTCGGTCAGTGTGATCATCCCCGCGCACGGCGGCCAGCGCCGACTCGACCTGACACTCGCCGCCCTGGCCGCGCAGACCTACCCCGGTCACCTCATGGAGGTGATCGTGGTCGACGACGGCAGCGACCCGCCTCTGCGCCTGCCGGAGATCACCCCACCGGGCACCCGGATCGCTCCCGCGGCCCCCGGAGGCTGGGGCATCGCGCACGCGCTCAACACCGGGGCCGCGCTGGCCGAGGGGCACATCATCCAGCGCCTGGACGCGGACATGGTTCTCTGGCGCGAGCACATCGAGGCGCTGGCCCGCTGGCACCACCTGACCGACTACCTCGTCGCCATCGGCGCGAAGATGTTCGTCGAGGACCCGGCGCTCTCCCCCTCCGAGTTACACGACCACGTGCGCGAAGACTCCCTGGCCACCGTCTTCGACCTGTCGAAGGCGCTGGCCAGTTCCACCGAGCAGACGATCATCCGCACCAACGGCCTGCGGGCCAGCCGCAACCCCTACCACGTGTGCACGGGACCGACCGTGTCGATGCGGCGGGAGACCTTCCACGCCGTGGGCGGGGTCGATCCCGAGGTGCTCAGGGGCGAGGACACCGAGTTCGCCTACCGGCTCGCCACGCACGGCGCGGTCTTCGTCCCCGAGCCGGCGGCCAGGGCCGTGCACCTGGGCCTTCCCGCGCAGCGCCGCGACCGGCGGCGGGCGGTCAGCGCGGTCGCCCCCTACTTCGCCCACCGGGTGCCGCTCCGCCGTGACCTGCGCAAGGACCGGGGGCGGCGGTGGCTGGTGCCGTACGTGGAGGTGGTCCTGCGCGTCGCGGAGGGCGAGGGCGGCGAGGAGCGGGTGCGCGGGGCGGTCGGCGCCGCCCTCGACGGGTCGATCGGCGACGTACGGGTCACCCTGGTCGCCCCCTGGTCACAGCTGCCCACAGGACGCCGCCCGGTGCTCGACGACCCGTTCTTCGAACTGCGCCTGCTGCGCGAGTACTTCGCCCACGACGAGCGGGTACGGCTGGCCGACGAGGTCTCCCCCACCCCCGCGCCGACCCCGTTCCGCTACACGGGCCCGGTCTCGGTCCCGCTGGGGCGCGACTCGCTGGAACGGATGATCTCCGCCGTCCAGGACGACCGGTCCGGCCTGCTGGTGATCGACCTCGGCGACGACGGCACGGCCACCCTGGAGCGGACCGAGGCGCTGGGCCGGGCGAGGCTGCTGGACGCCGACGACGTCGTCACCTCGATCAAGGCCACCCACGGCGTACGGCACGGCGACCGAACCCAGTTCTGGCCGGCCCGCCGCACTCCCCCGCCACTCCCCCCCACGCCCGCACCCCCCACCTCCATCGGAGAACCCGCCCCGTCATCCCCCGCCAGGCGGAGGTCCTGGCTCGGCCGACTCCGAGCGGCGATCCGCCCCCGATAAAACGCCCCTCCCTCCCCTGACCCGGTAGACGAGTGGTTCCGGAAACCGCCGGGAAGACAGGCTACGCCGAGCTGACCGCCTCCCGCCCACCCGTGAAGCGAGCGCCTCAACGATGCGCCCGACGCCCACCCCGATCGACAGCCGGGTGCTCTGGCGACTGATCTTCCTAGCTTCGGCCTCGCACTGGCTCCGCACGATCGACATAGCTTGCAAGCACCTCGTCAGGGTCTCGCGCCACGTTGGCCAGCTTTACACGGAACAGATCAGCGTCTCGGGCTGGAAGTCTCAAGAGCGGCCGCCTCAGTTGAGCACTCCACACACCCGGGTCCGGGAACACTTCGAGCTTGGACAGCAAGGGGACGACCTCGACGCCTGTCCCCCAATCGGCCAGCTCTTGCACGTCGATGAGGCAACCACGCGGATAGGTTTTCGCGCCGATCTTCAGCGGTACCTCAAGGAGCTCCACCTGAGATACGACGACGGCACGCCCAACAACTCTTCCCCGGTCACGACCGGGGTTTTGATAGGCGCCGCGTGTGACATAGACGAACAGCTCGTCGCCTGGCTTAAGGTCCCTGACCTCGGAGCGAGCAGTTGGCGGAAAGGCCATGCGCTGCTCGGTGAGCACCCACGCGATAGCCCGTCGTTCCGCAAGCACCAGGAGATAATGATCGACTTGCTTATTCACAACACAACAGCACCCAAACGAAAACGCATTAATCGTCCAATTATCGCCTCACACATGAGCTTCACTTTTCGTACGGCCCAAGAAAGCGCTCACCATTAAAATGGATCAGATGAGTTGGATTATCTGCACACCACGCCTCGGTTTCCCAGGCAATGGCCGATAGATACTTACGCATCTCATTACGAGATGGGAAGCAGGAGACGTATACCAGGCCAGCCGAAGAGCCGGCGAAGAGCGTTGCCAGCTCTTCGTGGCGCTTACTGTCAACAGGCCCATGAGATGACGCAGCCTCCAGCAGGACGAGCCAATTCTTGCCTGGCATATAGACGATCAGGTCGGGCATCTTCCCGTGCTGATCGATGTGGCTTACCCCCAAGGCGGCCAACGCCTCTTTCTCGAAGATGGCAAATTTGGCATCCGCGTCGCCAACATAGAGAACTTGACCGCCCGGCGTGAACTGCGGACAGAACTCTTCAAGTATTTGCTTGATCAGAATGTTCTGTCCGCCGGGACTTAAAGTAAAAGGCTTCCCGGAGGGGAGTACGATTGGAATACGACTAAGCTCACGCGCCCGGGCATACACTTCGATTTGACTGGGAACTTCTGTGAGATACTCTCTGAGTCGCGCTTCAAATACCGAGTCGCCGTAAGACTGAAAAAGCCCAAGCGCCTGAGGGTGAATCCGGTAACAACTCTTGGGGGAGTTGACGGCCCGCTGTGGATCATCCGGATTATGCTCCACCAATACCGCGCCAACAAATTGATGCAAGGTCTGACGGCGAATGGTTTCCCGAGTGTTCGACTTGTAGTCTTTACTCAGCCTTTCACGGAGCCTGGCCATAATTACGTGCGTCGTCATCAACTCGTTGGTGGAGTCGGCCCAAGCCGTCTCAGGGTCGTGGCTTAGCAACGCCAGAAGGGTTAGAGCTGATCGTTCATTGCTCCGCTCCTCATCGAATTTGAGCATCCTCAAGAGGTATTGAGCTTGCTCGATCTTGCGCCTGAGGGGATCATCTTCGATGCTGAACAGACCACCGTCAGTCACGGACGGGCCTCCGCAGTGAGGACGTGTGAAGCAACCAGAGAGTCGATCTTCTCCTGATCGGGCCATGATCCCTGACCAAGAGCAGCGCCCAGACTAGCCAACTGATCGAGTGATGGGTACCGGAGGGACCGAAGATCGGTTGCGTTGACCTGAGTGTGACCGCTGAACATACGGAAGAACTTGTCCACAATCGAACTGTTCAGCCACAAGCAGAGGCCGTAGGAAACTTCGCGATCCAGGCCGCGCTCATTACCACGGAACACGTTGAGGTGGTTCTCAAATCCTACGCGAGGAGCCCTGATATCATCGGGCTCGTAGACCACGGCGACGACTCGACGCCTCTCCTCCTTCGCGGAGAAGCGATTTACCAGTACGAATCGCTCACCCGGAAGAAGCAGCTTTTGGGTATCAGGAAGATCGGCAATAGCTTGCGGCTTACGGAGGGGCAGAGGCCAGCTAACGCGCCCCTCTCTTAGATTTCCCGGATAGATAAGAGGGAGATCTGCCTCTCCCGGCTGTGACTTGATGTGCTCGCGGGCACGGAAGTCCACAACCTTTCCAGTGGACACCTTCATTCCCAGGTCACTTAGTGAACAAGGAAGGTTGGCTATCGCCTCCGCCGTTTCAGTATCACTTTCGTCCGCAGGTATATGAATGAACCGATGAGGATCATCATGCTTCACGACTTCGACATACGAAACGGTGCGAGAAGTAGGCACATCAGCGTATCCTTCGCTGACTGAAAGCACTACCCGCTCTCTCGATCCGGCGCGAGTAGCCGAGAATATGACATTCTCCTGCAGTACTTCCGTGTCGGCGAACACCTTTGATCGCGACTCAAAAACATGAATCCGATCAAGCGCCATACTCTCCAAAAAGAACCGGCGAAACTCTTCAAAATAGGGGCCATTAGCGAAAGAGCGCGGAGTGATTGCCCCCAATTGCCCGCCTGGACGCAGGCTCATTACCCCCAAAGCCATGAAGGCACTATAGATATTCGAGCAGTCGACTCCTTGGGCCGCGAGCGCAAGGCGCTCTTTCTTCTTAGCGCCGAGCTTCTTGTACGGCGGATTCATGATGACCACGTCAAAGCTTTGGGAAAATGGACTTATTTCGCGACTGAGACCTGTCCCGAGCTGGATGAGATCGCCACATATGGCGTTAATCTCTAGCTCGATTCCGTATGGTACGAGCGTTTCAGCACAGTCCTTGAGCGTCTCCTCCAGATGCGGGAACACAATATTATCGATTTCGACTGCAACCACCTCGACACGCCCATGCCATTCCTGACGCGCCAAACGTGCCAGGAACGCGGTTGCGAGAGAACCAACGCCGGCCCCTGGGTCGAGAAGCCGCATGACTTTCACGTCGGCAAAGTGGGGCATCTCTGCAATCAGGTGTGCGGCGAGACTGGGAGTGAAGAACTGGCCCAGCTCGGTCCGCCGCTTCGAGTCGAGCCCAGCGGACACACGCCGGCGGCGCTCTTCAGTACGGCTGACGAGGTCCTCAATCGCGTTCACTCCAGCAGGGTAGCCCTGATCACACCTTTGCCACTCATGATCATTGAAGCCTCTTGACCTATCTGGATACTCCGATAGGTTTTGGGTGCCCCGCCCCTTCCGCTGGTGCGTGGTCGGCGCGGGCCCGGATCGGTCGAAGATCCCCTTTCGGGCCCGCTATGCCAGCGGATTTTCGCTGTTCCGCGCAGCGATCCTCTCGGGTGGCCAGCTCCACCGAGCAGACGATCACCCGCACCGACGGCCTGCGGACCAGCCGCAACCCCTACCACGCGTGCACGGAACCGACTGTGCCGATGCGAGCGCCGCGATCGGCGGCGGACAGTCAGCACGGTCGCCCCCTGGTCAGGGCTGCCCACACGACGCCGCCCGGACTACGCCGAGCTTGCCCCCCCTCCCGCCCCTTTTCCGGGCCGACGCTGTGAGCTGAAGCGCTGTCACGGTGAGGATCCCTGCGGGCAGGCTGTGGCCATGGATTCGGGCTTCCACGGTGAAGTGGCAGACTTCCGACGCGGTTACCCCCAGGCCGTCATCGACTCACTGATGGAGGCGTTCGAGCTGACCGAGGACGACACCGTGGTCGATCTCGGTTGCGGAACCGGCCAGCTGGCTCTGCCGATCGCCGAGCGGGTACGCGCGGTCGTCGGCGTGGACCCGGAGCCGGACATGCTCCTCCGTGCTCGACGCGCCGCGAGCGAGCGGGGCACGACCAATGTGAGCTGGATGATCGGAGCCGACACCGACCTACCAGCGCTGCGCGCACTGCTCGGCGACCGGACCGTGAGCGCGGTGACCATCGGCCAGGCCCTGCACTGGATGAACCACGACGAGGTGTTCCGCGCGCTGGTTCCGTTGGTACGCCCCGGCGGCGGTGTGGCCGTGGTGGCCAACGGAACGCCGCTGTGGCTGCAGGACACCGCCTGGTCGCGAGCGCTGCGCGACTGCCTGGAGAGGTGGTGGGGCCACAGGCTCACCCACGCCTGCGGTACCGACGACGATACCGTGACGACGCTGATCGGCCGGATCAGGGCCGAATCCGCACGGTGAAGCACCAGCCAAACCAGGACACCGCGTTTCACCCGCCCCGCGGGAAACTCATCACCGGCACCGGACACCAAACCCGCGGAGCATCCGGTCGGCGGCCCAACCGGATGCTCCGTGTTCCTGCCTCAGGTCAAGGTGTCGAGGTCGCCGCCCTTGATACCGCCGATGAAAGCACGCCACGCGCTGGGCGTAAAAGTCAGGACCCCGCCGTCAACGTTCTTGGAGTCGCGCACCAGGAACAGGGGATTCTCCGCCTCATGGCCTGAAGTGCCAGAGGCATTGACGACAGCCACTTGCACACAGTCCGCACCGTTAGCACTCAAGCTGCTGGTCCGCCACACAGCTTGCTCAGGAACAGTCATCTCGCAGCTCCCTCCAGCGGATCGATGATCAAAGCTGCTCAGCCACCTTCGCGATGAAAGAGATGGATTCATCGACCCCATACGCAATCGCACGAAGATGATCTAACACGCGCGTATAGCAGTGTACGTCCCTTTCGTCCTCCACCCAGAGGTTACTGGTCAGGGTCTCGATGTAGACCACGTCCTCGTCGTAGCGGGCCGGGAAACTGAGAATCGAGAAGGTTCCCGCCATCGCGGGATGAGCTCCGGAGGCGAAAGGGAGAATGTGGATGGTCAGGTTGGGAAGCTGGGCCAGATCCACCAGATGATGACACTGAGCGCGCATGTCCTCAGGAGAGCCGACCCTGTTGCGCAAGGCCGCTTCGCTCATGATGACCGAGTAGTCGAGAGGTCCGGGCTCCCGCGCGAGAAGCCGCTGGCGGGTCTTACGTGCTTCCACTCGGCGTTCGATCTCTCCCCGAGGCGCAAGATCCATCAAACCGGCGTGAATAACGGAACGAGCGTACTCCTCCGTCTGAAGCAGCCCCGGAATGATCTGAGCCGAGAACCCTCTGATCGACGCGGCTTCGGCCTCCAACGCGATGTACGCGGCGAGTTCTGTGGGGAGGGTGTCACCGTAGGCGTCCCACCACCCCTTGAACCGAGCGTTCCTCGCCAGGTCAAGGAGGATTTGCCGCTTTTCGTCAGGGACCGCGTAGAGATCGAGAAGTACCTGTAGATCCTTCGGCTGAACTCGTCTGGTAGCCGTTTCATAGCGACTGAGCTTGGAGGGGTTCCAGCCCAGCGACTTGGACGCCTGATCACCGGTCAAGCCGGCAACCTCGCGCAGGCGGCGCAGTTCACCCGCCAGCCTGCGGGTTCGGATGGTAGCTGGCCGATCGGCGCTCACACTGACTCTCCCCTGAGTTGAGATCGTTAAGTCTGTCGCCACCTGGGAGACCGGGCAAGCGCCCCGGAAGCTCATCCTGTCATTCAGCTTGGCAATATTGACGATTCTATTGCCAAAAGAGGCGGGGCGCACACATCATGTTCCTACGCCACGTGTGGGTTAAGTCACTCTGAGAAACCTCGGGCCTGCGATTTCGCGTCGCACGGCTGCCGCTCACACCTGTGCGACCTGTCGTATGCCAGCCACCTCGGGAGCCGAGCCATGGACACGCGCGATCCGCAAGAGGAAGAGTTCATCCACCTGGTACGGCTGTGCTGGGACCTGAAGGTTCTCGGGACGCCGACCCTGCTCGTCAGCCCCACTGCCGGTTCGCCGGTTCTGGAGATCCCGTCCGTCGCGGGCGGGCGCACCTGTGTGCGTGTGGTGCGGCGCCCCCGGGGTCCGGTATTCACCTGGCGGCCCCCGGGGTCGACGCTCTGGCTGCGGGGTGAGTGGGTGTGGGCACTCGACGAGCACGCCACGGAGGCGATCATGGCGGCGGTGACCACGTGACGACGCGGGAGAAGACGAGCCTGCGCCACCGCTCACCCCGGACGGCGACGGCCAGGCGATGGGTGCACCTGCACACCCTGCACCAGCGGGACCTCTCCGGGGTACCGCAGTCGGCCGGAACGGCGCGGGCCTGGACGGCGGGACTGCTGGCCGAGCACGTGACGACCGACGTGCTGGAAACGACCACGTTGCTGGTGAGCGAGCTGATCACCAACGCCGTCGTACACAGCGACTCATCCCGGCCGGGCGGTACGGTGACGCTCTGCCTGGGGATCGGCCACGGCATCGTGCACGTGGAGGTCATCGACGACGGCTCGGCCGTCAGCGTTCCCATGATGCGCGCGGCGGACGAGGACAGCGACGGCGGCCGGGGATTGAACTGGGTGAACCTCCTGGCCGACGGCTGGGGCAGCGACCAGGACGACGAGGCGGGAAACGCGGTGTGGTTCCAGATCGCCTACCCGGCCGATCAGGCA
Organism: Streptosporangium sp. NPDC006007; assembly: GCF_040614315.1. Lineage (NCBI taxonomy): Bacteria > Bacillati > Actinomycetota > Actinomycetes > Streptosporangiales > Streptosporangiaceae > Streptosporangium > Streptosporangium sp. NPDC006007. Next base: position 92,684 of record NZ_JBEXUG010000020.1, on the reverse strand, counting down.
CCTGTGGCCGCACCGGACACAGACCACGGCGACCGGGCCGGGTGAGAGGGAAGATGCCACCACGTCCCGGCGACCTGGTGCGGATCGTCTCTTTGGAGGGCAACACCTGGACGATGCGCGAGCGGGCCGGGTGGCTGAGCGCTGGACCCCGCAGCCCCCGAGGAGACCGCCCCTGCGCTGCCCGGCACACTGGGGCCGCCGGCTGAGAACGCCCCGCAATTATGAAACGCATCCCCAAGTCAGCAGCATTACCCTAATTCCAATTCAGAGCATAAGCGACAACCACTCCTAGATCAGCTCTAGAGGCTATCCCGTGACGACGTTTCCGCTGTCCAGGCAACTCCACTGGATTATCCCACCAGATAATCGACACCTATTGATTGCGATGCCGACCTCCTTCACAGTGAAGGGTGACGGCGAAAACAAAGCATCACACATGGCAAAAAGGAGCGAATATGGATGAATCTGTCAGCCTGCTGCGCCCGTGGGGTGCCACCCGGCTGGCCCCGTTCCAAGGGCTGGTCGGCATCGGCTACGCCGACCTGGAGCTGGACCCCGAAACACAGACAACCCTTTACTTCGACGAGGCCGGACAGCCCATCGAGATGGGAAAGCACGGCACGAACCAGGCCGTGACCTCCTCCAAGGCGACCGGCGGCGGTGATGGTACAACGCCAACGCCACCCGACGATGTCGCCATCACCGAATACGTGCCCGACTGATGGCGGACCAGCCCGTTCTGGTGGTGACCCGGCTGGATGATCCGACCGCTGACGCGGTCATCTCCGAACTGGGCCGCCGGGGTGTCACGGTGATGCGGCTGGATCCGGGTGACTTCCTGGCAGGCGGGATTGAGCTGGCGGCCCGCTACGGGCCGGGAGGACTGTCGGGAACGCTGTCCACCAGCTCCCGCGCCGTCAGATTGGAGCAGGTCCGGTCGGTGTACTACCGGCGCCCCTCGGAGTATGCGGCCCCAGTCGGCCTGGATGAACAGGACGCCCGGTTCGCCGTGGCCCAGGCCCGGTACGGTCTGGGTGGCGTACTCGCCGCACTACCTGATTGTCGGTATGTGAATCATCCCTGGCACATCATGCGGCATGATCACAAACCTGGGCAGCTGGCCGCCGCCGCGCAACTTGGCTTTCAGGTCTTGCCGACACTCATAACCAACAGCCTCGCCGAAGCTCGCCGATTCGCAGCCGAACAGGGCCCGGTGGTCTACAAACCGCTGCGGATCACCACTTTTCGTCGACATGACGGGCACGCGGCCACCGTGTGGATCCACCTCGTGGACCCCGGCGAGCTGGACGAACGGATCGCGGCCACCGCGCACCTGTTCCAGACCGCTACCCCGGACAAGGTCGCCGACGTGCGTATCACGGTGATCGGTACCGAGTGTTTCGCCGCCCGCATCGACTCTCCCCACCTCGACTTCCGCCAGAACTATGAGCAGGTGACCTATTCGGTATTCGACGTCTCCGCTCAGGTGGCGGACGCGTGCCGCGCCTACCTGGCAAGATTCGGATTGCTGTTCGGCGCCTTTGATTTCGGCCTGAGACCAGACGGTTCGCTCGATTTCTATGAGTGCAACAGCGCCGGTCAGTGGCTCTGGCTGGAAGAGGAGACCGGGCTGCCGATGACGGCGGCCCTGGCGGATCTGTTGGAGACGACCACATGAGCGCCCGCGCCGATGCCTCAGCCGTCGCTCTACGCCGTCGCCTGGCCGATCTTCTCCGGGCGGATGGAGATCTGCGCACCGCGCCGTGGCGCCATGCGGTGGAGCGGGTTCCCCGGGAGCGGTTCCTGGGCGGCCGCGTCTACCGACGTGTGGACGGCCCCGGCGGAACCCTGTGGGAACCGGTCACACCCGCCGAGGTCGGCCAGGCGCGATGGCTGGAGCTGGCCTATGAGAACACCACCTGGGTGACGCAGCTGGATGGCCGATACCGCGAGGACGCCCAGCCGACGCAGGGGACGCCGACCTCCTCCTCCACGCTGCCCGGCCTGGTTGTGAGCATGCTGGAGGATTTGGCGGTGGACGACGGCGACCGGGTGCTGGAGGTCGGCACCGGGACCGGCTACTCCACCGCCCTGCTCTGCCGACGCCTCGGCGATGACCTGGTCACCTCGATCGAAATCGATCCCTCGATCGCCGCCCGAGCCGCCCAGGCGCTTGGCGCGGCCGGATACGCGCCTACCCTGGCCATCGGGGATGGATTGCGAGGACACCGGGCCCGTGCCCCCTATGACCGGATCATTGCGACCTGCTCGGTCCGCACCGTGCCGGCGACCTGGCTCGCCCAGACCAGCACGGGAGGCCGGATCCTGGTCACCCTGTCGGGCTGGCTGTACGGCTCGGGCCTCGTCACCCTGGAGGTGACCGGCGGCGGCCACGCCCACGGCCGGTTTCTGCCGGGCACCGTCTCCTTCATGCCCGCCCGCGCCCACGCCGCCCCGCCACTCAGCGATCTGCCCGCCCGCGGCGGCGAGCAGCGGCCCGCACGGTACGGTCCCGGCATCCTGGACGACTGGATGGGGAGGTTCCTGGCCCAGCTCGCCGCGCCCACCGCCAGTCGCCGTATGCGGGTCACGGACGGCAACGGCGGACAGGCAGCCGAACTGTTGTTCGACCACGCCACCGGATCGTACGCCTGGCTGAGCCCCGTGGGCGAGGGCTGGACCGTCACCCAGGACGGCCCCGTGCGGCTCTGGGACCGGATCGAACAGACCGTCTCCGCCTGGCACGACGCCGACGGACCGGCGCAGCACGAATTCACCCTCACCATCAGCCCGGACACGCAGACCGTACACCTACCCACATCCGGCACCTCGCTGACCTGGACACTACCGCCACAGGGAAACAGGCGACTTGACGGACACCGCCGGCGACGTCCACCACGGCCCGCCAGGTAGCGCACCCGGCCTCCAGATGGCCGCGCCGTACAGGACTGCCCGGTGATCCAAGGTCAAAGGTCGCGGTCAAGCCCACCAACGGCTGGAGGTCGGCGGACGCCATCGCGGACAGCAGATCGGCGACGCCACCACCCAGCTCAAAGGGCAGGGCTGTGCCTGACGGTACCACAAACGACCCCCGGAGCCCCGATGTCGAAACCGGCGACCGCCTGAGCAAACTACGTAAACGAGCCCGGCAACGCCTCTCAGTACGCCGAGCTGGCCATGCTCGCGGGCAACCGGGTAAGGCGGGAGGCAGGGCGTCCCGCCGAACGCCGGTTCGGGCCGCTCAGCGCGGCTCTCATCGGCCCGGAGAACGCCATCATCGCCGGTCGGCCGGGGAAGGCGATCGCTTTGTTCAAGAGGTTGCCCCGCAGCGCCGGTTTGTCGGACCTGTCGACGTGGGACCGTGCCCGCCTGGACGCGGCCCGCGCCCACATTCAGATCGGGGACCCCAGGCGGGCGACCGAGATCCTGTCGGAGTTGAAACGGGCGGCTCCTGAGTGGCTGCGCCATCAGCAGGCCGGTCAGGACACGGTCCGCGAGTTGCTGGATGTCATGCCGCGGTTGACCGCCGAGCAGCGCGCGCCGGCCAGCTTCTACGAGATCACCTGACAGGCAAGAGAGAAAGGGGCGCGTAACGCGCCCCTTCCCTTCCCCTACAGGTTTCTTCTACAACGGCGCGTTACGCTCCTCGACCTGCCTAGTTGCCGTCCGTAGCTTTACCTGCATGGGCGGCACGAATAGGCGTGCATCTCTCGGCCCGTGCGAGGCGGAGGTACTTCAGGCGGAGTTTCCCCGCTACATCATTTGGAGTGGCGATCCACCTGAATGAGGGTGGTGCGGACTTGACTGCCTCTACCCCCGCGGAGTCGCGGGACCTTCTCCTTCAGGGGAAGGCACAGGGCCCAGGCACATTGACGATTCGGTCTGCTGAGGGTTGATTTTCACAGGGCGAATAGGGTGAGCAGATGGCGTGAGGCGCAGCCGTGTCTGCGGCGGGCCTGAGCCATGCTGATGTGACCTTTCTGCCGGAACGCGCCGATCACGAGGTTGCGGATGGCGGCCATCACATGCGGGAGTTGCCCAGTACGCACTTGGCCGGCGTCTTCACGGAAAGTGACGTCACGGACGTAGTACTCGCGGTTCTCCACGCCCCGGTGCTGCCGGGTGTGGTGGTTGACGTCGGCCGGTACCCGGCGGATGGTCCGCTCGCCGGGTGGGTGACATAGCCCGGTGAACGGATCGCGCCGGCAGCCCGGGGGAACGAGCAGCTCTTGCGGCGCTTCAGCGGCCCGGTCGCAGATCGCGGTGATGGAGTCGCCGCCGACCGCGGCGATACCGAAGGTCATCACCGCCGAGATCGCCTCCAGGGGTGCCGGATCTTAGCTGATCTTCGGGAATCGCGCCCTTCTCCGTGCCGTGGTTTGGACAGTTATTACCCGGCTTGCAGGCCGACTCCGACCTCACATCCGCCGTAGGCAAGAATCAAATCCGGTCAAATCCTCGATGTGCCGGGGCCCTGAGGCACGCCGAGCAGTGATCAAATATATCGAAGGCTTCTACAACGCTCGACGACTCCATTCTGCGCTCGGTTGTCGTCCGCCACCAAAAGTGCTCGATGAATGGTCGAAGGACAAGCGGGCCGCATGATAGGGCTGCACATATAGTCATATTTGGGACCGTGCCCGAAACTCGCGGGCTCCTCAGAACGGCATTTCGACAGCCTCGCCGCAGCCAAGGCTTGTGCCATCCTGATGGCAAGACCGACGTACCAGGAGACCTTGTGAACACTACTCCCCAGACTGTGCCTCCCGGCGCTTCTGCCTCAACTCCCTCCGCCGACACGCTCGGGATGTCTGCCGCGCAGGCCCGCAATGCGGTGCTGGAAGAGCTGATCCTCAAGGACCCCGGACAATTTCGTGTGCTGACAGGCGACCGCCCCACCGGCCGCCTGCACCTGGGCCACTACTTCGGCACGCTGCACAACCGAGTACGTCTTCAGGACCTCGGAGTGGAGATGTTCGTGATCATCGCGGATTACCAGGTCCTGACCGACCGCGATGTGGCGGACAATCTGACCGGGCACGTCGAGGATCTGGTACTGGACTACCTCGCCATCGGCGTGGACCCGGCACGCAGCACGATCTTCACGCACAGCGCCGTCCCCGCGCTCAACCAGCTGATGCTGCCCTTCCTCAGCCTTGTCTCCGTCGCCGAGCTCAACCGCAACCCCACAGTCAAGGACGAGATCACCCACTCGCGTCAGTCCTCCGTCAGCGGCCTGATGTTCACCTATCCCGTCCACCAGGCCGCCGACATCCTCTTCTGCAAGGCCAATCTGGTTCCGGTCGGCCAGGACCAGCTCCCCCATCTCGAAGTCACCCGGACCATCGCCCGACGCTTCAACGACCGTTACGGGAACGGCACCGCCGTGTTCCCCCAGTCCGACGCCCTGCTGTCCAGCGCACCGCTCCTGCTCGGCACGGACGGTACGAAGATGAGCAAGAGCCGGGGCAACGCCATCGCCTTGGCGGCCGACGCCGATGAGACCGCCCGACTGCTCAAGGGGGCAAAAACCGACTCCGAGCGCCACATCACCTACGACCCGGCCACTCGCCCCGAGGTCTCTTCCCTCCTCCTGCTGGCAGCTCTTTGCCAGAATCGGCCCCCCCAGCAGGTGGCCGAGGACATCGGCTCTGCGGGAGCCGCTGCGCTGAAGAGGACTGTGACCGAGGCGGTCAACGAGTACCTAGCCCCGATCAGGGCTCGCCGAACCGAGTACGCGCGGGACCGCACCTACCTCCGCCAGACCCTCCGCGAAGGAAACGAGCGAGCTAGGGCTGTGGCCAATGTCACTCTCGCCGAGGTGCGTGCCGCCATGAACAGCAATTACTGACGATCCGGCCCTGTGAGACGCCGTTGTCCTCCTGTGCAGGGAAGGTGTCTCACCACCCGTCGGCTCTGGGGATTCAGGGTTGAGTAGGACGCCCTTGCACGGAGCGTTTTTCATCCTGTCTCCCGGAGTTGGGGCACAAAGATCGCTTTGTTCAGGTGCAGGACACTAGTGTCCTGCACCTGAGATTCGTTGGCAGAAGCGGGCGAGTGAGCCGAGAATCTCTTCGGCCGTCTTGGCCCAGATGAACGGCTTGGGGTCGGCGTTCCAGTCCTTGATCAAGGCGCGGATGTCGGCCTCGAAAGCTTCTGAGGTTGAAAGGCGGAGATTACGGCGGTTCGAGGATGAAGCCGGTCCGAGAGGGCGTTTGATCCCTTTGTGTGGCCTGCGGGCAGGCTCGTCCGGTGGATGGATTGCCGCGTTCGTGGGGTATCGCCGGGTTTTCGTGTCGCGATGATCATCTCATTAGGCTCATGGATGAAATTTTTGGCAGCACAATTTCGACCGGCTCTGGCAAGCATCCTTGCGCCGTTTCATCACGCGCCCGCGAGCTCTTCGCGACATGAACCGCATCTCCGGGCGACGCCCGAACTACCCCTTCACATCGCCCGATTTCTTTCCGGCCGAGGCGAGGGTTCCCCCCAGGAGGACGGCTCCGATGGGCCATGAACGCATGTGTACGGGGAGAGTCACGCACTGGTCTCCGACGCACAAGAGCAGACCCATGTTCACCAGGTCCCGCGCGGCGGCGGCGTATTGCGGGGTCCGGGTCACCTCGGCCCACGCGCATCCCTCCAGAGCTTGAAGGAAGACGTCCATCATGGCGGGATCCTCCACGATGATCCGCCTGCTAGATTCGGGTCGCTGATCGACGACGGACAGGTATTTCGGACCCTTACGGAAGTACAGGAGGCCGAAATTGTTGGAGGAACGCCACTTGCTGACGAATGGACTCCTCTCCTCCAGCACTGTAATGGTGTCAGGGGCGGGGAGGTGATCGAGCTGCGGGATCAGGTCGAGCTGTTCCACGCCCAGGATCAGGGACCAGATGACTCCCGCACCGATCGAGGAACATTCGCGGAGCAACGCGGTGATCCGCACGATCGCGCGATCGGGGAGTGCCGAGAAGTCAGCGGACTCCGCCAGCTGTACCCTGGCGACCGGCACACGGGGCAGGAGCTCCGCCAGCTCGGTGGCCGGGGGAAGTTCGGCCCCGTTGGTGCCGAGGGTCAGCGTCGCGGCCCTGGGCCAGCTCCTAGCCGATGCACGCCCCTGATCCGAAGCTCGTGTCCGGAGTTCACCGATGTCCATCAGCGCGTTCATCATGATGCCGCGACCTCCTTGCCGTTAACCAGCTTCCGGCGGTACGGGTTGACCACTAGGGCGACGCTCACGTACCGTCCCTCGTCCTCGAAGGCCAAGCCGCGATCGACGAAATAACGAAGTATCTCCTCCAGTTCCTCGGCCCCAACGACGTACCCGCTCTCGGCGAGCCGCCGACGTATGCCCTCCCTGGCCGCGCACTGGAACATGCCGAGGTACACGTTGCTCCGGACGTCGTCCAGCTCGATGACTTCCTGCGGCCAACTGGCACGACGGTCCTCGAGGATTATCCTGCCCCGGTCATCGGTCCAGCAGGAGAGGGTGCTCTGCTGGTACGCCTTGGCCCATTCCTCGACTCCCTGCTTCAACTCGTCCTCCAGGGGGCCTGAGATTCCCTGGTTGCCAGTGTCGAACAGGTAGACGAGGTCGTAGAGCTGATCCCGGGGCATCTTGTAGATGAAGTCGTATATTTCGGCCGGACGGCGGAATGTGAATCCCTGAACAGGACCCTCGAAGTAGGGGCTGAACCGCTCCAGCGCTATTCGCCACGCTCCTGTCGGCGGCTGCAGATGCTCAAGTGTGGCGAATTTCTTGAGCACAGTGCGGTAGTCCTCCTCTGTCTCGCCGGGGAAGCCGTAGAGAATGTTCCACGTCACATTGAGACCGAGATCCTCCCCATCGCGCAGCATCCGCACGTTGTGCGCGCCGCTGACCCCCTTGTCCATGAGGCGCAGAACGTGACTACTCAGGCTCTCGATGCCGGGCTGAACGTAGAGGACGTTCGCCTCTTTTAAGCTGCTCAGTTGCTCTCGTGTCATGTTGGACTTGATCTCGTAGTGGATCCTCAGATCGCAGTTGAGGGCGGCTATCGCTGGCATGGCCGTACTGAGGTATTTCATGTCAAGAATGTTGTCCACCATGATCAGGTCGAGGACCTTGTACCGCTCGGCGAGGTTCCTGACTTCTTCAGCGATGCGTTCGGGGGCCTTGCTTCGAAAATTGATGTTCGATCCGTTCAGGCCGCAGAACGTGCATTGATGTACTTCTCCCCACCAGCAGCCGCGGGAAGTCTCCAACACCAGCTTCGGACGGACGTGCTGCTGGAAAAGTGACTTCTCCAGCTCCTGGAAGTAACTGTCGTAATTGGGTGGAGGCACAGCGGCGAACGGCAGCGCTCCCTGGGCGGGCGGATTCACCACTATCTGCCCCTCGTCCCGCCAGCTGAGGCCAGGGATGCCAGCGAAGTTCCGGTCTTCGGCGATGCGCTCCAACAGTGCGGGCAGGGAACGCTCGCCCTCACCACTAACCACGAAGTCGATCTGCTCGAAATTCCGGTGCAGGGCGGGACCTTGCTTTCCGTCGCAGTTGCTGCCGCCGATTACCGTCAGGATGCCCGGTACAAGGCGCTTCAGTTCCTTGGCCAACGCAAGGGACGGCACGTTCTGCATGAAGGTGCTTGTGAAACCGACCACGTCGGGCGGGCCGGTGGCGATCTCGGCCGCGAGAGCACGGATGAATTTCCGGGCGTGCTTCTGCATCGCGGCGGGAACCATTGGGTCCACGTCCCGCTGCCGCAGGAACTCGGAGAACTCATCGACCTTATAAGTGTCCAGATCGTACAGCGCTGAGGTGAACACCCAGTCGCCCACACCGTGGAACACCTGGTCCGCGACATTCTGGTAATCCGCCAACGTGATGACGTCTTTGCTCTCACGCACCAGGTGTTCGGCCCACCGGAGATTGGCATACAGTTCCTCGATGGCCCAGTCGGTGGCGTTTCTGCGGACGCACTGCCCCAGTATTCCGAGTGCGCTGGACGGCGTATCGAGCCCTTGCCACGGCATGCTGATCATCAGGATTTTCATACGATGCCTACCTTAGGATGCCTGTCGACGGCAGAAGACGCTCAGGGTTTTTCGAATGCGGCGACATGATTCGGGGGTCAGGTCCCCGTTCTGACGCTCCTCGTCTCGGCGGCGGGGGCCACATGGGATGCACCACCTCTCAACGTAATCGCCGAATCCTGGCGGGACTGTAGCTGTGCATGTTTGCTCACGACAAGACCCGCACATGTTCGTAGAAACGCACAGATGGCTGGCGATCTCCTCGGTCAAGGCCCGTGCTGTCGGGTCGGGGTAGCGGGCAAGTTGCGAAAAGCCTTCCTCGATGACGGCAAGCACGGAAGGCAGCAGGGGAAGAGCCAGTTCGTTACTGGACAGGTCGAAGGAAATGGACGTACTTCCTGCCGCATTCGACGACTCTGTGCACCGGTAGACCGCTACGCTCTGCAGCGTGCCACGTCCTGCCAACTCTACGTTCACCGCCACAGACTCCTCGTGATGATGAAGGGATGTGATCCGATGTCAGTGATCCATCGCCATGGCTTGCTGGCCTCGCCCAAAGAGCTAAGGACGACCTCGGCGGTGGTGGAATCGCGCTGGCGCAGAGAAGGACAGGGGCGAATTGCGCGGTGCCGAGGTCCTCGCAGGGACCGTCGGTGGTGAGCGCATGCTGTAGCCACCGCGTTGATCGACTCCACGAGGCCCCGATCCACGGGCTTCACTCATTCGTCGCCGTCCGCGATACGCGTGTGTCGAGCAACTCGTAGAGCATTTCGTGGACCGGCGCGGTCCGGCCCGCCCGGTCGGCGAGGCGGACCGCGGCTCCGGTCCATGCTTGGAGTTCCGACGGCTTCCCCGCCAGGATGTCCCGTTGCAACGAGGAGGTCACGTCGGGCTGCTGCCGGTCCATGAGCCCTATCGCTGTGTCCACGGCATCCTCCGGCAGCGCGATTCCGAGCGCGACACCGGTCTCGTGGATTTCCCGCATGCCGGCGATCAGCATTCGCCTGGTGCCGGGGCGCGACCGCAGTTCGCCGATGGTCGCCCCGTCGGTGGCGGCTCCGAGGCTGCCGATCGGCACCAGTAAGAGGAACTTCGCCCAGAGGTCGACCCAGACGTCGCTCGGCTCCGTCGCTGTCATCGAGGCGTCACGGAACACCTCGCGTAGCCGCTTGACCCGATCGGACACGCTGCCGTCCCACTCGGCGAAGCCCAGTGCGGCGGAGCCGCCCACGTGCCTCACCTCGCCAGGACCGGCCAGCGTTGCGACGACCCTGACAGTGCCGGGGAGCACCCGGCCGCGGCCGATTTCAGCCGCGACTTGCTCGGGGGCCTCCACCCCGTTCTGCACAGTGAGCACGGCGGTGTTCTCGCCGACCATCAGGTCCAGTGCGTCGATGGCCACCGGCAACTGCGGAGTCTTGACGCAGAGGAGCACGTAGTCGACCTCGCCGATGTCCTGCGGGCCGTCCGACGCCCACAGGTCCGATACGGACCAACCGCTTGACCCATTGGTGACGTGCAATCCCGTTCGCCTGAGCGCGGCGAGATTTCCTCCGCGGGCAAGAAACCGCACGTCGTGCCCGGCGGCGGCGAGCCGGCCGCCGAGGTAGCCGCCGACTCCGCCGACTCCCACCACGGCGATGCTCGGGCCGCCCGTTTCCCCAGTCATCCTTCCTCGCTTCCAAGAGACTCCGACGACTCGAACCACACGTCCCGCGTGACGTCCTTCCGCAGACCCGTCATCGCGGCAGTCGCCCCCGCAGTCGTAGGGGAAGGGCTTCAAGGCCCCGGCTGAGCGAGCTGTCGGAGATCCAGACGATCTCCTCCGGAGCCACCGCGAGCTCGAATTGCGGCAGTCGGCGCAGCAGCGTCATGAACGCTATCTCGCCCTGGAGCCGGGCCAGCGGAGCGCCGATGCAAAAGTGCGTGCCATGGCCGAAGGACAGGTGGCGGTTTGGCGACCGGGTAATGTCGAAGCGTTCCGGATCGTCGTATACCTGGGGATCGTGCCCCGCGCTGGACAGCGACAGGTGCACGAAGCTCCCCTTGGGTATGTCCACCCCACTGAGTTGCATGTCCTCCGCCGCGACCCGCAGCGAGGCCCAGGCGGCGGACCCCTCGTAGCGCAGAATCTCTTCGATCGCCGAGGGAGTCAGTTCGGGGTTGGTGCGGAGCATTGCGAGCTGCCCGGGATGGCGGAGCAACAACGCCGTTCCGTTTCCCACCATGTTGGCAACCGTTTTGTGCCCGGCGATGATCAGCAGGAGGATCGTTGACAGCAGCTCGTCCTCGCTTAAAACGTCCGCGTCCCTGGCTCTGATGAGCTCGCTCAGCAGGTCATTCCGCAGGTAGGTGCGACGCTCGGCCACCAGTTCGGTGAAGTAGCCCCGAAACTCTCTGCTCGCCCTCTTCAGGTCCGCTTCGGGGTGCTGCAACGGATCCTGGCTAAGGACGTAACTCCATTCCTGGAACAGCGGCCTGTCCTCAACAGGTATCCCGAGGTACTCGCAGATGGTGATGAGCGGCAGCGGCAGAGCGAAAGCACTCAGCAGGTCGATCTCACCCGACTCGGGGAAGGCGTCGATGAGATCGTCGACGATGTCCTGGATGCGCGGGCGGAGTCGCGCGACGGTTCCGGGCAGGAAGGCCCGGCTGATGGGCCTTTTCAGCCGGGTGTGCTTGGGCGGGTCGGCGAACCCCAGGTTGCCGATCACGAGGAGGCTGTTGTCTGCGGCCTTGTCCCGGTACGGGTCGGGCAGGTTCTCGACCTGCTTGGTCAGGCGCGAGTCGCCGAACGCCTGCTCGACGACTCTGTTCCCGAGGACCGCGTACGCCTGGGCGCCGGGGGGGATATTGATCCGGTGAACCGGGCATTTGGCCCTGAGTTCTGCAGTTGCCGCGTGCGGAGACGGCCCGGGATGGGTGAAGAATTCCGGGGGGAGAATGTCCGACATCCTGACTCCTAGGCTCGTGCCATTCTGCTGCCCCCCGCTACCGCCGGGACTATCCACACAACATCTTGGTTCTCCACTTTCGTTTCGAGGCCATTGAGGTCCCTGATGTCGCTGTCGTTCCGATAGACATTGACGTAGCGCCTGACAGACCCTTCTGGACCCATGATCCGTTCAAGTAGACCTGGGCAGGATCGGTCAAGACCAACGAGTACCTCACGGATGCTGTCGCCCTCGACAGGAATCTGCCGCTGGCCGCCGGTCAGCACATGGAAGGCTGCGGGGAGTTTGATGGTCACCACGGGCACCGGAAGACCCTTTCTGGCATCCTGCGAGACCTCAGGCATATCTCATTCTCCTAGATAGGACCTTTTGTTTTCGTTCCGCCAACGCCACACCTATCGCTGGGGCGGCGATTCTACGTCAAATTCGTCGCGGATCGCCAGCGGAATCCGTATGTCAAGGCTTTCGCATTGCCCCAAACTAGACCTCCATCCCGCTACCCGGTGCGCCATTCTGCCACCGCCGCCGCAGATATACCAGATCACGTTCACTGGCCAGCATGTCTGGCCGAAGAGGTATTCATCTATCCTTGTCGGATTTTCGCTGAGCTTCTGGTATCGCTCATGCGGTGGACCGATTTCATGCCAGTTCGGATGCGAATGTATGGACCCCATGAGCTCCAAGCCCTTGGCGGACTGTTTCTTGATCGCTTGCAGCACACCTTTTTTGTCGCACCAGAACCCCCGCCCTGGATTCCTGTACACATTGCCGAACTGTGGGGCGATCGTCTCTTCAAATTCGGCCATGACACTCTCATCGCTGTCGCGAACATTTGTCACGAATTCGATGTCTCCGATAGTTATCTCGGCGCCGTCCGGCTGCCCAAATAAGAGAGCCGAGGCGCGCGGCAGGTGCGTGGGAACTCCGTCGCCGTTACGGCTGTCCAGACATCTCTGGTACTCCTGCACGGCATTGCCGATGAAACGCCTGGCGGGTTCGAGTTCGAAGCGGACGGTCGCCGGAAGATCGCCAAAGATTTCCGCACTGTCGACCGCACTGCATCCCATGGCAGGAGTGCACAATTTTTCATGACTGCCCGTACCTTCCATGCGATTTCCTCGCTGAGATCTTGTATGGGACAGATGGACAGGACTTCTCCATGCTCCACAGAACACAGTAATAACCACTGCCAGGGCATCCATTGTCGGAGAGAAGTCTCATCGTCAGATGATGACTGTCTCCAAAGTGTCATACATGGGCTTGTGTTACAAGTCATATATCACATTTTTTGGAAGTTTAGTACTGCAATCACAGCATGTAAATAAGGTCTGCATGGTGGCGCGAGAATGACTGACCTCTTTGGTTTTGCCTGGCATCCTTATGGCTAATTCGGTCAGGCCGCGATTCCTGATTTCCAATCACCCGAAAAAAGACTTTCTTCCTGCCCAAAAGCTGTCGAGTCGAGTGGAGTTAACCCGGTTTGTTGGACACCTGATCTCTGAGGAACCCTGGTTCCCAGAGGAAGGAATTCACTGAGGCGATCTCAGCAAGATCAATAAGGGCGGTTGCGATTCGATGCCTTCAAAGCGACGTCGGCAGACATGAACCGGGATGGATCGCGATACCCCTGAAACAGGCGTGGAGCTTTCGGTGGAAGAGGTCTCACCACAAGCCGTCATACCGCAACAGGAAGCTCATCGCCTTCCCCCTGGAGCCCTCAGCCGGCGCGCGGGCTCGGCGAGCAGCTCGGCCGGATACCGGCATGTGGCCCGGAACGCGGGCGATCACGGCGGGTGGGTCGGCGCAGGACACAGCGGCCCCTCGACGGGGATCGGCGATGCGTGAATCCATCGCGGAAACGTCTACCAGACTCGCTTTCCGGACTCTACGCTTACGGGCGAACGCTCCGCGTCAGGAGACCGGCGAGGGAAGGAAGACGCATGGGAGACCACTCGGGCAAGCCCGAGCCGCCGCTGCAGCCGTTCACGGTTCCCGGGAAGACGAAACCGGAGTCCGACAGCGGTAAGGACTCGGGCAAGCATGAGAAGCCGAAGTCGAAGTGACCGACGGGGCACCGGAGCGGCGAACGCTGCGTGATCTCCTGCTGGAGACCGGCGTGATGACCCCTGATTGGGTGCAGGCGTATGACGCGGTTCCCCGGGCACTTTTTCTGCCCGAGATGATGTGGCCCTCGGTCGAGGGCCGGGATTCCGCCGTCTCTGCGGTAGGCGATTTCGCCGAGTGGCGCCGCTGGGCCGACAGCGACGCGCCCATCGTCACTCAGTGGGACGACGGCCCCCATTCCGGGGCCACGCGCGGTACGTTGCCGACCAGCTCCAGTTCGATGCCCAGTGTGGTCTTCTCGATGTTCCGGGATCTGTCGGTGTTCGACGGCGCGAAGGTGCTGGAGGTCGGCACGGGCACGGGCTGGTGCGCGGGCCTACTGTCGGCCCGCCTGGGCGAGCGCGACGTCGTCTCGGTCGAGATCGACGAAGCGGTGGCTGATCAGGCGCGCAAGACGCTGGCCGCTGCCGGGTGGCATCCGGAAGTCGTCACCGGCGACGGCCTGCTCGGCTGGCCGGACCGGGCACCCTACGACCGGATTCTGGTGACCGCCGCCGTCCGCGAGGTCCCTCGGGCCTGGATCGACCAGTGCCGGCCCGGCGCCGTGCTGGTAATGCCGTGGGGAACCCGCTATACCGACCAAGACGCCATCGTGCGCCTGGTCGTGGCCGACGACGGCGCCGCGAGCGGACGTTTCACCGTACCCGCCCGATTCATGCAGGTGCGCTCCGAGCGCCTGGAGTGGCCGGAGCAGAGCGACTACATTCCCGATGACGGCTGGCCGGCAGACACCCGCGAGTCGGTGACCGCGCTTACCTCCCCGGCTGTACTGCCGGACGACGCCGACTTCGCCGCCGCCGATTTCATGACCGGCCTGCTGGTGCCCGATTGTGTGTATACCTCGGGGCGGGATCCGTACGGGAGGCTGGCGATGTGGTTGTTCGGGCTGACTGACCTGTCGTGGGCGGCGACTTTCTTCCGTGAGGACGGCTCCGCGGACTCGCGGGTCTACCAGGGCGGGCCGCGCAGCCTGTGGGACGAGGTCGAGGCCGCTCACCGCTGGTGGGACGAGCGGGGGCGTCCGGGGCATGAGAAGTTCGGGCTCACCGTCACCACGGACGGTCGGCAGCGTGTGTGGCTGGGCGATCCCTCCAACGTGGTCTCCCATACGACGGCCGAGCCCGGACAGAGGTGGTGAACGTGTCCATCCGCGAAGCGGAGGCCAACCTGCGACGCCTCGCCCGCCACCGGCGCCGAACCGATGTCGGCGCCGGCGGCCTGGCGGCCTGGCCCACGCCGGGCTGATCCATTCCCGCCGGGATCTTCCCGGCATCAGGAGGACGCCGGAACCACCCTCGGCACTCACCCGGGGTTCTCGTCTATCGGCGGCGGGTGATCACCCGTTTGACGGAGGAGAGCAGGCCGTACTGGACGACCTTTCTGGCGGCGGCCAGCTCCTTGCGCAGGCCACCGACCTCGCGGCGCATCTCGACCGCGCTCTTACGCCAGCTGCCCGCCTCCTCGCGCCACCGGGTCACCTGGCCGCGGAGCCGCTCGACCTCCCCGGTGAGCCGCACGGTCTCCCCGGCGAGACGGGCCACCTCGGCCCGCGCCTCGACTCTGGACCGGTAGGCGCTGCGGCGGCCGGTGAGCGGCCGGGCCTCGGGCAGGAACCCGTAGGTCTCCCCGTCCACCCAGACCGTCCCGAAGGTGTCCTCGACGGCGTCGTCGAGGCACTCCCCCTCCGCGCGCACGATCGCGGCGCGGGCGAACGCCGCGGTGCGCTCCAGCCGGGCCGCGACGATCGTCGTGCCCGGCCCCTCTGCCAGCAGCACCGACACCAGGCCGTACCCCTCTTCCCCGGCCAGATCGAGCAGGCGCGCGAGGCTGTCCTCGTCCGGGACCCACCCCGGGGGCAGCCGGAGCCGGTAGGGCACCCCGGCCCAGGGCTCCGGGCCCCCTCCGTCATCGGCCGGGTACGGCACGGCCGGCACGGCCGGTGGAGGCGAGGCGAGGGTGAACCGCACCCGGGGCTCGTGGGCGTAGTGGCCCCGGATCAGCACCGCGGCCAGGTCCGGGCTGGCCAGCGGCGCGCGGTCGTCGGCCCGGAGGCGGTCCCACGGGCCGGGGACGGTGACCACGACGTCGGGTACGGTACCGGCGAGCACGGCGTCCACGGTCGCGCGGACCTCCTCGTATCCGGGACCGCCCTCACCGCGGACCTCCTCGTGTCCGGGACCGTTCTCGCCGGGGTCGCACGCGGATTCGACCACCACCTCCAGGTAGGGCACCTTCCACTGCCTGGCCGGGTGGGACCGGAGCCAGCGGTAGGCCGGGATCCGGTCGGCCACGAAGGCGTGGCTGACCCGGTCGATCGGCGCCTTGTCCCGCATCCGCATGGTGGGTCCCAGGTGGAAGGCGCGGGCCAGCGGCTCGGGTACGAAGACCGCGCCCGCCTGGGCGAGCCGGTAGCCCATCTCGGTGTCCTGGCCGAGGACGAGGTCGGTGTCCATTGGACCGGCCTGGGCGAGCAGCGCGGCGTTGACCGAGGTGGCGCCGCCCACGTGCAGGCTGAAGGGGCGGGGCGGGTTGCCGGTGAGGCCGCCGGTCCGCTCGATCAGGTCCACCAGCCAGGCGTGCGGCTCGGCGGGTTCGAAGAGGTCGGCCAGGTCGGCGGCGGCGGCCACCGCCTCCGGGGTGGGCGGCGGGGCCGGGGTGAACCGCAGGTAACCGGTCACCGCGAGGTAGGGCGCCGCGTGGTGCCAGCGCATGTGCGCCTCGACCGATCGGCGGTCCAGCACCACGTCGGAGTCCAGCCAGTGGATCACGTCGCCGGTGGCGGCCCGGAGCCCCGCGTTGCGGGCGTGCGCCCGGCCGGGGGTCGCGCAGGCGACCAGCCGGGTGCCGGGCGGCCGGAGGTCGGGCAGGCGCAGCGGGGGTTCGCTGCCGTTGTCCACCACGACGACCTCGGTCAGGCCCGCGGGGTAGGTCTGACCGGCCAGCCCCGCCAGCACCAGGTCGAGTTTGTCCTGGCCGCCGTAGGCGGGGACGACCACGCTGACCCGCAGCGACGGCGTCCAGGCGCCGAGTTCGGCGGGGGTGAGGCTCCGGTAGTCGTTGCCGGAGATCCTCGGGATCACGGGGCCTCCAGGATCAGGCTCGGCCGGAAGCCGTGCCACTGGTTCGACGCGACACGCAGGAAGTGGGCGAGCGGGAGCCGCCAGGTGTGCTCGGTGCTCACCGTACGGCGGAGCACGTAGCCGAGCCCGTGGGTGCGGTAGACACGCGCCCCCGCGGCGTGCGCGGCCTTCAGGAACCCGGCGTCGACGCCGCGCGGCAGCCCGGGAAACCCGCCGAGATCGGCGAACCGGGACCGGTCGACCAGGATGGTGCCCCCGGCCACGTGGTCGGACCAGACCTCGCTGGTGTAGTCGGTACGGCGGATCGTGACGTTCAGCGGCTCCAGGTAGAAGAACTCGGCCGCGACGCCCACGATGTCGGCGCCGGCGTAGGACCTGGCGAGGAGAAGGTCGGCCAGGTGCTCTGGGCCGTACCAGTCGTCGTCGTCCCACTTGGCGACGTACGCGCCGCCCGCCTTGGACGCGGCCAGGTTGAGCACGTCCCCGAAGGGGGTGACCGCGTCGGCCTCGACCACGGTGATCGGCAGGCCGCTCTCCCCCACGGCCCGCCGTACCTCCGGGTGGTCCGCGGCGACGCCGTGCAGGCCCAGCAGGACCTCCACCTCCACCCGCCGCTGCCGGGCGATCTGGGTGAGCGCCGAGCCCAGCAGGTGCGGTCGCATGCTGGACATCACCACGCTCACCGTGGGCGTGGCCGCACAGGTCCTCCCGGTCACCGCCCTGAGGCCGTGGCGGCGCAGCCGTACGCTGTGCTCCTCCCGGCGCAGACCGACCACCGACCGGAGCCCGCCGTCCCCCTCCTCGGGTGTCCAGGCCGCGAGCAGGCGGGCCAGTCCGGGTTCCACCCAGTCCGGGGAGGGTGCCGCGTGCAGCGGCACCCCGGCCGCGGCGAGGGCGGTGACCAGGTGGGCGGGGACCTCGCGGGAGGGCCACCGGACGGTCAGGGCACGTAGCGGTCTGAGCCGGGCGACCTCGGCGGCGTCCAGCCGGTCACCGAGCGGTTCACAGGCCGCCAGCCACTCCTGGCCCGTCCAGGCCAGATCGGCGGTTCTCTCCGGCGCCGATCGGAGGAAACCCTCGGGAGTCGCGAGAGGGGCCGGGGAGACGGAAGTCGGCTGCGCGGGCACCAGGGAAGAATATCGAGGCCACGGCCCCCCTTCCGATCGCACCTCGAACATGACTCCGGCGTTCACTCTCGATCACTCACCGGAGTCATCGAGGGCGCGGGATGCCGCGGGAAGGCCGGTTTCCCCTCCGTCGCCGCACATGCGCTTCACCGCCGGCGGAGCCGATCTTGGCCCCTGGTCGTTCCGGTGGAGACGGGGGACGCCCACCCGGCGGACGGGCCGGGTGGGGTGGGATGAGGCTCAAGAGACCCCTGCCTGTGGGCCGCCACCTATGGAACGTCCTCGCCCTCGACGCGCATGACGCTCACCACGTCACGGACGATGTCCATCTCCCGCAGGCCCTCGATGGTGGCCGAGAGGGCGGCGTCGGTGGCCCGGTGGGTGACCAGCACGAGCTGGGCGTCGTCGCCGTGCCCCTCCTGCCGGACGGTCTGGATGGACACGTCCTGCTTGGCGAACATGTCGGCGACCCGGGCGAGCACGCCCGGCTTGTCGGCGACGTCCAGGGAGACGTGGTAGCGCGTGACGGTCTCGCCCATCGGGTGCACGCTGAGGTCGGCGTAGGTGGACTCCTCCGGCCCCCGCGTCCTCGCCAGCAGGTTGCGCCCCACGGCCACGATGTCGCCCAGCACCGCGCTCGCGGTCGGGGCTCCACCGGCGCCGGCGCCGTAGAACATGAGCTGCCCGGCGGAGCGGGCCTCCACGAAGACCGCGTTGTACGCCTCGCGGACCCCCGCCAGCGGGTGCGTCCTGGGGATCATGGCCGGGTGCACCCGGACCCCGAAGGAACGGCCGTCCTCGGAGCGGGCGCAGATCGCCAGCAGCTTGATGACGTAGCCCATGGCCTTGGCGCCGGCCACGTCCGTCGCGGTGATCTCGGTGATGCCCTCGCGGTGCACGTCGGCGGCGGTCACCCGGCTGTGGAACGCTATCCCGGCCAGGATCGCGGCCTTGGCCGCGGCGTCGAAGCCCTCCACGTCGGCCGTGGGGTCGGCCTCGGCGTAGCCCAGGGCCTGGGCCTCCTCCAGCGCGTCGGAGAAGGACGCGCCGCTGGAGTCCATCTTGTCGAGAATGTAGTTCGTGGTGCCGTTGACGATGCCGAGCACCCGGTGCACGTGATCCCCGGCCAGCGACTCGCGCAGCGGCCGGATCAGCGGGATCGCGCCCGCCACGGCCGCCTCGAAGTACAGGTCGGCGTTGTTGGCCCTGGCGGCGGCGTGGATGGTCGCGCCGTCCTCGGCGAGCAGTGCCTTGTTGGCCGTGACGACCGACTTGCCGCCGCTCATCGCGGACAGGATGAGCGACCTGGCGGGCTCGATGCCGCCGATCACCTCGACGACGATGTCCACGTCGTCCCGGGTGACCAGCGATTCGGCGTCGGTGGTGATCAGGGCCGGGTCCACCTCGGTGTCCCGGCGGCGCGCCGGCCGCCGCACGGCGACACCGGCGAGCTCCAGCGGCGCGCCGACGCGCGCGGCGAGGTCGCCGGCCTGCTCACGCATCAGCCGGATCACCTGGGAACCGACGACGCCGCACCCGAGAAGGGCGACTCTCAGTGCCATGTGGTCGCGCTCCCCGTCTTGTTGGTTCCGCGGCCGGCCTCTTGGGCCGCCCCGGCCGCTCCGCCCGTCCGGCGGTACGGCACTCCAGGTCGTTTCACGCTTGCCCTCTCAGCAGGTCGTCCTCGGTCTCACGGCGGACGATCACCCGGGACTCCCCGGCCTTGACCGCGACCACGGCGGGCTTGGGGAGGTAGTTGTAGTTGCTGGCGAGCGAACGGCAGTAGGCGCCGGTGCCCGCGACGGCGATCAGGTCGCCGACGGCCAGGTCACGCGGGAGCCACAGGTCACGGATGACCATGTCGCCGCTCTCGCAGTGCTTGCCGACCAGGCGCGAGAGCATCGGCCCGGCCGCGCTCTCCCGCGAGGCCAGCCGCGCGGTGTACTCCGCGCCGTAGAGTGCCGTGCGGATGTTGTCGCTCATGCCGCCGTCGACGCTGACGTAGGTCCGCAGTCCTTCGACGTCCTTGACCGTGCCGACCTCGTAGAGCGTCACACCGGCCGGCCCCGCGATGGAACGGCCGGGCTCGACGGTGAGCCTGGGCACCGGCAGGCCGGCGGAGGCTGCCACGTTCACCACGATCTCCCGCAGGCTGTCGGCGATCTCCTTCACCTCGGGGGCGGTGTCGCCCTCGACGTAGGGGATGCCGTAACCGCCACCGAGGTCGAGCTCGGGCAGGGCGACGCCGTGCTCCCGCTTGATCTGCACCAGGAGGGTGGCCAGGCGGCGGGCGGCCACCTCGAACCCGGCGGTGTCGGTGATCTGGGAGCCGATGTGGGAGTGCAGGCCGACGAGCTGGAGCTGGGGCAGCGCGATGATGCGCCGGGCCGCCTCGGCCGCGGCGCCGCTGCTCAGCGAGAAGCCGAACTTCTGGTCGTCGTGGGCGGTGGCGATGAACTCGTGGGTGTGCGCCTCCACCCCCACGGTCACCCGGATCATGACCCGGGGCCGCCTGCCGTGCCTGTCGGCGAGGAGGCCCAGCCGGGCGATCTCCTCGAAGGAGTCGGCCACGATGTGCCCGACGCCGATCTCGACGGCCTTCTCCAGCTCGGCGAGCGACTTGTTGTTGCCGTGCAAGGTGATCCGCTCGGGCGGGAAGCCGACGCTCAGCGCGACGGCGAGCTCGCCCGCGCTGCAGACGTCGAGGCCGAGGCCCTCCCCCATGACCCAGCGGGCGACCTCGCGGCAGAGGAACGCCTTGCCCGCGTAGTGGACCTCGCCGTCGGCGAACGCCTCCCGGTAGTCGCGGCAGCGGGAGCGGAAGTCCTCCTCGTCCACGACGTAGAGCGGGGTGCCGTGCTCCCGGACCAGATCCCTGACGTCCACGCCGCCGATCGTGATCGAACCGTCGACGCGGTTCGACGTTCGCGGCCAGATGGCGGGGTCGAGCGTGTTCAGGTCGGCAGGTGCGTGCGGAGGGCGATCCTCGGGCAGCACTTCGGCGTGCCGGTCACCGGCGGGGTGGGCGAAGCGACTCACCCTATCGAGGCTATCGGACCCGCTGATCCCCATGGGACGGATGACCACGGACCGAGACGCACTCCTCCGAAAACACATGCCTTTTTCGCGCTATTGGCATCCTTGTCAGGATATTTTTACGTTTTATGCTGATCCGGCAGTCAGGACCCGCGGGTCGGCGAACGGTCCCGCGCGACGCGCGGGATATCCCGGGTATCCGGGGATATCCGGCGGGACGGTCAGGACACCTCGTCCGGCGGGGCGCTCCAGGTGTTGCAGGCCGCCATCGTCCCGCCGCTCTCCCCACGGGTTATCCACGCGGCGCTGCTGGTCCCCGAGCCGTGCGACCGCCGGTAGCCCTCCGCCTGGTCGTCCACGGCGTCACTCTCGCCCTCGGCCAGCAGACGCTGGTTCTCCAGGACACGTGGCTCGACCGTCCGCAGCGTCACCGCGGCCAGGCAGTCGGCCTGCAGTTCGAGCCGGCGCGACCACGCCTCGTCGAAGACCTCGGAACCCCGCTCCCCGGCCATCCCGCCGATCTCCTGGACGTGGTGGGCGTACTCGTGGGCGAGCGTGAACATCATGGGAAAGGACCGGTCCTCCTCGACCAGCACGTTGACCACGCGCCGGTCGGGACAGTAGATCCCGGCCCAGTCGTAGTCGTCGATCCCGCAGGCGGCCTCCCCCGGGTCGGCGACCAGCCGTACCTCACCGGGTGGCTCGTAGCCGACGCCGGCCTCCTTCAGCGTGGTGGCCCACATGCGGTCCAGGCAGCGCGAGAGGGCGTTCAGCGTCCTTCTGACATCGGCCTCGGAGTTGTCCGGCAGGGTGTCGCAGCGGGCGTCGATCAGGCCGGTGCCCCGGTAGAGCGGGTGCGTGGCCGCGGCCGAGCGGGGGGAGCCGGGCGCGGTCCCGATCAGCTCTTGGAGATCACCGCGGAGATAGGCCAGGCCGCAGAGGACGACCAGGAAGGCGACGGCCGTCGGCAGCGCCCGCCGGACGACCCCGGGCCGCCGTGACCCACCGGCCCCCCAGCCCAGCGGATCGCTCACACGCCCTCCCAAATATTCTATTTTTCAGGGTTTATCACAACCTGTCGGGTGCCGTCTCGCCAAATACCGCCAGCGTCTCGGCCAGCACGTCCCGTACGGCCCCCGCCAGCCGTACCCGGGCGGCGTGGAGCGCCGTCGGCCCCTCCTCCCCCTTCGGCAGCGCGGGAGCCCCCTCGAACGCGTCGTGGTAGGCCAGGGCGAGCCGCCCGGCGTAGGCCGCCCACCCCGGCTCCCGGCTCCGCCGCCTGCCGTGCACCTCGGCCAGCAGCCTGAGCACCGCCCGATCCCGAGGGCCGTCCAGCAGCTCCGGCCGGAACTCCCCTCCGACGCCCAGCTCCGCGGCCCAGCGCTGTACGGCGACCGCACGCCAGTGGGCGTACCGTACGACGAACCCGGGGTTGCGCCAGGTGCGGGGGAAGTCGGCCCACGGCGACGCCCCCACCAAAAGCCGATCACCGGAGACCCCCCGAGCACCCGAGCCGCCCTCGACGTCCCGGCCGCCCGAGACGCCCGCGGCGTTCCGGACGTTCGAGGCGATCGGAGCGGCCGGGGCGACGGGGGCGGCCGGGCCGATCTCCGTCACCAGCTCCCCGGGCACGGACACCACGATCTCCAGGAGCCCCCCGCCGGACACCCGGACGTCCGCGATCCCGGGCAGCGCGCGCAACCGCGCCGCCAGCTCCCCGGGAGGCCGCTCACGGCGCAGCGCGGCCGAGGAGACGTACAGCGCCTCATCGGCCCACGTCCCTCGCGGGGTCGGCGGCAGGCCGAGGATCTCACCAAGCTGACCGGGCGTCACCCCTGGCAGCCTAGGTCCTGCCCCTCACCGGCCAGACGGGGTCAGGTCGAGGAAGGTCCAGCCGCCGCCGAGCCGTTCGACACCCCGCGCCGTGGTGAGGGATGAGCCGGCGGCGCCCCTCGAACAGGTCGGGCCGCACCGCGCGGTGTGCGACCGAGCGTGCGCGGCGCCGGGCGGGAGCCAGGACGGATCATCCCCGCGGGTGCGGGGCCGACGGCTCGATCCGGGTTCTCCAGTGGTCGCGTTCCGGACCATCCCCGCGCGTGCGGGGCCCACTCACGGGCGTGCTGGAAGAGGCCCACCCGGAACGACCGATCCCCAGCCCGTAAAAACTACACCGGCTCACCCGCCAACCAGGCGAGAAGAGGACCCTGTCAGATCAGGGCGTGCTCCTCCGGCGGCCCGTAGTCGACCAGTTGCGCCGAGCCGAGAAGCCAGCGGTCGCGGTCGCGGAGCCGGACGTACCCGAAGCGGTCCGCAGAGAAGACCTTGATCCCGTCCATACGGCACTGCCGCATCAGCACCTGGTCCCAGCCCTCGGAGACGTCGGCGAACCCGATCCCGCGCAGGACGGTACGGCGGGCCAGCAGCGTGGCCCCGGCGACCTCGGGGAGGTAGGAGTACTCGGCGGACGGCTGGCGCAGCACCGTCGCGGCGACGTCACGCAGATGGGCGTAGTAGGCCGCCTTGCCCACGATGTCGGCCGTGGTGAACAGGAAGGGCCTGGCCAGGTCGGCCAGGTAGTGCTCGCCGTACATGTCCTGGGCGTCCATGACCGCCACCAGGTCGCCCTCGCACAGGTCGAGGGCGCGGTTCAGCCGGGCTCCGACGGTGAGCTCGGGGTCGTGGCCGCGGACCACGACGTCCACCCGGTCGGGCAGCGCGGCCCTGGCCCGCTCCGCGGCGTCCTCGGCGTCCGAGAGCAGCACCAGCTGGACGACGCCCTTCTGCGGCACGACCTGGGCCAGGGTGTGGTCGAGGTCGCCCCGGTCAATCATGATCACCGAGATGTCCAGGGTGGCGCGGGCGCTGGGGAGCCCGACCGCGTCCAGCAGATCGTCGACCTTCTGGGTCATCGTTCCCGTGCCGTAGACCTGGCGGAGCGCCGCGTGGGCCCGGCGTGCGTCGGCACCGCCGCCCGCGCCGGTGCCGGAATCGGCGCCGGTGGTGAGGCCCGCGGCACCGGGTGTGGCGGGTTCCGCGCCCCGCCCGGCCCTCGCCGGGCGCGACGCCACGATCGGCGTGCCGCAGGCGGCCAGCTCGGCCATCCGCCAGGCGTCCGTGCCCGGCGGGCAGTCCACCGCCCTGGGCCACCGGTAGGAGGTGAGCACGTCCGGATACGACAGGTGCCCGGGGAGCAGTTCGTCCAGGGGGAGCACCCGGTCGAACCGGTCTCCGGCCAGCGGCAGCGGGTTGTGCACCCGGGGCTGCACGGCGAACGGCAGCAGTCCCAGCGACGGCGGCCTGCGACCAGGCTCCGGCTCGCGCGCCGCCAGGGCCGCCGCCCAGGCCCCCACCGACTTGGGCAGCGCGGTGACGACGTGCTCGAACAGCGCCGCGGCGGCCACGGAACGCTCTACCTCGCCGCCGGTGTGCCAGAAGACCGTGCGAATGCCCCGCTCGGCGCACCAGGACAGCAGCGTGCGCAGCCCCTCCCCCGGATTGTCCAGCTCCCCGGCCCACGGGCCGGTGGTGACCGACTCGACCAGCAGCAGGTGCGGGACCTCGGCCGCCAGCACCCGGGCGAAGTCCCTGGGCGTGAAACCGGTCGTCTGCCGCCACTCGTAGCGCAGCAGCGCCTCGGCGTGCGGTTCGGCGACGACGGCCGCGGTCAGGTGCGGACGGGTGTTCGGCCCGGTCGGGACGCGGAAGGGTTTGAGCTTGACCGACCTGCCACCGACCGTCCTGGTGGACGTGGTGGCCTGGAAGGACGCGCCGGGGACCGGCTTGGCCGAGGTCTTCTGCGGGACGGGCTGGCGTTTGGGCGCGCTCGGGCGCTTGGCGGGTTTGGCGGCTCCGCGCAGGCCGCGCGCCAGCCTCACCGGGTTGCTCTTGCCCGTCTTGATGGCGTCACCGAGGCGGGACCAGCGGGCCACCTGCACCGACGACAGCTTCCACTTCGCCACCTCGGCCTGGTAACGCTGCTCGGCCAGGTCCCTGCGGAGCTTCTCCTCGGCCGCCTGCACGGCTCGGAGCTGCTCCTCGGTCTCGGCCAGGCGCTCCTGGAGCCCGCGCAGCCCCTCGGCCGCCCGTTCCGCCTCGGTGACCCTCGCCTGTGCCGCGTCCAGCAGGCGGGCCAGCTCCGCGGCCCGCTCCGCCTCGGCCATGGCCTCCCGCAAAGCCAGCCGCGTGCTTTCCAATTGCCCGTCCGCCACGCCGTCCTCCGAATTCGTGAGCCGGGCAAAGGATACCCTTTGGTCAATCGCGACACAGAGGAGTCAGCACGGTGCAGTGGCCGACGTTCAATGTGAGGCCGTACGTCTGCGGCGGCGTCGGCCACCTCGACGAGGCCGCCCTGAAGACGCTGCGAGAGGCCGGCCCCCGGGTGAGACCGGCGCTGCGGACGCCCGAGGCCGCGCTGTTCAGCTCCTCCCCGCTGCCGCCCTACCGGCGGGACGAGCGGACCTGGGCGTTCGCCTGGGGGGAGCGCACCCCGGCGGGGGCCGCCACCTGGATCGGCGTGGCCGAGGAGTTCGAGACGCCCGGCTTGATCAACGACGGCAGGCGGATCGCGCTGCACGCCGGCGGGCTCGGTCTGGTGGACGTCTACTACCTGTTCAGGGACGGGGCGGTCTACTTCTCCTCGCTGCTGGAGCCTCTGCTGTCGCTGGCGCGCACGCCGTACGAGGTCAACTGGGACGCCTGGGCCGCGATCATCCAGCTGACCTTCCCGCTCCGCGATGACACCCCGTACGCGCAGGTCAAGCGGTTGGCCGGGGCCGGGGCGCTGGTCTTCGACCGGGCGTCGGGCCGGATCTCGACCGAGCGGAGGCTGCCGCGCTGGCTGCGCGAGGAGCCGTTCGAGGCGGGGTGTACGACACAGGAGTTGCTGGAGATCCTGCACGAGGTCTACAAGGAGTTCGACGGGCGGCCGCTGCTGGTGCCGGTCAGCGGCGGCTACGACTCGCGGCTGCTCTGCTCGGTCGCGGTGGCGCGGGACGCCGACGTGGAGTCGTGGACGACCAGCCCCGACGACGGCACCGACACCGACATCGACTTCGCCCGCGCGATAACCCGTGAGCTGGGTGTACGGCACCGCGTGATCGCCCAGGACGCCTCGGCCTATCCCGAGGACGCGCTGGCGGTCGCGCGGCGGCTGGAGTTCCTCACTCCGCACCACGCCTGGTACACCCCGTTCGCCCGCGAGGTGCACCAGGCGGGCCGGACGCTGGTGGACGGGCTGGCGGGGGGCCCGCTGCTGAAGAACTTCATGGTCAGCGGGGCCGCGCTGGAGGCATCCTCGGAGGCGGGGCGGAAGGCGGCGCTGCTCGGCTCCCTGGCGCTGGGCGCCCCGTCGGTGCCGTTCCTGTCCGAGGAGGCCGCGGCCTGGATCACCTCCTCGGTCGGCGCGGCGTTCGCCCAGTCGACCTCGATGCTGAACGGTCACCGGGCCGAGCTGCCGCTGTCGGTGCTGCACACCAGGACCGCCAGGGGCATCGCCCGCTCCCCGGTCAACCTGGTCGGCCCCGAGGTGTCGTTCGTGGCGCCGTTCATGCATCCGGCCTTCTTCGACGCCGCGCTCTCGGTGGGGGTGGCCCGCAAGGATCGGGGCCGGTTCTATCGGGAGCTGCTGCACGCGGCCAATCCGCGCGTCGCGGCCCTGCCCTCCACCAACGTGGTCAAGCAGCCGCTCCGCAGGGTCGCGCTGCGCTCGACCGCCGCGCCCGCCAGGGAGTACGGTCACCGGATGCTCTCCCGGGTCGCGGACCGGGTCCCCTCGCTGCTGTCGGAGCAGCTGCACGCGGTGGTGGCCGAGGGGCCGGACGCCCTGGCCCGGTTCAACGGCTGGAACGACCGGTTCTGGGTGCGGAGTCTGGTGCTGTTCGGGGTCTGGCTGGGTGACTACGAGGACCGGCTCCCCGATCTCGCCCCGCCGTGGACGGCCTGACCCGCCTGGGCTCACCGTCGCTCCGCGGCCGGGGCGCCCGCGCCGCCTCTTAGGTAAAACTTCGGACGCCCGGCGACAGGGGCGCCCGGGGGCGCCGCCGATCCCGCGGCCCGGAGGCGGCAGCCGTGGAACCGGCCGGCGGGCGGGCGTTCTCGGGCGGTCCGCGCAGGTCCGGCGGACCGGAAATCCCGGCGGGCACGGACCTGCGCCCACGGCACGCTCCCGGGACGGCGGCCGAGGTCAGCGGGGTGCCTATCGCATGTTTCAGGAAAAAAAACGATAAGTAACAGCATGATTACGGGGGTACGGTGCGATGCCCGGGGAAATTCCGTGGAACCCGGAGGGGGCTGTCTCATCGAGGGGCTTCGAAGCACTCACACGGCTGGTAGTCTTCGGCCCAGAAAGCGCTACAACGGACGGCATCGAATCACAAATTCGGTCCGACCGAGGCCATGGAGTTCGTGGGGATGACGGCTCCCGCCGGCGCGGTCATCACACATCACAACCGGACAATCCGGTGACTTCGTCCTGCCCTTTCTCACTGTGAGCGAGAACACGATGAACGCATCCCCCTGCCCGGAATCCGTGCCCGAGGATTTCATCTCGGCCGATCCGCAGTGGTACAAGCGAGCGGTCTTCTACGAGGTGCTGGTCCGGGGGTTCGCCGACTCCAACGGGGACGGCACCGGAGACCTGCGCGGCCTGATCGAGAAGCTGGACTACCTCCAGTGGCTCGGCGTGGACTGCCTCTGGCTGCTCCCGCTGTACGAGTCGCCGCTCCGCGACGGCGGCTACGACATCTCGGACTACATGAAGATCCTGCCGGACTTCGGTGATCTCGGGGACTTCGTGCAGCTCATCGAGTCCGCCCACCGGCGTGGCCTGCGCATCGTCACCGACCTGGTGATGAACCACACCAGCGACAAGCACCCGTGGTTCCAGGCCTCGCGCCACGACCCCGAGGGCCCCTACGGCGACTTCTACGTCTGGTCGGACGACCCGGCCTCCTACCCCGACGCCCCGATCATCTTCGTCGGCGCCGAGGAGTCCAACTGGACCTACGACCCGGTCCGCAAGCAGTACTACTGGCACCGGTTCTTCCACCACCAACCCGATCTGAACTACGACAACCCCGCGGTGCAGGAGGCCATGCTGGAGGTGCTGCGGTTCTGGCTGGACCTGGGCATCGACGGCTTCCGCCTGGACGCGGTGCCGTACCTCTTCGAGCGTGAGGGCACCAACTGCTCCGGCCTGCCGGAGACCCACGCCTACCTGAAGAAGGTCCGCGCCGAGGTGGACCGCCTCTTCCCCGACCGGGTGCTGCTGGCCGAGGCCAACGGCTGGCCCGAGGACGTGGTGGAGTACTTCGGCGACCCGTCCGTCGGCGGTGACGAGTGTCACATGGCCTTCCACTTCCCGCTCATGCCGCGCATCTTCATGGCCGTACGGCGCGGCAGCCGCGAGCCGATCTCCGAGATCATGTCCCGGACCCCGAAGCTCCCCGACAGCGCCCAGTGGGGCATCTTCCTGCGCAACCACGACGAGCTGACCCTGGAGACGGTCACCGACGAGGAACGCGACTACATGCACGCCGAGTACGCCAAGGACCCGCGGATGCGGGCCTACCTGGGCATCCGGCGCCGCCTGTCCCCGCTCCTCGAAAACCACCGCGACCAGATCGAGCTGTTCACCGCGCTACTGCTGTCGCTGCCCGGCTCGCCGGTCATGTACTACGGCGACGAGATCGGCATGGGCGACAACATCTGGCTGGAGGACCGCGACGCGGTCCGCACCCCGATGCAGTGGAGCCCGGACCGCAACGCCGGCTTCTCCCAGGCCGACCCCGGGCGTCTCTACCTGCCCGTCGTGATGGACCCGATCTACGGCTACCAGGCGGTCAACGTGGAGGCCCAGCAGCGGAACCCCGCGTCGCTGCTCCACTTCACCAGAAGGATGCTCCAGATCCGCCGCGACCACCCGGTCTTCGGCACCGGCCTCTACAACGAGCTGTGGTCCAGCAACCCGGCGGTGCTGACCTTCGTCCGCGAGGACGGGGGCGACGTGATGCTCTGCGTCAACAACCTGTCGAAGTATCCGCAGCCGGTGGAACTGGACCTGCAGCGCTTCGAGGGCATGACCCCGGTGGAGGCCAGGGGCGGGGTGCCGTTCCCCCTGGTGGGCAGCCTGCCCTACCTGCTGACCCTGCCCGGCCACGGCTTCTACTGGTTCTCCCTCACCCGCCGCTGACCCTCTCGGTGCGGCTCCGGCCGCACCGCTTCCCCGCCGGTCGCCTATCTCGCCGTCACCGGGACCTGAGCGCGGGCGGCCCTGCGCGCGGGGATCAGCGTGACCAGCAGGGCCGCACCGATCGCGGTGGCCACGGCCACGGCCAGAGTCAGCGGCGCGGGGGCGCGGCCGATGCCCGCGCCGACGCCGCTGGTCCGTCCCTGCAGGTCGATCAGTTCGCCGACGACCGAGACCCCCGCCAGGGTGCCCGCGATCACACCCAGCACGACGAGCAGCCCGGTCCCGGTGACCAGGGTGGCCGCCACCTGCCTCGGGGTGAGGCCCATGGCCTTGAGCACCGCCAGGTCCAGCGCGTGGTCACGCAGGCCGAGGGCGGCGGCGGTCAGCAGGTTGGCCAGGCCGAGCAGCGCGAGCACCACGATCAGCGCCACGATCACCCCCCGGATCACCACGAGCCGTTCGGCCGGGTTGACCACCCGCTCGACCTCCAGCGCCTCGCCCGAGGCGGCCAGCAGCCGAGCCCGGACCGCCGCCGGGTCGGCCCCCGGCCTGAGCACCAGGCTGTAGAACTGCGGCGGCACCGCGTCCTTGGCGGCCAGGCTGTCCATGCCGAGGGAGAGCACCTCACCGTCCTGGTCGGGCTCCACCACCCGGCCCACGATGTGCACGATCAGCGGCGTGCCGCCGACGGTCATCCGGACGCGGTCGCCGATCTTCACCCCCATCAGGTCGAGCAGCCCCTGTCCCGCGACGGCCTCGCCCCTGGCGGCGAACATCCGCCCCTCCACCACCGAGAAGGGGTAGGGGGCGGCGGAGGTGCCCAGGGCGCGGGCCGGCACGCTCCGGGTCTGCTCGGGTTCCAGCGCGGAGACCTCGCTGCCGGGGTAGACCGCCGCCACATCGGGATCGGCCCCGGCCAGGCGGGCGGCGTCCTCGGCGGGGAGCTTGTCCGGGAGCACGGTGAGCGCCGCCGCCTGGCCCACCCGCTCGGGGTGGCGCAGGAAGTCGTCCAGGGTGGCCCAGCAGCCGAGCCCGATCGTGATCATCATCATCGGGACGGCGAGGCCGACGATGCTCAGCAGCGCGGGGACGCGCCTGGTGAAGGCGTCGCGGGTGCCCAGGACGAGGGCGGGCGGCAGCCGTACCAGGAAGGCCAGCCGGGCCAGCCGCGACAGCCGTCCTCCCGGAGGGGAGGCGGGGGCCGAGGGGATGGGCGGCGTGCGACCGCCGCGCCAGGCGGGCAGGGCCACCGCCACGAAAACGGTCGCGGCGGTACCGGCCGCGATCGCGAGCAGCGGGATCGGTGAGAGCGGCAGGACCGGCATGCCGTCCAGCGCGAGGGCGGCGACGAGCCGCCCGCAGAGCAGCCCGGCGGCGATGCCGAGCAGGCCCAGCGCGCCGTGCTCCGCCATGAGCAGGCCGAAGATCTGGCCACGGGTGTAGCCGAGGGACTTGAGGGTGGCGATGTCCCGGGTCTGGGTGAGCACCCGGCCGCCCACCGCGTTGGCGATGGCCAGGGCCGCGGCGACCAGCCCGGCGACGCCGAACAGCGCGAGCAGCAGGCCGAGCAGCCGGTTGTCCAGCTCCATGGAGGCGCGAACCTCGCGCCAGGTCGACATGCGCTGGACCTGCCCCGCCAGCAGGGTGACCGCGCCGTGCACGACCGGCAGGGTGTCCTCGCCGTCGGCGAGCCGCAGCCCGGTGACCGACTCGCTGCGGCCCAGCGCGGGCTCGATCCCGGCGAGGGTGGAGGTCAGGGTCCAGGCCAGGCCCGGAGTCGTCTCGGGATAGAAGCCCTGGTCGGCGGTGTCGGCCAGGCCCAGCACGGTCAGCGGGTGCGAGGCGCCGTTGAGCGCGGTGACGGTGAAGGGACCGCCCACCCGCAGGTCGAGCGCCTCGGCGAAGGACCGCTCGACGACCACCCCGTCGACGTCGCCGGCGCGCAGCCACCGGCCCCGGCGGACCAGGGGCACGGCCACCGGGGGAGGCGCCGGCTCCATCCCCCGCAGCGCCACCGGGGACTTCCTGCCGTCCATGGTGAGCATGACGGGGGCCGTCCGGTACGGCCCGGCCACCCGGACCACGCCGTGCAACCGCGACAGCGCGGCCACGTCGGGGGCGTCCCTGGTGTGGATCCACACGTGGGCGCCCCTGGACTCGGCGAACAGGCCCCGCCACGGATTGGTCCCATCCTCCAGGAGCGTCGCCGAGGT
Organism: Streptosporangium sp. NPDC006007; assembly: GCF_040614315.1. Lineage (NCBI taxonomy): Bacteria > Bacillati > Actinomycetota > Actinomycetes > Streptosporangiales > Streptosporangiaceae > Streptosporangium > Streptosporangium sp. NPDC006007. Next base: position 60,947 of record NZ_JBEXUG010000020.1, on the reverse strand, counting down.
GATGAGCGCCGTGACGATGCCCGCCACCACGAGCACGGTCAGCAGCGCCTGCCCCCGCCGCGCCCTGAGGTCGGCCCGGATCCACCTGACCGAGGCCCGCAGGGTGCTCACGTCCCGGCCCCCGGGCTCCGATCCGGCCCCGCCGGGCCGGGGGAGACGTCGGGGAAGACGTCGGGGGAACCGCGCATCGGCTATCCCCTCAGCTCGACGACGTCGCCCGCGGTGCCCCGCGGGCGGCGGCGGGTCGCGCCGATGACGCCGTCGTCGACGATCTCACCGTCGAAGAGGGAGACCACCCGGTCGGCCAGACCGGCCACCCGGGCGTCGTGGGTGACCAGGACGACGGTCTGCCCGTCGCGGTGGACGTCGCCGAGCAGGCGCAGGACGTCACGGGTGTTGCGGCTGTCGAGGTTGCCGGTGGGCTCGTCGGCGAGGAGCAGGCTGGGCCGGTTGGCCAGCGCGCGGGCCAGCGCGACCCGCTGCTGCTCACCGCCCGCGAGCTGGGCCGGGGACGCGTCGGCGCGGCCGGTCAGCCCGAGCTCGCCGAGGAGGTACTCCCGGCGCTCGCGGGCCTCGCGGGACGAGGCCCCCGCCAGCAGCGCGGGCAGCTCGACGTTGTCGGCCACGGTCATGTTGGCGACCAGGTTGAAGAACTGGAAGACAAAGCCGATCCTCTTCCGGCGGAGCAGCGCCCAGGCGCTCTCGCCCAGCGTGTCGGCCCGCCTGCCGTCCAGCCAGATCTCTCCGCTGGTGCGGGTGTCCAGGCCGCCGAGCATGTGCACCAGGGTGGACTTACCCGACCCCGAGGGCCCCATGATCGCGACGAACTCCCCCGAGGTCACCCGCAGATCCACCCCCCGTACGGCGGGCACCGGCACGCCCCCGTTCTGGTAGATCTTGACGAGGTTGACCGTGCTGACGACGGGGGGTGGGCTCACAACAGGTCCTCCTGACAGCGTTCGAGCCAGTCGAGGTCGGCCTGCAGGTGCAGCATGGCCCCCTCGATCAGCAGGAGCGCGACGCGGTCCCCGCGGTCGGTCCGCTCGGCGAGCCCGTTGAGATCGCGCATGAGACCGAGGTAGTGACGCCGCTGACGGCTGATCAACGCCATCCGGTCGGCGAGGCCGGTCATCGGGGCCAGCACGAGTTTCATGAAGAACTCGTCACGGACCCTCGGCCCCTCGGCCGGCTCGTCGGCCCAGACGTCCAGAGCCTCACGGCCCGCGGCGGTCAGGTGGTACACCTTCTTGTTCGGCCGGTTGGACTGCTCGACGTCCACGGCGCGGATCAGCCCGTCCTTTTCGAGGCGGCCGAGCGTGACGTAGATCTGCCCGATGTTCGGCGACGGGTACGCGCCGCCAAATATCTGCTCAAGAGACTGTTTCAGCTCGTATCCGTGGGCAGGTTCCTTCGCGAGGAGCGCCAGCAACGACAGCCTCACCCCGTCACCTCCTCGACATGCTCGTTACCTGAGCGTTACGGCACCATCCGTTGACGTCCACATTAACGCTGTGCATAACATGAATGCATCTACCTAACACGTATGTAATCCGCCCGAGGCGAGGAGGCAATCGATGCGTCGACCGCTTCTCGCCGCGCTCGCCGTGACCGTGACCGTGACGGCGGGCTGTTCGGGAGCGGTCGCGCGCAAGGCCGAGCGGCTCGGCGGGAGCGGCCCGTTCACCCTCGTGATCGGGCGTGACACGACCGCCTACCTGCAGCCGCTGCTCGACCGGTGGAACGAGGCGCACCCGGCGGAGCGGGCCACCCTGCTCGAACTTCCCGAGGCGGCCGACGAGCAGCGCGCGCAGATGGTCGCCAACCTGCAGGCCGGGAGCGACCGCTACGACGTGCTCGGCCTCGACGTGGTCTGGACCGCGGAGTTCGCCGACGCGGGCTGGATCGTGCCACTCGAACGCGGCCTGTTCCCGCTGGACCGGTTCCTGCCACCGGTGGTGGACACCGCGCTCTACCGGGGCAAGCTCTGGGCGGTGCCCTACACCAGCAACGCCGGGCTGCTCTACTACCGCGGCGACCTGCTCGCCAAGCAGGGCTTCAAACCGCCCAGGACCTGGGCGGAGCTGCGCGAGCAGGCCGGCGCGCTGCACGACAGGTACGGCATCGGCGGCTACGCCGGGCAGTTCCTGGCCTACGAGGGCCTGACCGTCAACTTCACCGAGGCCGTGCAGTCGGCGGGCGGGCAGATCCTCAGCCGGGACGGCACCCAGGTGACCATGGACGTGGCGAAGGCGAAGGCGGCCCTCGACTTCCTGGTCGGCGGGTTCCGCGAGGGGTGGATCCCCCGGGAGTCGCTCTCCTTCAAGGAGGAGGAGTCGCGGCTGGCCTTCCAGGAGGGCCGCCTGGCCTTCGCCCGCAACTGGCCGCACGCCTACGGCCCGGCCACCACCTCGGCGGTCGCCCGCAAGTTCGGCGTCACCCGGCTCCCGGGACGGAGCGGCCCGGGGGCCGGCACGCTGGGCGGGGTCAACCTCGCCCTCAGCGCCTACTCCAAACGGCAGAAGTCCGCGGTGGAGTTCATCCGCTACTTCACCGGCCTGGAGAACCAGCGCCGGGTGCTCGTCGACGGCTCGTTCCCACCCGTGTGGACCGAGCTGTACGACGACCCCGGCCTGATCAAGCGTTTCCCCTACCTCCCCGTCCTCAAGCAGAGCATCCTCTCCGCCAGGCCGAGACCGGCAGGCGCCAACTACAACCAGGTGAGCCTGGTGATCGCCAGTGCGGTCTCCAACGCGCTCACCCCACCCTTCAAGGAGTCGGGTGACGACGTCGTCACCTCCATGAAAGGCCAGCTCAACGAGATCATCCGAGCTCAGTGACCCGGGGCGGCACTCCCCGCGAGCCGCCGTCCCGCCGGCCGTCCGCGTCAGCCCACCTCAGCCCACCTCAGCCCACGTCAGCCCACATCGATCCGTCTTCCCTCTCTCAGCTTCTCTTCCCCGATGCGCGCATCGGGGGCTCCACCGGCACAGGAGGTCTGTTCAACATGCGTAAATCCATCGCCGTGGTGACGATGTCGGGGCTGGCGCTCGCACTGGCCGCGTGCGGCCAGGCGGAGTCCCCCGCCCCCGCCGCGAGCGGCGGCACGTCCGCTCCCGCGGCCAAGCCCCTGAACGGGGTGACCGTCGAGGTCGCCGCCAAGTGGACCGGTTCCGAACAGGCCAACTTCCAGGAGGTGCTCAAGGCGTTCGAGGCCAAGACCGGCGCCAAGGTCACCTACGCCTCCACCGGCGAGGACACCGGCGCCTACCTCGGCCCGCGCATCCAGGGTGGCAGCCCCCCGGACATCGCGATCCTGCCCCAGCCCGGCCTGGTCCAGCAGTACGCCAAGGAGAAGGCCCTCAAGCCGCTCACCCCCGAGGTGCGAAAGCAGATCGACGACAACTACACCCCGTACTGGAAGGAGCTCGGCTCCGCCGACGGCCAGGTCTACGGCGTGCTGGTGAAGGCGGCGCACAAGTCGCTCATCTGGTATCGCGACCAGGCCTTCCAGGACGCCGGGGCGCAGCCGCCCGCCACCTGGGACGACCTCGTCAAGACCGCCCAGACGATCGCGGACTCCGGCACCCCGCCCTTCTCCCTCTGCGGCGCGTCCGGCTGGACCCTGACGGACCTGTTCGAGAACGTGTATCTGTCCAGCGCGGGCCCGGAGAACTACACCAAGCTCTCCAAGCACGAGATCCCCTGGACCGACCCCACCGTGACCACCGCGCTGAAGAAGATCGGGCAGCTCGTCGGCAAGAAGGAGTTCCTGCTCGGCGGCCCCTCCGGGGCCCTGCAGACCGACTTCCCCACCTGCGTGACCCAGGTCTACGGCCAGGACAAGTCGGCGATGGTCATCGAGGCGGACTTCGTGGCCACCTCGGCCGAGCAGTCGGGCGCCAAGCTGGGCGAGGAGGCCAAGTACTTCGCGTTCCCGAAGGCCGGCGAGACCGAGCCGGTCGTGCTGGGCGGCGACATCGCGGTGGCGCTGAAGGACTCCAAGGGGGCCATGGCGCTGCTTGAGTTCCTCGCCTCCAAGGAGGGCGGCGAGATCTGGGCCAAGCTGCCCGGCTACCTGTCCCCCAACCGCAACGTCTCACCGGACAACTATCCGGCCGAGCTGACCAAGAAGCTCGCCCAGACGATCATCTCGGCCGGTGACGCGGTCCGCTACGACATGTCCGACCTCGCGCCCAGCGCGTTCGGCGGCACCGAGGGCAAGGGCGAGTGGAAGCTCCTGCAGGACTTCGTCCGCGACCCCTCGGACATCGCGTCGATCCAGAGCAGGCTTGAGGACGAGGCCAAGAAAGCCTGGAAGTAGGGGGGCAGGCCGTGACCGACCGGTTGGACGGCCCGCAGGGTCCGCCCGGCGACGGCGACGCCGCCCGCGGGCCCTCCTTGAGACCGCGCGAAACCCCCGAGCCCCCTCCCGCCCCGGGCCGCGCCGGGAGGCTGGGCCCGTCCCCCAGGCCGGCGATTCTCTTCCTGCTGCCCGGCGCGGTCGTGCTCGGCGCGATGGTGATCTATCCGATCGTCTACTCGGTCTTCCGCAGCCTCTTCGACGCCGGCGGCGGCACCTTCGTCGGCGCCGAGAACTACGCGTCGATCTTCAGCGACTCCTCCACCCTGACCACGATCAGGAACAACCTGATCTGGGTCGTGGTGGCCCCGGCCCTGGTCACCGTGATCGGCCTGATCTTCGCGGTGCTGACCGAGCGGATCCGCTGGGCGACCGCGTTCAAGCTGATCGTCTTCATGCCGATGGCCGTCTCCCTGATGGCCTCGGGCGTCATATTCCGGCTGGTCTACGAGCAGGCCCCCGACAGGGGCGTGGCGAACGCCGTGATCACCTCGGTCCGGGACGTCTTCGGCTCCGACCAGGGCTACCCGGACGCACGGCCCAGGGAGAACGAAGAAGCGCCGGTCACCGCCCGGGACGGCGCGGTGGTGACCAGGCGGCCCGTCGGCCCCGGGCAGGCCGTGCTCATCCCACTGGTGGGCGTGAAACCGGACAGCCTCGCCTCCGCGGCGACGGCGAAGACCGTCCAACCGGGCCCCGGCGAGCTGGCCGGCACCGTCTGGGTGGACTTCACCCAGGGGGGCGGCGGAACGCTCAACCAGGTGGACGGCACAGAGAAGGCCCTGGCCGGGGTGACGGTCGAGGCGGTGCGGAACGGCGCCGTCCAGGCCACCACCGTCACCGGGACCGACGGGACCTTCCGCTTCACCGGTCTGGCCCCGGGTGACCATCTCCTGCGGCTGCCGCGGTCGAACTTCGAGGCGGCCTTCAACGGGGTCCCCTGGCTCGGGCCGACCCTGATCACCCCGGCGATCATCGGAGCGTTCATCTGGGTCTGGGCCGGTTTCGCCATGGTGCTGATCGCGGCGGGGCTCTCGGCCATCCCGCGTGACGCGCTGGAGGCGGCCCGCATCGACGGGGCCACCGAGTGGCAGGTCTTCCGCAAGATCACCGTCCCGCTGCTCTCCCCGGTGCTGCTCGTCGTCTTCGTCACGATGATCATCAATACCCTGAAGGTCTTCGACCTGGTCTTCGTGATCGCTCCGGGGTCGGTGCAGCCGCAGGCCAACGTGATCGCGCTGGAGATGTGGCGGGTCTCGTTCGGCGGGGGCGGCGACCAGGGGCTGGGCAGCGCGCTGGCCGTCTTCCTGCTGGTCCTCGTCCTCCCGTTCATGATCATCAATATCCGCCGGTTCAGGAGGGACAACCAGTGACGACCTCCACCGCCGGCACTCCGCGGCGCGGCGCACTCGGCCGGATCGTCGACCGGGTCGGCGGCGGCCTCGTCCAGGCCGTCCTGGTGCTGATCGGCGTGTTCTGGCTGGTCCCCACCCTCGGCCTGTTCGTGGTCTCGATCCGCGACGAGGCGGCCAACAACTCCACCGGCTGGTGGACGGTGTTCACCAAGCCGGCCGAGCTGACCCTCAAAAGCTACTCGGACCTGCTGGCGACCGGGTTCACCTCGTCGTTCTGGAACACCGTGTTCATCACGGTGCCCACGACCGCCTTGGTGATCGGCATCGCGGCGATGGCGGCCTACGCCTTCGCCTGGATGGAGTTCCCCGGCAGGGACGCGCTCTTCCTGGTCGTGGTCGGCCTGCTGGTGGTGCCGGTCCAGATCGCGCTGATCCCGATCGCGAAGCTCTACGGCACGGTCGGGATCTTCGGCTCCATCACCGGTGTGGTGCTCTTCCACACCGCCTTCGGTCTCCCCTTCGCCATCTTCCTGCTCCGCAACTTCTTCGCGGGCATTCCACGCTCGCTGCTTGAGGCGGCGCGGATGGACGGCGCGGGCGAGTGGAAGATCTTCTCGACCGTGGTGTTCCCGCTGGCCAAGCCCGCGGTCGCCTCGCTCGGCATCTTCCAGTTTCTCTGGGTCTGGAACGATCTGCTCGTCGCGCTGGTCTTCGCTGACGCCGAGAACCAGCCGATGACCAAGGCTCTCCAGTCTCAGATGCGGCAGTTTGGTACCAACATCGACATTCTCGCTCCCGGTGCCTTTCTGTCGCTAATTATCCCGTTAGTCCTGTTCTTCGCATTTCAGCGATATTTCGTACAGGGCATGATGGCGGGATCGGTGAAATAAAGGGGCAGGTCCGGTACGGCTCGCACCGATTTCTGGTGCCAGCCGTACCGGGTCTCAAACCCCGATAGGGTCTTCCGCATGGCCGCACGTCCTTTGAACGAAATCGTGGAAGCCGGGTGGGCCGAGGCCCTCGAACCCGTTGCCGGGAAGATCGCAGAAATGGGTGACTTCCTCCGCGGGGAGGTCGCCGAGGGCAGGCAGTACCTCCCCTCGGGAGCCAACGTGCTCCGCGCCTTCCAGCAGCCCTTCGACCAGGTCAAGGTCCTGATCGTCGGACAGGACCCCTACCCCACACCGGGCCACCCGATCGGCCTGAGCTTCTCGGTGGCCGCCGACGTGCGCCCGATCCCGGGCAGCCTTCGCAACATCTACAAGGAGCTCACCGAGGACCTCGGGCTGCCGATGCCGACCAACGGCGACCTGACCCCGTGGACCGAGCAGGGGGTGCTGCTGCTCAACCGGGTGCTCACCGTCGCGCCGGGCAAGCCCGCCTCGCATCGGGGCAAGGGCTGGGAGGAGGTCACCGAGCAGGCCATCAAGGCCCTCGTCGCCCGCGACCGGCCGATGGTGGCGATCCTGTGGGGCCGGGACGCCCGCTCGCTGCGCCCGATGCTCGGCGACGTCCCGGCCGTCGAGTCGGCCCACCCGAGCCCCCTGTCGGCCCGCAGCGGCTTCTTCGGCTCCCGCCCCTTCAGCCGCGCCAACGACCTTCTCCAGCGGCAGGGCGCGGCACCGGTGGAGTGGAAGCTCCCATAGTCCGATCATCCCCCTCCAGGGCACTAGGATTTCCACCATGAGTGATGAATCGGGCACCGAACGCTATCTACGCCTGACCGTTGAGCTGACCGTGGAGGTGCGGGACATCGCCGCACTTCAGAACGCCGCGTTGAAGGAGATCAACCACCCGGACGCCGATCTGGACGATGACGAGCGCAGGGAGCAGGCGGAGATGGTCTCCGCCGACGAGAGCGGGGCCAGCGCGTTGCAGTGGCTCATCGAGCCGGACCACGTCCTGGGCCTGATCGAACATATCGAGCAGGTCGAGCCCCGGGAGGCCGTGCTGGGTGTGGAACCCTCCGAGGCCCCCTCGGAGGAGGACGACGAGCACGACCACGACCACGACCACTGAGATCGGCACCGATCTCTCAGCCATCCCCGGAGGCCCGGAGCCGGCCCTCCCGCTCGAAGGCCGGGTAGACCCCGGCGCCTTCGGGGGTGGCCCCGGGTTCCCCCGGCCGGCCGCGCGCCAAAGACCGGTCAGACCTTGTGGCCGACCCCGGCCCAGCCGAGGATCTGAAAACGCCTGAGCGCCCCGGCCGAGATGAACCTGCCGCTGTCCAGGATCTCGAAGTCGCCGAAGAACTCCTTGATCTCCTTGAGACTGCGGGGAACCACGCCGGACGGGGTCCGCGCGTAGACCTGCCTCACCCTGTCGGTGTCCTTGCCGCGATCCTCGGTCGAGGACAGGTGGCTGAGCACCAGGTAGCTGCCCGGCGCCATCATCTCCCGCAGCTTGGCGACCTCGGCGTAGGGGTCGTCGAGGAAGTGCAGGACCGCGACGAGGAGGACGGCGACCGGCTCGGCGGGGACGATCAGCCCCGTCTCCACGGCGTCGCTCCAGATCTCCCCGGGAGAGCGGAGATCACCCTCGATCATGGCGACCGTGGGGGCGCCGGCGAGCAGCGCCCTGCCGTGCACGCAGACGACGGGGTCGTTGTCGACGTAGACCGTACGGGCCTCGGGAAGGACCGAGGTGGCGACCTGGTGCACGTTGTCACGGGTCGGCAGGCCCGCGCCGATGTCCAGGAGCTGGTGGATGCCCGCCTCGCTCACCAGGTGCCGGACCGCGTTGCCGAGGAACTCCCGGTTGAGCCGGACCCCCTCGCGGGACTCGGGGAACGCCTTGAGGATCTGCTCGGCCGCCTGGCGGTCGGCGGCGAAGTTGTCCTTGCCGCCGAGCATGTAGTCGTAGATCCTGGCCACGTTGGGCGTGTTGACATCGATACCGAAAGGATGTTGATCGCTCACGGCCACCACCTCGCCCTGCCACTGATCGTGGTAGCCGTAGATCGGCTCAATCGCAAATGATAGCCCAACCAGGACATCGGGAACTTGGAACGGGAACACAGGACTCGCCGCCCATCTCCTCGGTGTGCGGCGGCCCCCCGCGCCACGGTCCGCGCCCCGGCCCGTCCGCCTCCCACGCGGCGAGAAGGGGTGTCAGCCCACCGAGACCAGCGGCGGAGGGTAGCCGCCGATCCCGGCGGGCAGCCGCCACGGCTCATGGAGCGTTCTCGTCGGTACGGCCTCCAGTTCCGGTAGGTAACGCCGGATGTACTCCCCGTGAGGATCGAACCGCCTGGCCTGCCGGACCGGATTGACGACCCGATTCGGCCGGGTGTCGTTACCCGTCCCGGCCACCCACTGCCAGTTGCCGTAGTTGTTGGGCACATCCCCGTCGAGCAGCAGCTCGAAGAAGTGCGCGGCCCCCACACGCCAGTCCACCCGCAACCGCCTGACCAGGAACGACGCCGCGATCATGCGGGCCCGGTTGTGCATCCAGCCCTCGGTGAGCAGCTGGCGCATGCCCGCGTCCACGATCGGCACCCCGGTCCTGCCCTCCTTCCACGCCTGCGCCGCGTCCCCGTCGTCGTGCCACTCCTGCCCTCGCGGGCGGTAGTCGTCCCGGCTGATGCGGGGGAAGGCGGACGTCACCTGGTGGAAGAAGTCGCGCCAGCACAGCTGCCTGACGTAGTCGTCGCCACCCCCGCCATCGCCGCCGCGATGCCCGCCGCCGCCGGAGAGCGACGCCAACTCCAGCGGTGACAGGCAGCCGAAGCGCAGGTAGGGGCTGAGCCTGGAGGTGCGGTTGCCCGCGAGGTCGTCGTGGCCGTCGGCGTAGCCGGCCACGGAGCGCTTCAGCCACCGCGCCATCCGCTCTCGTGCCACCGTCTCACCGCCCCTGAACAGCCTGGGCGCGAGCCGCCCCGGCACGGGCAGCGGGCCGGCCTCCATCTGTGGGGGGACGGGCACGACATCCGGCGCGTCCAGCACCTCCCGGCGCCGCCACCCGTTCCAGGCCCGCCAGTAGGGGGTGAAGACGCGGTAGTGGTCGCCACCGCCGGAGGGTCTGAGCGCGCCGGGCGGCACGACCGTCACGCCGGGGAAGGTGCGGAACCCCATCCGGTGCCGTCCGCACTCCTCGGCCAGCCGCCGTTCCCTGCGCCGCGCGAACGCGCTGACGTCCTCACCGGTGTAGACGGCCTGAGCCGACAGCTCGCCGGCCAGCCGCAGCGTCTCCGCCACCGGATCGCCCCACCGGATCAGCAGGTCACCGCCCCGGCCGCGGAGGGATTCGCGCAGGTCGGCGAGGCAGTCGGCCAGAAAGCCCGTCCGGCGGCCGAGCGCCAGGACGGGATCGACCACGAACAGCGGGGCGACACGGCGGGCGTCCGCGCACGCGGTGGCCAGCGCCGGATGGTCGTGCACCCGGAGGTCACGGTTGAACAGCACGATGACGGTGTCCATCACAGCCTGGTCTTCGCGACTCCGCCCCTCGGTGGTTGCATCCACCGGGACCGCGGACGCGAAAGAAGGTCCGGGACGGACCGACCGTCCACACCGGCTGGCAGGCTGGTACCGCGATCGTGGGACTGTGGGAGCGGGGTGAGACGGCGATGGACGAGCAGGGCCGGGTGGTCACCGAGGAGGAGCCGGGTTACGGCATAGGGGCCGTCGCCCGGCGGCTCGGCGTGCCCGCCCCCACGCTGCGCACCTGGAACCTGCGCTACGGGATCGGGCCGAGCCGTCGCAGCCCCGGCGGGCACCGCCGCTACGACACCGACGACCTGCGCCGCCTTGAGGAGATGAACCGGCTCATCAGGACCGGGGTTCCGGCCGCCGACGCGGCGCGCGAGGTGCTGAGGTCCCGGGGCGTCCCCTCGCCCGCGGTCCGGGAGGAGCGGCCCGCCCGCCCCTCCCCGGCCCCGGAGGGGACCGGAACCGTCCGGCCGGACTCCGCCGGTGAGGGGGCGGCCGACGAGGGGGCGGCCGGCCTGTCACGCCCCCGGCCCCAGATCCCCACGGCGGCGATGCTGGCGCGGGCCGCGTTCGCGCTGGACAGCCAGGCCGTCTCCGACTGGATCGGCGAGGCGCTGGCCAGGCACGGCGTCATGTGGACCTGGGAGCGCCTGGTGCTCCCGGTCTTCGAGACGATCTGCGCGCGCCAGGCCGAGAGTGGCGCGGGCGTCGAGGTCGAGCACCTGTTCTCCGACCGGGTGCTGGCCGCGCTGATCCGGCTCGTCGAGCGTCCCGCCCGGCCCGTCAACGATCGGCCGGTTCTGCTGGCCTGCGCCGAGGACGAGCAGCACTGCCTGCCGATCTACGCGCTGGCCGCCGTGCTCACCGTGGAGTACCGGGTCGAGACCCGCGTGCTGGGCGCGCGGACCCCGTACGCGGCGCTGGGTGACGCGATGCGCCGCCTCGGCCCCGCGGTGGTCTTCGTCTGGTCCCAGCGGCGGGAGACCGGTGACCCCGCGCCACTGGCCTCGCTGCCCCTGCTGCGCCCGTCGAGCCGGATCGTCGTGGGCGGCGGTGGCTGGTGGGGCGGGCTGCCCGCGTCGGTCTCCCGCGTCACCTCGTTCCCCGAGGCGCTCACCCGGATCGGTGCCGCCCTGCGCTGACCTCCTCGGGTGCCGCCCTTCCGAGCCTCTTCTCCCCGGGCCGGTCCCGCCCCCGCCGGGCACGCCCTCCCCGCGCCGCCGCCGCGCCGGCTCCCCGGCCGAGGTTGCGATCACGGAGGCCCGAGGGGTATGAATAAGTTTTGAATAGGTTTTCTCGGCAAGGGGAGCCACCATGACAGAGACCCTGAACGCACGGCTCGCCGAGGGCGACGACGCCGCACTGGCCGAGTGCTTCCGTACTCACGGCTCGCTTGTCCGCTCCTACCTGCGGCGGTTCGTGGCCCCGCAGGAGGTCGAGGACCTGCAGCAGATCGTGTTCGCGGAGGTCTGGCGGTCACGGCACCGCTTCGACCCGGCGCGCAGCCTGCCGGCCTGGCTGCTCGGCATCGCGCACAACCGGGCGGTGGACCACCTGCGGGTGCGGACCCTGCGGACGGTGCCGCTGGACGTGGTGGCCGACCCGGCCGGCGCGGACGGCCGGACCCACGGGGACGGCATGGCGGAGCGCGACCAGGTTCAGCGGGCGCTGGCCGAGCTGCCCGCGCCGCAGCGCGAGGCCATCGAGCTGGCCTACTACGGCGAGCTGACCCAGCGGGAGATCGCCGAGAGGCTGAGCGTGCCGCTCGGCACCGTCAAGGCCCGTACCGCCCGCGGCCTGCGGCGTCTGTCGAACATCCTCGCCCCGGCCGCCGCGTGAGCCGGACTACCGCCACCAAGGGGCGACAGAGGGAATGAGGGGGACAGATGCCATGAACAGCGACGGCACAGGCCAACCAGGCCGCCCAGATCGCGCGGACCATCCAGGCCGCACAGACCACTCAGATCGCGCGGGCCGTTCAGGCCACCCGGACGGGCCGGTCAGGCCCCGGGTCGCGGTGTCCAGCTGCCTCATGGGCGAGCCGGTGCGCTTCAACGGGGGGCACAGCCGCGACAGGTTCCTCAGCGGAGAGCTGGACGCCCACGTCGACTGGGTGCGCGTCTGCCCGGAGATGGAGATCGGCCTCGGCACCCCACGCGAAACCCTCCGTCTCGAACGCTCCACCGCCGGACCGCGCCTGGTCACCAGGAAGACCGGGGCCGACCTGACCGACAGGATGACCGAGCTGGCCACCCGGCGGGCGCGCGCCCTGGACGTGGACGGCTACGTGTTCAAGTCAAGAAGCCCCAGCTGCGGGGTGCACGGCATCCCGGTCTACGCCGGTGAGACGGCCGTGGAGCGCGGGGGCAGGGGCCTGTTCGCCGCCCACGTCCTGGACACCCATCCGCTGCTGCCGGTGGAGGACGAGGGGCGGCTGAACGACGCGCTGCTCCGTGAGACCTTCGTGGAGCGGATCTTCGCGCACGCCCGGCTGCGCGCCCTGCTGGAGAGCGACTGGCACGCCCGCGACCTGGTCGCCTTCCACTCCCGGCACAAGATGCAGATGCTCGCCCACGACCCCGCCCTCTACCGCGAGGCCGGCCGGCTGGTCGCCCGGGCGGGGGTGCGTCCCCGCCTGGAGCTGGCCGCCGACTACGCGCGGGTGTTCGGCACGGCCTTCGCCAGAAAGGCGAGCATCGGCCGGAACGTCAACGTGCTCCAGCACTGCATGGGCATGATGGGGGAGTCACTGGATCCGGCCCGGCGGGCCGACCTGACGGAGGTCATCGCCTCCTACCGGGCCGGCCGGGTGGCGCTGAGCGTGCCGACGGCCCTGCTCCGCCACCACGCGCTGGGCGAGGCCGCCGCGTATGTCCGGGACCAGACCTACTTCGCGCCCTACCCGCCGGAGCTCCGCCTCCGCAACCACGTCCCCGTCTGAGGCCGGGGGCTCAGTCCATCCTCAGCACCGCCAGGGACCTGGGCGGCAGCAACAGCTCCTCACCCCGGGCGGTGATCGCCGGATCCGAGGCCAGCAGGACGTGGCCGGGGGCGAGCCGTACCGTGAGCGGGATCGGGCCGAGGTTGGCGGCGATCCGGAGCCTCCCCCGGTGCACGACCAGCCAGGTCTCGCCGTACTCGGCCCCGACCCGATCCAGCCTCGGGTCCGTCAGCTCCGGATGCGCGCGGCGCAGCGCGATCAGCGCCCGGTACCAGTCGAGATGGGCCCGGTGCGCGTCGTCCTCCAGCTCGGTCCAGTCGAGCTTGGAGCGCAGGAACGTCAGCTCCTCGCCCGGGTCCGGCGCCTTGGCGGCCCAGTCGTCGTAGCCGAAGCCGACGAACTCCCGCCGCCGCCGATCCGCCTCGCCCTCGCGCAGCCGCGGCTCGACGTGGTCGGTGAAGAACAGGAACGGGGTGCGCGCCCCCCACTCCTCCCCCATGAACAGCATGGGGGTGAACGGGGAGGTCAGCAGCAGCCCGGCGGCCAGCCGGAGCGCCTCGGGGGCCATCCGGTCACCCTCGGCGCGGTTGCCGATCTGGTCGTGGTTCTGCGCGCAGCAGACGAAGCGGTAGCCGGGCAGGTGCCGCGCCGGGCGGCCGTGGGAACGGCCCCTGAAGGACGAGTAGGTTCCGTCGTGGTGGTAGGCGGAGGTCAGCACCTTGGGCAGCGCCCCGGCGAAGTCGTCGTAGTAGCCGTGCCGCTCGCCGGTCACCGCCACGTGCAGCGCGTGGTGGACGTCGTCGTTCCAGCTCGCGGTCAGGCCGTACCCGCCGGCCTCGCGCGAGGTCGTCAGCCGGGGGTCGTTGAGGTCGGACTCGGCGATGAGGGCGAGCGGCCTGCCCACGGCGGCCGAGAGCGCCTCCACCTCGGCGGCCATCTCCTCCAGCAGGTGTACCGCGCGCGTGTCGCGCAGCGCGTGCACGGCGTCCAGCCGCAGGCCGTCGACGTGGTAGTCGCGCAGCCACTGGAGCGCGTTGCCGACGAAGTAGCGGCGCACCTCGTCGGAGCCGGGACCGTCCAGGTTGACCGCCCTGCCCCAGAAGGACGAGGCGGTGGGGTGGAAGTAGGGGCCGAACGGCGCCAGGAAGTCACCGGACGGGCCGAGGTGGTTGTGGACGACGTCGAGGATCACACCGATCCCGCGCCGGTGGCAGGCGTCCACGAACCGTTTGAACCCGTCGGGGCCGCCGTAGTTCTCGGTGACGGCCCACAGGTCCACCCCGTCGTAGCCCCAGTTGCGCGTCCCCGGCACCGGAGGCACCGGCATGACCTCGACGAAGTCGACGCCCAGCTCGACGAGGTGGTCGAGCCGCCCGGCCGCCGCCTCGAAGGTCCCCTCCGGGGTGAAGGCGCCGATGTGCAGCTCGTAGATCACCGAACCCGGCAGGTCGCGCCCGCGCCACAGGTCGTCGCCCCAGACGAACCGGTCGTGCTCGTAGACCCGGCTGGGGCCGAAGATCCCCTCGGGCTGCCGGCGGCTCCGCGGGTCCGGTAGCGCCTCGCCGCCGTCCAGCCGGAACCGGTAGTCGGTTCCGTGTCCGGCGCCCGGCACCTCCGCCGACCACCAGCCGCCGGCCCCGGCCGACATCGGGTGACGGATCTCGCCGATCTCCACGTCCACCGCCGCCGCCCGCGGCGCCCAGACCTCGAACACGGATCACTCCCTTTCCAGCAGCGCGACGGGGTGCGCGGACAGCAGATGCGCGAGCGGGATCCGCCCGGTGTGCCCGGCACCGGAGAGCAGGTCCCGCCACCGGCCGGGCGGCAACATGATCGTCCTGCTCCCCCAGCCGCCGCGCCGGGCCAGCCCCACCGGCAGCCGGGTGGCCACCGCCACCGCCCGATTCCCCCGCGCGAACGCGATCGCGTGCTCGTCGGAGGCCACCGGGACGTACGGCAGAGCCGGATCCAGCCTCCGGCGCAGGTGCAGCGCCTGGGTGGTGACCAGCAGTTTGGCCTCGTCCCACGAGGCCGCCCGCGCCGGGGCTCCGGCGCCGGAGGCGAGCAGCCGGCGGCGGCGCGCGAAGTCCACCGGGCGCCGGTTGTCCGGATCCACGAGGGAGAAGTCGGTGATCTCGTTGCCCCAGTAGAGATCGGGCACGCCGGGCAGCATGAGCTGGACGAGCTTCTGGCTCAGGGAGTTGGACCGGGCGTACGGCTCGATCCCGGCGGCGAAGTCCGCGACGGCGGCGCCGCACTCGTCGAGGGCCCGGCCGGCGAAGTCGCGCAGGCCCCGCTCGTAGGCGGGGTCGGGGGCGGCCCAGGAGATCGAGGTCTTGGCCTCGCGGGCCGCCTTGAACAGATACTCGAAGAACCGGTCCCCGCCGATCGGCCAGGCGGCCATCAGGTTCTGCCAGGCCAGATAGTCCAGGGCCGGATCGAAAGACACCTTGGACGACCACTCCCCCACCGCCGCCGCCCACTCCTCGGGCAGCTCCGACAGCACGGCCAGCCGGGCGCGCACGTCCTCGGAGCGCTTGGTGTCGTGGGTGGACAGCGTCGTCATCGTGCCCGGCGGCATCTCCCGGCAGAAGGCGTGGAACTCCTCCACCGGCTCGCCGAACCGGTCCGGCTCCCCGCCCACCTCGTTGAGGCAGGCCAGCGGGTACCACCGGTAGAGGGCGGTGTCCTCCACCCCCTTGGCCATGACCGGCCCGCAGGTCTGCTGGAAGCGAATGACCGCCTCGGCCGGGCCGTACAGCACCCGGTCGACGACCTCCTCGACCGGGGCGCCCTCGGGGAGCCGGGAGGCGGCCAGGAGTCCGGCCGCCTCGACGATCGCGGCCGAGACCTCGGGCACCGGCTCCCCCGGCACCGCGTAGGCCCGGTAGACCGGCATCGCGGCCAGCAGTTCCACCAGCGTCTCGCGGTCGGAGCCGACGACGGCGTGCAGCCGGTCGATCTCGGCGGTGAAGAACAGGTCGAGGACCTCCCGCTTGGACTCCCGGACCACCGTGGCGTAGTCGCGCGGCATGGCGGTGAGCGTGACGAACAGGTCCACCAGTGGCCGCCGCCCGGCCGGGTCCACGAACAGCCCGGTGATCCGGTTGAGCAGTTCGTAGCCGGTGGTGCCGTCGCAGTCCCAGTCGTCCGGCAGCCGTTCGGGGCCGACGAGGATCTTCTCCGCCACGGTCCACACGCCCGAGGCGCCGCGGAGCCTGGCGAGGTAGCCGCGCGGTTCGGCCAGCCCGTCGGGGTGGTCCACCCGCAGGCCGTGGACGATCCCCTCCCGGACGAGCCCCAGGATCACCCGGTGGGTGGCGTCGAACACCGCGGGGTCCTCCACCCGCAGCCCGATCAGCGAGGAGACGTCGAAGAACCGCCGGTAGCCGGGTCCGGCCCGCCAGTCGACCAGCCGGTAGTGGGTGTCGGGGAAGGGGAACACGTGGTCGTGGTAGCGCAGCAGGTCGCCGTCCACCACCGGATCGACAAAGTCGCCGAGCACCGGCATGTTCACCTTGCCGCCGGTCCAGTCGATGTCGAACCACGACGCGTACGGCGACGCCGGCCCGTCCCTCAGCACCGACCAGAGTGGCCGGTTGCCCGGCTCCGGCACCGGGATCGTCATGTGGTTGGGCACGATGTCCACGACGACGCCCAGCCCGTGCGCGGTCAGCACCGCCGACAGCGCCCGCAGCCCCTCGATCCCGCCGAACTCCTCCCGGATCCGGGTGTGGTCGGTCACGTCGTAGCCGTGCCGCGACTCCGGCACCGCCTGCAGGATCGGCGACAGGTAGACGTGGCTCACCCCCAGGTCCCGCAGGTAGGGGGCGAGCGCGGCCACCTCGGCGAAGCCGAGGTCGGGGGTGAGCTGAATCCGGTAGGTCGACAGCGGCCTCTTCGTCGCCTCAGACACGCCGCAGCACCCGCACCGACCGGCCGGCCACCGGCACCGCCTCTCCCGCCCGGCAGGCCGGCGTGTCCTCCGCGACCGGCATCGCCGTGTCGATCTCCGTCACCCACGTCTCGCCGTAGTCCTTGGGGACGGTGAACTCGATGACGTCGTGGTGGGCGTTGAACAGCAGCAGGAACGAGTCGTCGGTGATGCGCCGCCCCCTGCGGTCCGGCTCGGTGATGGCGTCGCCGTTCAGGAAGACCGCCAGTGACTTGGCGTAGCCCACGTTCCAGTCGGCGTCGGTCATCTTCTCCCCCTGCGGGGTGAGCCAGGCGATGTCGCCGAGGTCGTCCTCCGAGCCCCGTACCGGCCGGCCGTAGAAGAAGCGGCGCCGCCGGAAGACCGGGTGGCCGGCGCGGAGCCTGGCCAGCCGCCGGGTGAACTCCAGCAGAAGCCGGTTCTCCCGGACGTCGGACCAGTCCACCCGGCTCAGCTCGTTGTCCTGGCAGTAGACGTTGTTGTTGCCCTGCTGGGTGCGGCCCAGCTCGTCGCCGTGGGAGATCATCGGCACGCCCTGCGACAGGAACAGGGTGGTCAGGAAGTTGCGTTTCTGCTGCTCGCGGAGGGCCTCGATCGCGGGCGAGGCGGGCCCCTCGGCGCCGCAGTTCCAGGAGCGGTTGTCGTCGGTGCCGTCCCGGTTCTGCTCGCCGTTGGCCTCGTTGTGCTTGTCGTTGTAGGACACCAGGTCCCGCAGGGTGAACCCGTCGTGGCAGGTGACGAAGTTGATCGAGGCGGCCGGGCGGCGGCTGTCGTCCTGGTAGAGGTCGCTGGAGCCGGTCAGCCGGGAGGCGAACTCCGGCAGCGAGGCGGGCTCGCCCCGCCACAGGTCGCGGATCGTGTCGCGGTACATGCCGTTCCACTCGGTCCACCGGGCGGGGAAGTTGCCGACCTGGTAGCCGCCGGGTCCGACGTCCCACGGCTCGGCGATGAGCTTGACCTGCGAGAGCACCGGATCCTGCTGGACCAGGTCGAAGAAGGCGCTCAGCCGGTCCACCTCGTGCAGCTCCCGCGCCAGCGTGGCCGCCAGGTCGAACCGGAACCCGTCCACGCGCATCTCGATGACCCAGTAGCGGAGCGAGTCCATGATCATCTGAAGCACGTGCGGGGAGCGCATGAACAGGCTGTTGCCGGTGCCCGTGGTGTCCATGTAGTACCGCCTGTCGTCCTCGACCAGCCGGTAGTAGTGGGCGTTGTCGATCCCCCGCATGCTCAGCGTCGGCCCCAGGTGGTTGCCCTCGGCCGTGTGGTTGTAGACCACGTCGAGGATGACCTCGATGTTCGCCTCGTGCAGCGCCTTGACCATGGCCTTGAACTCCAGTACCTGCCCGCCGCGCTGGCCGGTGCTCGAATAGGCGTTGTGCGGGGCGAAGAAGCCGATGCTGTTGTAGCCCCAGTAGTTCGTCAGGCCCCGCTCGGTGAGGACGTGGTCGGTGACGAACTGGTGCACCGGCATCAGCTCGATCGCCGTCACCCCGAGCGCCGTCAGATGATCGATGATCTCCGGGTGGCCGATCGCCGCGTAGGTGCCGCGGATCCGTTCGGGGATCCTCGGATGGCCGACGGTCAGGCCCTTGACGTGGGCCTCGTAGATCACCGTGTCGTGGTACGGCGTGGCGGGCGGCCGGTCGTGTCCCCAGCCGAAGAACGGGTTGATCACGATGGAGCGGGGGACGAACGGGGCCGAGTCCTTGTCGTTACGGCTGTCCGGCTGCCCGAAGCGGTAGTCGTACACCGCCTCGTCCCACCGCACGTCCCCCTCCACCGCCTTGGCGTAGGGGTCGAGCAGGAGCTTGGCGGGGTTGCACCTCGGGCCGCGCTCCGGGTCGTACGGGCCGTGCACGCGGTAGCCGTACCGCCGGCCGGGGCCCACCCCCGGCAGGTAGCCGTGCCAGACATACCCCTCGCACTCGGTGAACGGGACCCTCGTCTCCCGGTTGTCCTCGTCGAACAGGCACAGCTCGACCCGCTCGGCGACCTCGCTGAAGAGCGCGAAGTTGGTCCCCGCGCCGTCGTAGGTGGCTCCCAGAGGATAGGGGTCACCGGGCCAGATCTCAGTCATCGGGAATCCAGGGCGGAGCCCCTCGCCCTCAGGCGTGGGAGTAGAGCCCCTTCCTCCTCTCTCGAACGTTCGCGGTGGTCAGGTACCCGGTGGCGAGACATGCCCCATGTTCCGCCGACTATGCGCACGCGCCGCCTGAACCTGGCCCTGGGAAACAACATTGACCGCTCGGACCGGCACGGCGCCGGCGCGACACGGGAGTTCCACGAAAGGGAGTTTCGGAGAGCACCGGGAGGGGACGCCCTGCCTTCCGGGGTAACCCGATCCGCGCGCCCGGATCGGATTACCCCGGATTACCCGGCCGGGCGGGCCGAGTTAGCCGAGGTGGCCGGCGGGAGACTCCCGCAGGGCGCGGAGCGCGGGCCGGTAGACCCGCGCCCCGGCCCGGCGGACGAACTCCTCGGCGGCCCGAAGGTGGGCCGAGGCCCGCTCCCGGTCGCCGTCCAGCAGGGCGAGCCGCCCCAGGCACAGGTCGGCCACCGACCAGCCCAGCAGGCGGCCCGCGCCGGGGACGAGCCTGCCGTACAGGATCCGCCCGGCGGCCACGTCTCCGAGCGCCACGCAGATCTCACTGACGGCGTCCGCCGTGAACCGGTACGCCAGGTCGGGGCCCAGGGACGCGAAACCGTCCCCGGCGAGGTCGGCGAAGACGGCGCGCGCCTCGTCCGCCCGGTCCAGGTCGATCAGCGCCAGGCACCTCAGGATCCGCCAGGGCCGCTGGCCCGGTCGTCGGCCGAGCATCTCGTCGGCCACCGCGAGCGCCTCGGCCGCCGCGCCCCGCGCCCTCGCGGCGAGAAAGCGGAACACCCCGCGCCGGAGCTCCCCGTCGTCACGGCCCAGAGCGCCCTCCGGGTAGGCCGCGGCGGACTCCTCGGCCGCGGCCAGCGCCTCGGTGAAACGCCCGCCCAGGTAGGCGTGGACCGCGCGCTGCCAAGCCGCCAGGCTGACCATCGACGGCAGCCGGAGCCGGTCCGCGGTCTCGCCGAGCCAGGCCAGCAGTTCGGGAGCCCGCTCGGTCCTGCCCTGGGCGATCAGCTCGACATACGCGGTCTCACGGCCGATCCACTCGGTGGCCAGGTCGCCGGTACGGCGGCCGATCTCGGTGATCTCGTCGACGATCGACTGCCTGTGGCCGTGGTCGTGGCCGGTCCTGGAGAGCAGCTCCTGGACGATCAGCGCCCTGGCCAGGGTCCGGTCGTCGCCGGTACGACGGGCCAGCCGCACCGCCTCATCCGCCATCGCCGTACTCCGCTCGACCGTTCTCGCGGTGGACCCGGTCAGCGCGGCGGCGGCGAGCAGCTGGGCCCGCCAGGGCGAGCCCTCGGCCAGGCCGGAGGCCAGGACCCGGTCGATGCGCTCGGCGAGCCGGTCGATACCGGTCACCTCCTCGTACATCGCCAGGGAGATCGGGTCGGAGAAGCCCAGCGCCGCCCTGGCCAGCCGGCTGTCGTCGCCGAGCCCCTCGGCGATCTCCGCGGCGGCCTCCAGCGACACGTGGGCCGCGATGCTCATCCCCGCCGCCGCCTGCGCCTCGGCCAGGTCCAGGAGGAGGTCGCAGCGGAGCGCGTCATCGGTCCTGGGGAGCCGGCCGACCATCGCGATCGCCTGCTCCAGGTCCTCCACCGCGTCCTCGTGGGCGAACTGCGCCGTGGCCTGGGCCGCCGAGCGCCGGGTGTAGCCGATGGCCTTGCCGGCCATCCGGGCGGTGAGCAGACTCTCGCGGTAGTGGTGGGCGATCTCGGTGAGACGGGTTCCGCTCCGCCGTTCGAGCACCTCGGCGATCCTGGCGTGCAGCCGCCGCCTGCGCAGCGGCGGCAGCGCCCCGCGCAGCACGTCACGGACGATGTCGTGGACGAAGCGGCAGACCGGCCCTTCGCCCTCGACCAGCAGCCGGGCCCGGACCGCGGCGTCGACGATGTCGAGCACCCGGTCCCCGGGCAGCTCCACCACCTCGATCAGGATGTCCGTCGCCGCGTCCCTGCCGAGCAGGGCCGCGACGGTCAGCACCTCCTCGGTGTCCGGCGGCAGGCCGGCCATCCGGCCGCGCACGACGTCGGACAGCGCCTCGGGGGTCTCGCCCAGTTGCAGGATCTCCCCCAGGAAGAACGGGTTGCCCGCGGTCAGCCTGCCCATCTCCCCGGCCCGGCCGGGGTCGGCGCCGGCCCGGCCGAGATACTCGCGGACCTCCCGCTCACCGAGCCCCCGCAGCGGGAGGCGGCGCACGTGCGGCAGCCGTACCAGCGCGCCGAGCACCCGGTCCAGCGCCCCGCCGGGCCGCACGTCGGTGTCGCGGTAGGTCGCCACCACGGTCAGGTCCGGGCAGAGCCGGGTGGAGGCGAGGAACTCCAGCAGCCGGAGCGATGAGGCGTCCGCCCACTGGAGGTCGTCGAGGACGACCAGGACCCGGCCGTGCTCGTTCAGCAGCCGGGCGAACGCCTCGTAGAGCTGGAACCGCCCGGCCCCGGTGAGCCGGCCCGGCCCGGTGTCCCCGCCGACCAGCTCCCGTACGGCCTGCGTCCACGGCCAGAACGGCGGCGCGCCCGTACCGTCCCAGCAACGCCCCCAGACCACCCGGCGCCCCCCGGCCCGCGCGGTCTCGGCGGCCTGCTCGGCGAGGCTGGTCTTGCCGATTCCGGGTTCCCCTGCCAGCAGCGTCACCCGGTGCCCCTCACCGGTGACCGCCTGTTCGAGCACCTCGGTCTCGGCGTCCCTGCCGACCAGCCCGGACTGCCGTACCGCCGTCACCGCCGCGGCCCGGGGCCGCGGAGTGAGCGCGGGATCCTGGGCGAGGATGCGCCGTTCCATCTCCCTGACCCTGGGGTCGGGGTCCAGGCCCAGGTCCTCCACCAGCAGCCTGCGCCCCTCGGCGAGCACGGCCAGCGCGTCGGCCTGCCGTCCTGCCTGGTAGAGGGCGTGGGCGCCGAGCACGCGGAGCCGCTCCCTGAACGGGTGGGCGGCGACCAGCTGGGCCAGCTCGCCGGTCAGCGCGGCCCCCAGGCCGAGCGCCAGATCCGCCTCGGACACTTCCTCCCGCAGGGCCAGCCTGAGCTCGGCCAGCCGGGCGATCTCCTCCCCGGCCCAGGGGGCGCCGCCGAAGTCGGCGAGCGGCTCCCCCCGCCACTCCGCCAGCGCCAGCCGCAGCTCCCGGCCGGCGGCCCCGTGGTCGCCCTCCGCGCTCAGCCGCCTGCCCTCGGCCGCGTGCCGGTGGACCCTGGCCAGGTCGAGCGCGGTGCCGGGGATGTCCAGGGCGTAGCCCCCCGGCCCGCTGACCAGGATCGCGGGGGGCACCTGGCGCCGCCGGCCGGGTTCGAGGACGCGGCGGAGCTTGGAGACGTAGGCCTGCACGGTGTTGACCGCTCCGGGGGGCGGCCCGTCCTCCCAGAGCGTGTCGACGATCCGGCCCATCCCGACCGGGCGGGGGGCGGCGAGCATGCACAGGGCCAGCACCGCCCGCTGCTGGTAGGGCCCGATGTCCAGCGGTGTCCCACCGTCGGCGATCACACTGACCGGCCCCAGCACACGAAAGTCCATCCGGCCACCTCGCTCACGAACTGGGCAGATACTAGCCTTTCGTCCCTGTGCGGTGCCCGGGGTCCCCGTGCCGCGCCCGGCGACCGCCGCGGGCGGGCGCGGTTTTCACGGCTGGAGCCGGTCGATCCTCCCGGTGCCGTCGCAGAGCGGGCAGCTCTTCTTCCCCGCGCTCCCCGTGGTCGTCACGGTCTCCATGACCCCCGTCCTCCCCGTCCTCGCCATGCCCCCGGTTCTCCCCGTCCTCCTCGCGGCCCCCGTCCTCGCCGTAATCGTCGTCCTCGCCGTGGCCCCCGTCCTCCCCGCGCCCCCCGTGATCGTCACGGTCTCCGTGACCTCCGTCCTCCCCGTCCTCGCCGCCGCCCCCAGATCCTCCGCGCCCCCCGTACCGATCTCGCGGCCGGGCCCTCCACCCTCGCCGCCGAGACGCGCGCCGGCCGGTAGATCGGCCGCCCCCTCATCGTCTTCCTTGTCGTCCCCCTCGCCGAGGCCGCCTCCGCGCGCCTCGCCGTACCCCTCTCCGCGGCACAGGCCGCACTCCAGCAGGGCTGCGAACCTGGCGTCCCGGTAGTTCCGGCGAAACAGCCGCCTCCGGCCGATCTGCCACTCCTGGACCCAGGCGAAGGCGTCGGGTTCCCAGAAGATCCAGTTGTCCAGTGCTCTCAGGTAAATGATCAGTAAGCTCCGTACGGCGGTCCTGATACCGATCCGGACCCCGATGCCGTGGATGCCTTTCCTCAAGGACCGTCACCTCCTTGAAGGTTCGTCCTTTGGCCTACCTCCCTTTTACTCTGTCTTACGTCATCGGCGACTATCATTGGCAATTGCCACAGGAATGTACCTGCGGCGGTTACCTTATGAGGTTGCCACAGGATGTTGCTGTTTGACTGTTACCACCGCCCCGACCTGGGAAGACTCCCCAAAGTGAGGCGGGAGCGTCCGCGTCATCAAAAAGAAGAGGTAAGCGCCGATGGCCGGAACCAACCCCACTCTGCGCCGTCGGCAGCTGGCCGGCCGCCTGCGGGAGCTCCGCGAGCAGGCGGGGAAGAGCATCAGGGAGGCCGCCGAGCAGCTCGAATGCTCACCGGCGAAGATCAGCCGCATCGAGACCGCGCAGCGCGGCGCGCTGCCCAGGGACGTGCGCGACCTCTGCCTCTTCTACGGGGTGACCGATCAGGCTCAGATCGACGCCCTGATGACCCTCGCGCGCGAGGCCAAACAGCAGGTGTGGTGGCAGGAGACGGAGGACGTCGACTTCCGCTCGTTCCTCGGCCTGGAGATCGACGCCACGTCGATCTCCGAGTATGAGACCACGACCGTCCCCGGGCTGCTGCAGACCGAGGACTACGCCCGCGCGGTCATCAGGGGATTCCTTCCGGGGATAGACACCGACGTTCTGGAGGAGCGGGTCACCTACCGGCTGAGACGCCAGGAACGCATGTACGGCCCGCGTCCGCCGAAATACTGGGTTCTCCTCGACGAATCCGTGCTCCATCGCCACGTGGGCGGGGCCGGTGTCATGAGAAGGCAATTGGAACGCCTTGAAAAGGCCTCCGAACTACCTCATGTGACCATCCAGGTCATTCCTTTCACCGTCGGCGCCCACATGGGGTTCGACAGTGCTTTCATCTTATTGGAGTTCTCCGACCCGACGATCGGGGACACAATATACCTCGACACCTTGATGGGCAGTTTTTATCTGGAGAAGGCCAAAGAACTTGAGCGTTTCCGGGAGACGCTCAACCATCTTCGCGCGGTGGCGCTGAGCCCACAGGAGTCGGCGATCCGCATCGCGAGGGCACACGACGGGTTCGCGGCCTGATCGTCGTGGACCGTCATTTAAGAAACCATTCCCAACAAATTATCACGGAGAGACGATGACGTCTTCCAAACCTGCCGAGTTCTCCACTCTTGAGTGGCAGGTCTCAAGCCGGTGCAATAACGGCTCCTGCGTCGAAATCGCCAGAATACCCGGCGGAGGCGTAGGCATTCGTGACAGCAAGAATAAGAGTGGGCCGGTCCTGGAGTTCGGCGTGACCGAGTTCCGGGCTTTTATAGACGGGATCAAGGACGGAAGCCTCGGCCTTTAGCCCCAGCCCCTCACAAGGGGGGTGAAACAGTCGTCGAACGGCACCGAAGGAAGATCCCGGAAGTGCCGTTCTGTTCTTCCCGGCACCCGCTGGGCGCTCGCCCCGCGAGAGGCGGCATCGAAAAAT
Source organism: Streptosporangium sp. NPDC006007 (assembly GCF_040614315.1). Taxonomy (NCBI): domain Bacteria; kingdom Bacillati; phylum Actinomycetota; class Actinomycetes; order Streptosporangiales; family Streptosporangiaceae; genus Streptosporangium; species Streptosporangium sp. NPDC006007. The sequence continues at coordinate 36,103 of NZ_JBEXUG010000020.1, read as the reverse complement.
CCCAGGCCCTCGGCGTGAAAGTGAACTATAATTCCCCTGGCGCGGCGCTCTTCTGTGGAAGAGTTGTCAATCTTTCCGGGAGGAAACACATGGACGGCGGCTCGCAGTTCCATGGAGCCATCTGGCGGTCGGGGTGCAACAACGGAAACTGTGTCGAGGTCGCCTCGGGGCACGGCCGGATCGGGGTGAGGGACGGCAAGAACGGCGGAGCCGGACCGGTTCTGTCGTTCACCGTGGAGGAATGGCGGGCCTTCATCGAGGCCGCGAAGACCGGGGTGTTCGACGTCTGACCGGGGTGCACGGCCAGTGCAGGCGTTCCCATAAGTGCTATAAGTGCTATAAGTGCTATAAGTGCTATAAGTGCTATAAGTGCTATAAGTGAAGAGTGGGCGGATTCAAGAAATTCCCGATGCGGGGAAATCCTTGAACCCCTCGCGGCGGCGACGATCGGGGCGACCCCGGCGGGGCATCGTCGGCGAGCCGGCTCACCGGACACCCACCGCCGGGGAGGCCGGGTGTCCGCTGGGGGGAACCGGAGCCGGCGTCGGGAGGCCACCGGCCGGCGGGAAGGACCACCGGCGGGATGATGGGATCTCGACGTCCTCCCCACGGCCGAAGGCGGAGGTCTCCACACTCAAGGAGTTTCGATGAGCTTCGAACTGGCCGTCTGGCACGAGCCCACGCCGATCACCAGGGAGGACGCCGAGCGCGTCTTTCGGGCCCTCGGCGGCCGGGAGCCCGGAGACGCGGAACCGCACCCCGGGGTGGCGGCGTTCGTCGCGCGGCTGCCCTGGGCCAGGCCGGTCTCCCCCGCCCACGCCCTGGTCACCGTGGAGCCGGAGCGGTCGGACGAGGTGTCCGGCGAGGTCTTCGCCCTGGCCCGGGAGTGCGGGCTGGTCTGTTACGACCCGCAACGGCACCTGGTGCACAACCCGGCGCCGCCGGGCGTCCACCCGGGCATGCAGTTGCGCACCGGCGACGGGATGATCGTCGTCGACCCCGACCCGGGGCTCGTCGCCGACGCGCTGACCACCATGTCGCCGCAGAACCCCTTCACCGCGCTGGTCGTCTTCGGTGAGCACTTCATCCAGACGTCACCGGAGATCTCGGGGTATGAGCTGGAATACAAGGACAGCGTGAAGGACGTGATGCTCCGTACCCACGTCTCCGGCGTCGAGGCGGTCCAGCGCGCCTTCGCCGAGTACGCCGCCGGCGGGCGCGCGTTCCTGGACCGCCATCGGTGGCTGCGGGTCTGAGCCGGGGCTGAGCCGAGTCCGGACCGGGGCCGGATGGGGCCCCCGGGATGGGACGGTCACTCGCCGGGGAGGCGGACCTCAGCCGCGGGTGTCGGCGAGCAGCGCCCTGAGCACCAGATCGGGGTGGTCGCGGAGCACACCGCGCATCCGCCACTCGTCGCTGAACAGCGCCAGCAGCTCTCCGTCGAGCGACCGGGTGAAGACCTCCACACCCCGCTGGCGGGCCAGGACCGGCGCGGACGCGGCGTCGGTGATCCTGGCGAGGCTGAAGTCGAGCCGGTCCATCGCGATCTCGGTGTTGAACTCGCCCGCCAGCCGGTGCTTGACCACGTCGAACTGCATCGGGCCGACCGCCGCGAGCACCGGCGACTGGTCGCCCCGGATGTCGGAGCGCAGGACCTGCACGACGCCCTCCGCCTCCATCTGGTCGATGCCCTTGCGGAACTGCTTGGCCCGGCTGGAGTCACGGCAGCGGACCGTCCAGAAGTGCTCGGGCGCGAAGCTCGGGATCCTGGGGAACTCGACCGGCGAGCCGTCGTAGAGGGTGTCACCGGGGCGCAGGGCGGTGGCGTTCACCAGCCCGACGACGTCACCGGGGAACGCCTCGTCGATGGTGGCACGCTCCTGCCCGAAGACCGACTGGGCGTACTTGGTGGCGAAGGGGCGGCCGGTCGCCGCGTGGGTCAGCACCATGCCGCGCTCGAAACGGCCCGAGCAGACCCGGACGAACGCGATCCGGTCGCGGTGCGAGGGGTCCATGTTGGCCTGCACCTTGAAGACCAGGCCGGAGAAGGGCCGCTCCAGCGGGCGCGGCACGTCCTTGGCGTCGGGACGGGGCGCGGGGGCCGGGGCGATGTCGACCATGGCGTCGAGCAGGCGGCCGACCCCGAAGTTGTTGAGGGCCGCGCCGAACAGCACGGGGGTGGACTCGTGCGCCTCGAACGCCTTCTGGTCGTGGTCGGAGCCGATCGCCGAGAGCAGGTCCACCTCGTCCTTGGCCCGCTCCCAGTCCTCGCCCAGCTCGGCCAGGGCCTCATCGGCGGTGAGCGCGGTCTCGATGGCCTTGGTGGCTCCGCCGGGGGTGCGGGTGTAGCGAACCGCCTGGTCGGCGGCGCGGTCCACCACCCCGTGGAAGAAGCCGCCGGTGCCGATCGGCCAGGTGATCGGGGTGGGCCGCAGACCGGTCTTCTCCTGGATCTCGTCCAGCAGCTCCAGCGCCTCACGGCCGGGCCGGTCCCACTTGTTGACGAAGGTGATCACCGGGATCCGGCGGTGCCGGCAGACCTCGAACAGCTTCAGGGTCTGCGGCTCCATGCCCTTGGCCGCGTCCAGCAGCATGACCGCGCAGTCGACGGCGGCCAGCACCCGGTAGGTGTCCTCGGAGAAGTCGGCGTGGCCGGGGGTGTCGACCAGGTTGAACATGTGGCCGCGGTACTCGAACCGGAGCGCCGCCGAGGTGATGGAGATGCCCCTGGCCTTCTCCATGTCCATCCAGTCGGAGGTCACGCCGCGGCGCCCCGCCTTGCCGTGCACGGCTCCGGCCTCACTGATCGCGGAGGCGTGCAGCGCGAGGGCCTCGGTCATGGTCGACTTACCGGCGTCCGGGTGGCTGATCACCGCGAACGTGCGGCGCCGTACCGCCTCCTGAGTGATCGCGGTCATCTCCTGGTCTCCTAGCCGTGCGAGGGGTGGGGGCCCGCGGCACACTGCGGGCCGCCGAGACAGCTTACGCGCCACCACGGCTGTCAACGGATCCGGCAACACTTGCCCAGGCCGCTTGCGTCACCATGGTGTTCAGTGGATTGTGGAACATCTCGGTTCGCCCATGCCCATCCCGACTGCCCGAAAGCGACTTGCTCGTGCAACTCGACGTTCCAGTGGTGCGCAGATGATCACGCTCCGGTATGCGGCCGGCTCCGATGTCGGCCGGGTCCGCCAGGGCAACGAGGACGCGGCCTACGCCGGTCCCCGGCTGCTCGCCGTCGCCGACGGCATGGGGGGCCACGTGGGCGGAGAGGTCGCCAGCTCGGCGGCGATCGCCACGGTGGCCCCGCTGGACGACGAGTGCCCGGCGGACCTGTTCGCCGCGGCCGAGGCCGGGGTCCGCAAGGCCAACCAGCGGCTGCGCGAGCTCGTCGAGCAGGATCCCTCGCTGACCGGCATGGGCACCACCCTGACCCTGATGCTCTGGGACGGCCTGCGGGTCGCCCTCGCCCACATCGGCGACTCCCGCGCCTACCTGCTCCGCCACGGCGACCTCTACCAGATCACCTATGACCACACCCTGGTCCAGACGCTGATGGACGACGGCCGCATCACCGCCGAGGAGGCCGCCCGGCATCCGCACCGGTCGATCCTGCTCCAGGTCCTGGACGGCGGCGACGCCGTCGATCCCGACCTCACTCTGCGCGACGCCGAGATCGGCGATCGCTACCTGCTCTGCTCCGACGGCCTGTCCGGGGTGGTGGAGGCCGACCGGCTCCGTCACGTGCTCGCCGAGGTCGACGACCTCGGCGAGGTGACCCGGCGGCTCATCGAGCTGGCCTGCGACGCCGGCGGCCCGGACAACATCACCTGCGTGGTCGCGGAGGTGGTCGAGGGGCCCGCCCCGGACACCCCCGTGGTGGTCGGCTCGGCCAACCCCTCCTAACTCCTTTCTCGACAGATCCCCTTTTTCCCAGTAAATCCCCCTTAGTCTTCCATGTCCTATCCGGAAACGCCCATGGAAACACCCGTGGAACCGTTCACCGGACCTCTCGCCGGCAAGACCCGGCCCGTTCTGGTCGCGGCGAAGAGCAGGCGCTATCGTCGGTGCTCTGCTCTCCTCACCGATCGTCACCCCGGAGGGATGTCCGTCGTGTACAAGGAATTCGCCATTGAGGCGATCGTGTGGCTTATCCCGGTGGTGGTCCTCGTCGGCCTGGCCTACATGATCACCCGCCCCGCCTGACCCGCTCACCCGGAAGCCGGGGCACCGGGGCGCCCGCCTCCACGCCCCGGCTTTCGCGTGTCCGCCCACCCCGGGCGGTCCCCCTTCCCCGCAAGGTCCGTTCTCGGATAAATGCGCCGAAATCTCCATTAAAGGAGTAATTTCACTCGCAGCCCGATGACGGAAGGGGAGCATCCTTGGAAAAGGACCGGGATGAGACCGGGATGCCCACGAGCGGCACGCGAGACGGCCCATCCGGCCCCCCGCGGTCATCACCCTCCCCGGGGCCGGCCGACCCGGCGGCCCGCCCCGCGGCCGATCGGCCGGCCCCGCGGACGCGCGGCGCCGCGGTGCGGGGATGGGCCGGGCCGCTGCTGGTGGCGGCCTTCGGCGCGGCTCTGCGCTTCAACCAGCTGGGCAGACCGCACGCGGTGATGTTCGACGAGACCTACTACGCCAAGGAAGGGCTGTCGCTGATCACCTTCGGGGTCGAGCGGACGGCGCTGGGCACCGCGACCGAGCACACCGCCGACGACCGCCTCCTCGCCGGGAACACCGACATCTGGGTGCACTGCACGCCGCCCGACGCCGCCCCCTGCCCGCAGTACGTGGTGCATCCACCCCTGGGCAAGTGGATGATCGGGGCCGGGGAGTGGCTGTTCGGCGCGGACCCGTTCGGGTGGCGTTTCGCCGCCGCCCTGACCGGTGTGCTGTCGATCCTGATCCTGGCGCGGGTGGCCCGCCGGATGACCGGTTCGACGCCGCTGGGCTGCCTGGCCGGGCTGCTGCTCGCCCTGGACGGACTACATCTGGTGCTCTCCCGCACCGCGCTACTGGACGTCTTCCTGATGTTCTGGGTGCTGGCCGGGTTCGCCTGCCTGGTGCTCGACCGCGATCGTGCCGGGGGGCGCCCGGCCGCCCTGTGGGGATCCACGCCACCGGCCGCCGGCGGCCCCAGGCTCGAAACGCGCACCTGGCCCGGAACGCGTACCTGGCTCGGAACGCGCCCCTGGCGGATCGCCGCCGGCCTGTGCCTGGGCGCCGCCTGCGCGGTCAAGTGGTCGGGGGTCTTCTTCCTGATCGCCTTCGCCGTCATGTCGTCGGCGTGGGATGTCGGCGCGCGCCGCGCCGCCGGCACGCCCAGACCTCGCCGGGGCGCCCTCACCGCCGGCGCTCCCGCCGCCCTGTTCGCCATGGGCGTGATCCCGGCGCTCACCTACCTGGCCTCCTGGACCGGCTGGTTCCTCTCCCCCCTGGGCTACGGCCGCAACTGGGCTCGGGCCGCCTCCCAGGACCCGGTCAACTCCGTCCTCGACTCGCTCAGGTCGTGGGCCGGCTACCACCAGATGGCCCTCCGCTTCCACACCGGCCTGACCTCCTCTCACCCCTACCAGTCGGAGCCCTGGCAGTGGCCGCTGCTGCTGCGCCCGGTGGCCTTTCACTACCAGACGCCCAAGGGCGCGTGCGGTACCGGCGGTTGCTCGCAGGCGGTGCTGGGGGTGGGCACCCCGGTGATCTGGTACGGCGCGCTCGCCGCGCTCATCGCCATGATCGTCTGGTACGTCGGCGCCCGCGACTGGCGCGCCGGGGCGATACTGCTCGCCTACGGCGCCGGCTGGCTGCCGTGGCTCTACTACGCCCTCATCGACAACCGGACGATGTTCCTGTTCTACATGGCACCGCTGCTTCCCTTCATGACGCTCGCGCTGACCCTCGCCGCGGGCCTGCTCATTGGCCCCCGGGGCGCGCCCGCCCGGCGGCGCGCCGTCGGCTGGGCGGTGGTGGGGGTGTTCACCGTGGCGGCGCTGGCCAACCTGTGGTGGCTCTACCCGGTGCTCAGCGGCGAGATCGTCGCGCAGGGGCGGTGGAGCGCGCGGATGCTGCTGCGGAGCTGGATCTGAGCCGGATCCGACGCGGCCGAAACCACCCCTGTTTCGGGAACCACCAGGTCGCCGACTACTCTGTTCCCGCCCCGCGCACCAGCAACGCCAGAGAGAACGGTTGAGGAACACCAGTGAAGCTTCTCCACTCCGGGAAGGTCCGCGACGTGTACGAGGACCGGGGGGACGTCATCCTCGTGGCCTCGGACCGGGTGTCGGTGTACGACGTCGTCCTGCCCACGCCGATCCCCGACAAGGGGAAGGTCCTCACCCGGCTCTCGCTGTGGTGGTTCGAGCAGCTCGCGGACATCGTGCCCAACCATGTCGTCTCCGCCACCGACGTACCGGCCGAGTTCGAGGGCCGCGCCGTACGGTGCCGGCGGCTGAACATGGTGCAGGTCGAGTGCATCGCCCGCGGCTACCTCGCGGGTCTGGGGCTGAAGGAGTACCTGGCGAACGGCTCGGTCTCCGGGGTGGCGCTCCCCGCCGGCCTGGTGGAGGGCTCCAGGCTTCCCCAGCCGATCTTCACGCCCACCACCAAGGCCCCGCTCGGGCAGCACGACGAGTTCATCACCTTCGAGGACGTGGTCTCCCAGGAGGGCGCCCAGGTCGCCGCCGAACTCCGCCGGATCACCCTGGAGGTCTACGGCCGCGGCGCCGAACTGGCGCGCGAGCGCGGCATCGTCATCGCCGACACGAAGATCGAGCTGGGCTGGGCGTCCGACGGGACGCTCGTGCTCGGCGACGAGGTGCTCACCTCCGACTCCTCACGGTTCTGGCCCGCCGACGACTGGGAGCCCGGCCGGCCGCAGTTCGCGTTCGACAAGCAGTTCGTCCGCGACTGGGCCGACGGGACCGGCTGGGACAGGAAGGAGCCCGCCCCCGAGGTTCCCTCGGAGATCGTCGAGGCGACCCGGGCGCGCTACATCGAGGCGTACGAGCGCATCACCGGCAGGACCTGGTAGGCCGGACGGGCTCCCCCGCGTGACGGAAACGGCCCTTTGACCGACGTGACCGTGGGGGCGTGGCGGCTCCCCCGCGTGACGGGCACGGCCGCCGCCCCGTCAGGGCGTCAGTTTCCGCTCGGTGGCCGCGCCCACGACGGACCGCTCGGTGGAGGCGGGGTGACTGCCGAAGTCGGCCACGATGCAGGTGATGTTGTCGGGGCCGCCGCCCCGGTTGGCCAGGTCGATGAGCCATCTGGTGGCCTCGGCGGGGTCGTCGATGTCGCTCAGCGTGTTGAACAGGGTCTCCGGGCCGACCACGCCGGTCAGGCCGTCGGAGCAGAGCAGGTAGCGGTCGCCTCGCTGTGCCTCGCGCAGCGACAGGTCCAGCTCGCCGTCGCCGGTGCCCTCCAGGACCCGCAGCACCATGGAGCGGCGCGGATGCTCGGCGGCCTGCTCCGGGGTGATCCGCCCGTCGTCCACCAGCGACTGGACCAGGGTGTGATCGTGGGTGATCTGGTAGAGGGCGCCGTCGCGCAGCATGTAGGCGCGGGAGTCGCCGACGTGGGCCAGCGCGAAGGTGGCGCCCTCCCAGAGCATGGCGGTCAGGGTGGTGCCCATGCCGCGCAACGTGGGGTCGTGCTCGCTCATCTCGCGCAGCGCGTGGTTGACGTCCCTCGCCGTGTCCCTGATGGTGGCCACCAGGTCGACGCCGGTCCGTGAAAGGCTCTCGTCCAACGCCGCCATGGCCGTGATCGCCAGTGAGCTGGCGACCTCTCCACCCGCGTGACCGCCCATGCCGTCGGCTACGGCGAGCAGGCGCGCGCTCGCGTAACCCGAGTCCTCGTTCGCCTCACGGCGGACGCCGACATCCGAGCGGGCGGCGTAACGCAGTGCCAGGGCTTCGTTCAGTGCCATGAAGGCAGTAAAGCATTGGTTGAAGCACTTCACAAGCAAACCTGTTGTAGACCGTTGCGGCACAGTCAACTACTGTGGCCCAGTATGGAGGAGAGCCAGGACATCACGGTGAACGCGGGCGACATCGCCCGGCTCGCCGCCGTCGGCCGTGCCGCGGTCAGCAACTGGCGCCGCCGCCACGACGACTTCCCCCAGCCCGTGGGCGGAACCACCTCCAGCCCCCTGTTCTCCCTGCCCGAGGTCGCCTCCTGGCTGCGCCGCAACGGCAAGCCCTTCGAGGTCTCCCTGGGCGACCTGGTCTGGCAGCGGCTGCGCACCTCCGTCGACGACCTGCGCTTGGGCGACCTGGTGGGCAAAGTCGGCGTGTTCCTGCTGTTCCTGCACCGCGAGCCCGGAGCCTGGCGCGAGCACGGCGCCCGCTCGCTGACCGGCCTGGCCACGGCGACGGCCGACCTTCCCGGCTCCGCCGACCCCCGGCTGGACGACCCGGTGCTGCTCAGGCTGGTGGCCGAGCTGGCCGCCGAGCACGGGCCGCTGGACGCCTTCGAATTCCTCTGCGAGCGCTACGTCGAGGCCCACTCCCGCCGCCTCGCGGTCACCAGGGACGACGTCGCCGCCCTGATGCACCGGCTGGCCGCCCAGGAGGGCGGCACCGTCCTCGACCCCGCCTGCGGTGTCGGCACCCTCCTGCTGCACGCGGACTCCTCACTCGGACAGGAGATCAACGAGACGAACGCGCTGCTCACCGCCGTCCGGCTGCTGCTGCGCGGATCCAGGGCGCGGATCGTCGCCGGTGACTCGCTCCGTGAGAACGGCCTGGCCGGGAAGACGGCCGACGCCGTGGTCTGCGATCCCCCGTTCAACGAGCGCGCGTGGGGTTACGAGGAGCTGACCGGCGACCCCCGCTGGGAGTACGGCCTGCCGCCGCGCGGGGAGTCCGAGCTCGCCTGGGTGCAGCACTGCCTGGCCCACGTGCGGCCAGGCGGCCTGGTGGCGATCCTGATGCCCACCGCGGCGGCCGGTCGCCGTCCCGGCAAGCGAATCCGGGGCAACCTGCTGCGCACGGGGGCGCTGCGGGCCGTGGTGACACTGGGCCCCGGCGGCTCCGACCTGTGGTTACTCCGCCGCCCCGACGGCGGGCGGCCCCCTTCACAGCTTCTGGTCGTGGACGCCGGCGAGGACCTGTCGGTTGTGGAGCCCGCCTGGCGGGCCTACCTGGGCGACCCCGAGGCCGAGCTGTCCGGCGAGAGCCGTACCGTGCGGATCATCGACCTGCTCGACGACGAGGTGGACCTGAGCCCGGCACGGCACCGTCCGCAGCAGGGCGGCCAGGACTTCACGCGGGACTTCACCGAGGCGCTGGAGATGTTCCGGGACACCTCGGCCACGCTGTCGGACGCCCCCCCGGCCCTTGAACTGCTCGGCGAGCGGCAGGACCTGCCGACGACCACCGTCGGCGAGCTGGCCAAGGCGGGGCTGATCACGATCCTCCAGGCGCCCCCCAGGATGTCCGCCGACGAGGGCCCCCTGCCGGTCCTGACCACCGACGACACCGTGCTGGGCACGGCCCCGTCGGGAGGGACCGTCCTGGACCCGGCGCTGGTCATGGTCAGACCGGGCGACGTGGTGACCACCGTCCTGGGGGTGGTCCGGGTGATCACCCGCAGCGGGGCGGCGCTCGGCCCGCAGCTCACGCTCTACCGGGTGGACCGGCAGCGGCTCGACCCCGACTTCCTCGCCGGCTTCCTCCGTTCGGCCGACGCGGCCCGGATCCACCCCGGCTCCAGCCGCCTGGACGTACGGCGGGCCCGGGTGCCCATGCTCCCCCTCGCCGACCAGCGACGTTACGGAACGGCCTTCCGCGAGCTGTTCGCCCTGGAGGACAGGCTGCGTCAGACGGCGGCACTGGGGGAAACCTTGATCCGGCTAGGCTTTGACGGACTGGTTGACGGCCATCTCCGGCCGTGCGACCAAGGGGTGTGATGTCCCGTGGGGGTGGGAGAGCCGGATGGTCATCGACGACCGATATGTGCTCGACGACCTCCCCCTGGGACAGGGCGGCATGGGCGCCGTCTACGGCGGCCATGACCGGCACCTCGACCGCAAGGTCGCCGTCAAGTTCCTGCGGCTCGTCACCGGCCCCGACGAGGAGCTGAAGCGGCGTTTTCTACGTGAGGCGCGCATCCTGGCGAAACTGGAGCATCCCGGCGCCCCCGTCCTCTACGACTTCGGCACCTTCGAGCACCGGCTGTTCCAGGTCATGCAGTTCATCGCCGGTGTGACCGTGGCCGACCTGCTCAGCGAGCACGGCCCGCTGCCGGTCCCGTGGGCCGCCGCGATCGCCGCCCAGGCGTGCGCGGTGCTGTCCGCCGCCCACGCGCTCTCCATCTACCACCGAGATCTCAAGCCGACCAACCTGATGCTCTGCCCGGACGGCAGCGTCAAGGTCCTCGACTTCGGCCTCGCCATGCTGCGCGAGGCGGATTCGGCGCAGTTCACCCGGGTCGGCCAGATCCTCGGCACCCCGTCCTACATGGCTCCCGAGCAGATCCAGAGCGGCCTCGCCAGTCCGCGCAGCGACCTCTACGCCCTGGGCTGCGTGATCCACGAGATGCTGACGGGCGAGCAGCTGTTCACCGGGCCCACGGAGTACGCCGTGTTCGAACGCCAGGTCAAGGAGCGCCCGCCCGCCGTCCCCGGCGTCCCCGCGGGGCTGAACCGGCTTCTCCAGGACCTCCTGGAGAAGGACCCCGACCGGCGCCCCCGGGGGGCCGACACCCTCTACGAGCGGCTGCAGCCCTTCGCGGTGAGCCTGCCGATGCTGCCCGGTTTCCTCAACCCGCCGTCGATCCCCAGCCCCGGCCGGATGTACGCCCGCATGGTCGGCCGAGTCCTGGCCTGACGGTGAGGGTGCAGGTGAACGCCTCCCGGCTGGGGCACGGCTCTTGGCCTGACCGGCCACGGTGTTCTCAACGGGATGAAGTCGGCCCTGTCCGGGAGGCGTTCGTCCGCGCTCACCGGACGCGGCGTGTGACCCGGGACCCGGGCTGTCACGGTGTGAGGCGCGTGACGGCGCCGGATTACCGAACTGTCCGCGTCACCGGCGGGATGTCCTCCGCTCACATTTGGTGTACCACCGCTCCATGCAGTCCAGCCTGTCGCGGTGCCGGTGGCGAATCTGCCTGACGTGCCCGCCGTCCCGTGGCCTGGCGGCCGGTGCGGGCGAGGGCCGGGCGGTGGTCACGGACGCGGACACGGGAGAGGGGGACGGCGGGGCCGGAGAGCCGGGGATGACCGTGGCCGCGGCGGCCGGGGAGTCCAGCGGCGCTCGCGCGGCGTGGGCGCCCGCCTGCCCGGCGAGCAGCACACCCAGCACGAGGACGAACGTGACACCCGCTGTCCGGGACCGGAGGAGTCCCACCGGGCTCGGGGCGGCACACATGAGGTTGGCTGTCATTCGGAGATCCCTCACATGGGTGAAAGGCGATCGGGACAGGCCGGCCTCCGCGCCGGCCGCGAGTCAGGTCGCGCGTCGGGCACGGATCCGGTGGGCGATCGGCGGCCCGTGGAACCGGCCGGTCCGATTGATTTCGGGAGACGCCGACGAGGATCTCCTGGAGAGGGTAACGAGAATCCGGCTTTGGCCGCCGATCCACGCTTTTCGCCATCTCCAACGTCTGTCAATGAGTTCTTGGCGGAACGGAGCGGTGTAGGCGGCCGGGTGCCGGCGCTCCGGCACGGGGCCGGACCGCCGAGGATCAGGCCGCGGGCCGGACCAGAGACCGGGGGCGGGACCGGGGCGGAGCAGGGCGCGCGACCGGGCTGCGGAGGGGCGCTCTGGAGCCGGGTGATGGAACCGGTCCGCGGAGAGGAGCCGTAGGACAATGCGGTGTGTGGAAGGACGTTGGATCGAGGTGGCCGACCGGGTGCTGGTACGGCGGTACGCCGAGTTGGACCTGTCCGTGGGGCTGGTCGTGGGTGACGGCGGCTGCCTGGTGGTCGACACCCGGGGCGATGAGCGGCAGGGCGCGGAGCTCGCCGCCGCGGTGCGGCGGGTCACCCGGGAGCCGTGGACCGTGGTGATCACCCATTCGCACTTCGACCACAGTTTCGGCACGCGGCCGTTCCTGGGGTGCCCCGTCTGGGCGCAGGAGGGCTGCCGGACCGACCTGGCCGCAACCGGAGCCCAGGCGAAGGACGTCTGGGCGCGGTGGTACCGGGAGCGGGGCCGCGCCGACATCGCCGACGACATCGCGCGAACGGAGATCGTGCTGCCGGACCGGCTGGTGACCGACCGGGTGGAACTGACCGTGGGCGGACGTGCCGTCGTCCTGGCCCACTTCGGCCCCGGCCACTCCGGCCACGATCTCGCGGTCGGAGTGCCGGACGCCGGCGTGGTCTTCGCCGGCGACCTGGTGGAGAACGGCGCGCCGCCCGCCTACGAGGACGCCTATCCCCTGCACTGGCCGGCCGCCGTCGACGGGCTGCTCGGACTGCTCGGCGAGACCGTCAAGAGCGGCGAGGACCACGGAGGCGAGGGCGGAAGCGGTGGGGGGGTTGTGGTGCCCGGCCACGGCGATCCGGTGGACCGGGGGTTCGTCGCGGCCCAGCGCGCCGAGATCGCCGCGCTCGCCGAGCTCTGCCGGGAGGTGACGGCGGGCCGGATGCGCGTCGAGGAGGCCGTACGGCTCTCGCCCTATCCGGAGGAGACCACCGGGACCGCCGTCCACCGTTCTGCCTTTCGGGGGCGTCATCGCAGGTCAACGGCTGCGAACGACCTTGATTGACACCGCCGGCGGTGGAAGACTCGGAGGTGAGGGGGAAGGGGGGATGGATCATGCTTGACATTAGGAGCACCGACAAGCCGGACGAGCGCCGGGACTTTCCCATGGGACACATCGACGTGTTCCACCTCCCGGGGCTGAGCTTCGGCGTGGCCACATTCGAGCCCGGATGGCGTTGGTCGGAGTCGGTGAAGCCGATCGCCGGCACCGAGTCGTGCGAGGCTCACCACAACGGATACGTCCTCAGGGGCAGGTTGCGCCTGCGGATGGACGACGGCACCGAGGCCGAGGCCGGTCCCGGCGACCTCTTCGTGGCCACCCCCGGACACGACGCCTGGGTGGTGGGCGACGAACAGGTCGTGGTCTACGACTTCGCGGGCGGAGCGGCCGAGTACGCCAGGGCGAAGAACATCTGATCGCGGAACCGGAGGCCGCCGAGAACAGGATGAAAGGGGCCCCGACGCGCGGCCGCGCGTCGGGGTTCGCCCTGCCCGGCCCGGCCCGTGTCCCCCGCCCGCCCGGCTGTTTCCCCGACTTCCGGCCTGTCCATGTTCGGACGCACCCGCCTGGGCCCAAGGAGTCGTAGGCGGCGCGCGATCCGGTGGACGCCCCGGCGGACCGGCGAGCTGGAACTCCCACTTATCCGTCATCACCCGGCAACCCTGGCAATACCGGCGGCGTCTAAACAGCGTGAGCGCCCGGGACATGATCTCTCATCCCGGGCCGTCACCTCGGTGCCGCACCGTGACAGCGGATCGCACGACACAACTCAATGGCATGTCCCCGCACGTCGTGATGAGGAGGAACCCCGATGGGGCTCGCTGCGACCTTCCGGCGATGGCGGCGCGGGCGGAGGCCCTCGGGGGATCTGACGGGGTACTACCGCACGGAGAAGTATCGCTTCGCGCGGGAGAAGATGGAGTGGCAGCTCGCCAGGATCTTCCTGCTCTACCGTCTGCTGCACATCTTCCAGATGGCCGGGACCGCACCGGACATGCTCGACCGCCTGAGACCCGGGACGGGCGTCGCGATCCTCGCGATAGCGGCGGCCGAGACGTCGTGGCTGTTCTTCCGGATCATCCGGGGCAGGCGGTACGGCGGGACGCTCACCGCCTCCGTCGAACTCGGCACCGGAGTGACAATGCTCCTGCTCGCGGGGTGGGGGGCTCCCCCGGCGAACCGGCCGGAGGCTCTGGCGCCGCTGGTCTTCTGGACCACGGACCAGATCAGCGGCGCGGCTCTCTCCCGCAATCCACGACTGCTGGCGGCGGGCACAATCGCGATCTCCGGAATCTACCTCGCCGTCATCGCCGGGGGTGACCGGGCCGAGCTCACCCGGTCGCCGACGCTCATCGCGGTGACCGGGTTCCTGGTGCTCGCCGTACTCATCGAACGGGGTGCGGCCTACCTGCGGCGGACCGCGGCGGACCTGGCCGACTTCAGCCGCCAGGTGGCGGAGGAGCGGGCCTATCTGCAGCTCGCCTACGAGCTCTACAACCACTGGGGAAACACACTGCTCAGGGTCACCGGCCACGACTGCTCGCGCGACGGCGAGTTCACGGAGCTACGGGACCTGCTGGTGGCCGACTACGGCCGGCTCAGGGCGTTCTTCACGACCGGGAGGCCAAGCGACCGAGCCGCGCTGCTGCGCATCCTGCACCGGGAGATCGTCGACATCCGCGGCCGGAGACTGATCGTGGAACCGGTCATCTCCGAAGACTTCCGGGAGTACGCGGAGACGGTTCCCGAGGTGGTTCAGAACACCTTCGGTGACGCGCTCCGGGCCGCGCTGACGAACGTGGCGGACCACTCTCAGACAGATCACGCCTACGTTCGCGCGGACATCGAGGACGGCACCGCCAAGATCTCGATCACCGACCACGGCCGGGGTTTTCCCGACAGGCCGGCGCTGCGCGCCCTCACCCAGCTGGAAAGGCGCCTGCGCGATCTCGGCGGCGCCCTCACCTGGTCCTCCCCGCCCGGAGAGGACACCAGAGTCACCATCGAGTTCCCGGTCGCCGCCGTCGCGGTGGAAGGAGTGAAGTGAGCGCGCCCATCCGTGTCGCCGTCGTCGAGTCGCACACCACCACTCGCGAGGGAATCGTCACCGCGCTGAACCTGGACGACCGGTTCGAGGTCGTCGCGTCGGTATCCGACGCACAGGCCATGGTCGACTCGGCGGCGGGTGCGGACGTGTGCCTGCTGGACCTGCACGTCGACGACTCGAAGGAGAACACCCTCCAGGTCATGTCGCGGCAGCCCACGGTGGTGTGGACCGACCGGGAGGATTGGCAGTTCCGCGTGGAGGCGTTCGTCCTGGGCGCCTGGAGCGTGCTCCCCCGGGGAAAGGTCCACCCGTCGAGTGTCGAGGAGGCCCTGCTCCACGCCCGGCACCGCGAGGTCCACCTGTCCCCGCAGCTGGCGTCGGCCGTGCTGGACGCCGCGAGCCGGGACATGTTCGAGCTCAGCGCGGCACAGCTCCACCTGCTCAAGGAGATCGCGTACGGCACGCGGCTTCCCCTGGCCGTCACCCGCGCGGGGCTCACCCCCGACGAGTTCCTCACCGAACGCGAGAAGATCACCACAGCGTGCCGCTCGATCGCCCCCGGCAGGCTGGGGCGGCTGCACATCGTCCCGGTCGCGCCGATCAGGGAGCCGCGCTTCATGAACTCACCGACGGAACGGGACTCCAGGATCCTCACCATGCTGGCCGACGGATATCCCAAGGATGTGATCGCCAAGGAGGTCGGCATCGCGTCTCGGACGGTGGCGAACGAGGTCGACAAGGCGCTCAAGAAGATCGCGGGCGTGACCCACGCGAGCGCCCACGAGCGGCTGCTGCTGGCTCTCTACTACATGAGGCGCCACCGCAACCCCGAACTGCTCTGGGATGTGCGCCTGCGCAAGCTGGCCCACTCTGACCAGCGGATTCATCCCGACGCCGGCAGAGACTGACCGATAGGGGAAAAATCCCCCGGCCTCTGCCCACACGGGCGGAAGACTGAGGGAAAACTCCCCTCGCACCCGGCCTTCTCCTCCGTCCTCCCCCGGCGAATCCTGATCCCGAGGCGAGATGTCCTCGTCCGTTCGAGTCCGCTCGGTACGGCCGGCGCCGTATCCGAAACGGGGACGGGATCCCATGATGAACGATTGGTCAAACAACGGGTCCACACGGGTGGACACCACTTCGGACGAGGACGGAGGCGGCGGCGGCCGTCCCTCGTTCCTCCGCCGCGTCGGTGACTTTCTGATCGTCGTCACCGGCGCGGTCCCCCGGCTGATCGGGAACACGCACGAGCGCCACCGATTCGTCACCCTGGGCACGCTCATGCTGCTCACCGCCGGGCTCGCGGTCTACAGTGCCGCGTCGATCGCCGCGATGGGGCTGGCCGTACCCGTGGTGACCATGCTGCCGGTCGGCCTGTTCTTCGCCGCGTTCGTGCTGATGATCGACCGGTCCATCGTCAGCCACGTCAGCCCGCTCCAGGAGATCGTCCACCGGAGGCCGGGCACCGCTCCCCCGGCCCCCGCCGACCATCCCACGCCCCGCCTGGTGAAGACGGTGAACACCCGGTCGGCGACGACCTGGGCCCGCGTGGGCATCGCCGTCGCCGCGTCCTTCCTCATCTCCGAGGTGCTGCTGCTGCAGATCTTCGCCTTCCGGATCGGCGAGCAGCTCGCGCTCGACGAGGCGAGCGCGGCCGACACGCGGGACAGGGAGGTGGCGCTGCCGTACGACCGTAAGATCAACGAGCTGCAGGCGGCGATCGACAAGCGGCAGAGGGTCGTCACCGGCTTGGAGAAGGACTACCGTGACGCCGCGAAAGTGGCGAACTGCCAGCTGACCGGTGAGTGCGCCGGTTACGACGCCGGGGCCGGCGACCTCTACCGGGCCGCGCTCGCCAAGCAGCGGAACCTGCGGAGCGACCTCGCGAGGGCCCAAGCCGATCTGGACGCGGTCCGCGAGGAGAACCGGACGCGGATCACCGCGCTCCGGACCGAGCGGGAGGGCAGATCCAAGGAGGTCACGGGCCTCGCGGATGGCGGCCACGATCTCCTGGACCGGGAACGGGCATTCCTGAAGATCACCGGACAGAACGGCGAGGTCCTGGTCTGGCGCCTCCTGCTGACCCTTCTCCTGCTCGGCGTCGATCTCGCGCCGGTGCTGCTCAAGGCCACCCTGAAGCGCAGCGTGCACGACCAGCGGGTGCGCGGCGACCAGCTGGAGGGCAACGACCGGGAACAGGTCCTGCTCAACGGCAAACTGGTCCGTCACCGGGGAGACGGCGAGCTGGCGCTGCAGGCCGTCGCCTACGAGCACGAGCAGAGAAGGGCCTGGCTGGAGGCCCGGCACGAGCTGGCCAAGATGACGATCAAGGACTGGCTTCGCGCCCAGCGGCAGAATCCGTCACCTCCCTTCCGTCCCGCGGACGTCCCCGGCCCCACCACCCCGATGTGGTTCGACGAGGCCGGTCCTCCCCCGCGGCCGGGCCCCCGGCAGCCGGAGCCCAACGGACAGGCGTTCTACCAGCCGTCCACGCCCAGCGGCCACGACCACACGCCGATCATGGTGCTCAACGACAGGTGGTGCGTCTACGGGTCGCTGAACGCCGACTCCAGCGACATGGCCACGCTCTACAAGGCGTACGAGCTGACCAACCCCGGCAGGACCGTGGTGGCGAAGGTGTTCCACCAGGCTCAGAACGACCCGAAGCGGTTCCGCACGTTCCTGCGGGAGGTACGGGGCATGCGGCTGAGCAATCCGCACATCGGGGAGATCATCGACTCCGGCCAGGACCGGAGATCGAGGGCCGTCTACCTCATCTCGCCGCTGTACCGGCCGGGCAGCCTCAACATGTACGTCCAGCGGCTGAAAGGCGCGGGTGTGCCGCTGAAGTGGAGCCTCTGGGTCCTCGACCAGGTGCTGGCCGGGCTGGAGGCGGCGTCGACGAGCAAGATCATCCATCTGGACGTCAAACCCCAGAACATCGTCCTCGACGGTCAGAGCAACATCAGGATCATCGACTGGGGGATGTCCCAGCTGCACGAGGCGGGCCAGAGTGTGTCAACCGTCTTCCCCGGCGGGACGAAGTGGTTCGCCAGCCCCGAGCAGCTGGGTGACGGCGACATCACGCCCAACAGCCTGTCCGACCTCTACGGCGTGGGCGCCCTGGCCTACTGGCTGCTGACCGGCATGGCACCGCTCCGCCGCGAGGTCGGGGCGGACAGGAAGGCCGACATCCTGCAGGCCCGCCGCCTGATGGAGGCCGGGGTACGGCCGGAGCGCGCCGACCGGCTCGTCCCCGGCCTGCCCGAGGAGCTGGGACTGCTGATCGGCCAATGGCTCAGCCACCGGCCCGCCGACCGCGCCCCCGAGGGCCTCACTCCCACCACGGCGCTCAGCTGGGCCAGGGAGAGGTTGAACGGGCTGATCGCCACCGCGCCCGACATGCGGGTGGGATTCGAAACCACGCGCTCACCCGCGGGCGACGACGTCACGGGAGCCCACCCACGGGAGGGAGACGAGGCCCAGCCGCCCCGCGGTGTCCCGGAGGACCGCCTGGTGGCGGTCGCCCGGACGGCGTCGGCGGCCGGCCGCGAGCACGGAGAGCACCCCGCGAGCGAGGACTCCCCGGACAGGCCGTGACAGCACGTCGGGGGTCCGGGACGACCTCACGGAGCGGACGCCCCCGGAGATCCCCCAGGTTCTCGTGGGACCTGTGAGGTCCCACGAGTCCTGAGCCCCGGGGGTCACAGGGTCCTGGGACCTCCGGGGTCGTGGGTCCTGAGGGCCCCTGGGGCATGGGGTCACCGAAAACCTCCCGGGATCTCCGAAGTCCCCGGAGGTCCCTGGGACGAATTCACTGAAAACGCACGACAGCCCAAGGAGGCCCCATGCCGGCCCCGGTTGCCACCGCCTCAGCCGCACCGGCCGCTCCGGCGGCTCCGCCCGCCCCAACCCCCCTGACCACCGTTCCCCCTCCGCCCGCTTCCGTTCCGCCCCTGCCCGCTTCGGCGGTGAGGTGAATGTTCGCCATTCTCGCGGCCTCGACCGCCACCGCAGTGGTGATCGTGGGGATCTCCACCTATGTGTTCAGGATGAACCGCCCGGCGCTCTCATCCACCGGGCGGGGCCGAGCCGGGCAGAGCCTGGCCGGGCAGAGCGGGACGGGAGAGAACACAGCCGGACAAGGCCAAAGCGGCGGCCCCGCATCAGGACAAGGCGCAGGCCGACACGGAATACACCGAGGACACAGCGACCTCCAGGAGACACCGGGACCGGAGAGAGCAGCGGACACCCCGCCCTCGACGGACAGCGGAGTCACGGTGAACGGCCGGAACGTGGCGGACCACCGGGACACGGAGAGCCGCCGGGACACGGAGAGCCGCCGGGACACGGCGAACGCCCCGTTCACGGAGGACGATCAGGGCGCGGAGGAGAGGGGGCGGTCTCTTCCCGCTCCCGACTCCACGGGGCCGCTTCCCTCACGTGCCCTGGTGTTCGACGCGGCCGGCCGTACGAACGCGGGAGCCCGGGGCGAGAACGCGGACGGTTTCCTGATACAGGATCGCCTGATCGCGGTCGCCGACGGGGTCACGGCGGCGACCGAGAGCCGCTGGGCGTCGGCGCTGGCTCTCGGCGCGGTGGTGGGGGACCAGGCGGGCAGCCCACCCGATCCACTGCGCGGGCTGCAGGACAGCCTTGAGGTCGCCAACGAGGCTCTGCGGCGGAAAGGGCGTGACGCCCCGGAGTTGATCGGCATGGCCACCACGCTGGACCTGGTCACCCTGGCCGAAACCGGCGGCAGGTGGATCGCGGCCTTCGCCCACGTGGGCGGCGGGGCCGTCTACGCGTTCACCGGTCCGGAGGAGGGCCGGATCCTGACCACACCTCACCGCTTCGGCACGGGACCGCTGCTACGCGCGATCGGCGCCGAGGAGACGCTGCACAGCGACGTGGACATGATCGACATCCAGCCGGGCACGTTGATCATCGTGGTCACGAACGGGCTGACCGACGTGCTCACATTTCCCGACGTCCGGAACGTGGTGAGGCGGCACTTCGACGCTCCTGCCCACCTGTGCGCCGGAGCACTGCTGGACGCCGCCTACCGGCGTTCAGCCGGCGACGACGTGACGGTGGTGGTGGCCCGTGTCATCGAGATCACCCACTACGTCTGGCCCCGGATGCCGTAGCCGTCCCCGATGTCCACCTCACGCGCCGGCGGCTCCGAAACGCCGCCCTCCACGAAAGCTCTTCCGCCCCGGCCCGATCTCCCTGTCGTCCCGGTCGCGGTGACCTCAATCGCCGCCCTCACCGGTCACCGCGGCCACCGGCACACCGCCGTCGACCGTGACCAGATCATGCGCGACCTCGAAGAGGTGCGCCGCAACGGCTACGTCGTGGACATGGGGGAACTGCTCGCGGACGCCGTAGGCGTCAGTCGCAACCGCAGGCGCAGCCGTCGCAGCTACAGCACTCGCAACACCCGGAGCAGCCGTCGCCGCACTGCCCGCAGCCGTCGCAGCCACTGGCGTCGCAGCGCTCGCAGCACGACTTGTGACGCTCCTCATCCCACGGCGGCCGGTACAGCCCGCAGGTACAGCAGGCCGCCGCAGCGCACAGCAGCGACAACAACCCGCCGGGGTCGGGCCTCAACCGCGGATCACGCGGCGGCGCCCCGGGCCTCTCCCGCTTGGCCTCGCCGAAGACCCGGTCGACGGCGCGCCCCGTCTCACCGACCAGCAGCGCGTTGACCAGCCCGCGCCGCTCAAGATCAAGTTCGGCCACCGCCAGGCGCAACCCGTACAGGGCGTCGTCGCAGTGGCGCCGCGCGACGACCAGGTCCGCGCCCGAGGCCGTCAGCGGGTTGTAGGCGCCGCGGGCGCGGTCGCGAGCCAGGTCCTCAACCGCGTCGAGCAGGTGCGCCAGGCGGCCGAAGTAGCGTCCGGCCTCCTCCAGCGCCTCCCGGTTGTGCGGCTTGCCGGTGAGGACGGCGGTGTGCGCGAAGGCGGCGGCGACCGCGGCCTCAGTGGGGGCGGTGAGCCGGAGCAGCCCCGGGTCCGGCAGGCGTTCCAGCCGGGCCTGCTCCTCGACCGCGACGAGGAGCGGAGCGGGGTCGAACCCGAGGGCGGCGGCCGTGCCTGTCCCGGCGGCCGACCAGCGAGCGGCCACCCGCCCCGCGCCGGCCGCCACCAACCGGCGGGCGTAGACGCCGTCGCCGTCCTCGACATGGTCCCTGACCTTGCCGGCGGCCAGGATCAGCGAAACCGCCGCCGCCAGCCGTACCCCCTCGGCCTCGACGACGTCCGCGCCCTTGAACCCGCGCAGGGCGCAGGCCGCCGCACGCCGGTGCGGGGAGGACGCCGGCGCCTGCGCCTCGGTGAGCACGGACACCAGCAGACCGTCGTAGTTGGTCACCAGCCGGGAGGCGTGCCCGTGCTCATCCCTGAGCGCCAGGCAGAGCCCGCACAGATGCGCCATCCACTCCTTGAACAGACCGCCGCACATTCCGTGCCGACACGGGCGAACAATCCCGAACATACGTCCCTTCCCATATGGCCGACATATGGCCAACGCCCACCCTGCCAGCCCCCACTTGTCACCCACTTGCAGACGCCCCATCAAGCCACCCACGGCGAGACCGCCGGGACTCTTCGGCCGGGAAGGGGATGGATCACGGCTACGCCTGGACACCTGTGAACCCCGAGCATCCGTGGTGGGACGGGCGTGGGCGGCCGGAACACGAGGGGTTCGGCCTCACCGTCACCCCCGGCGGACGTCAGGAGACATGGCCGCGCGAACCGTCCGCCCTCCTGCCACGGGCCGCGCCCACACGCCGACGCGGCGCCGCACCACCGCGGCTACCTTCGGTCACCCGGCGGATATGAGATTCCCGCCCTTCCGGCACCTGACCCGCCCCAAGAGGTTTTATACGGTCCGGGCATGCCCAAAGACCGACTGACACGGGTCGCGGCGCACTGGCGGAGGCTGGCCGACGGCCGGATGGTCAGGGTACGTTCCCACCACCGCAGAGTCCCGATGAAGGTCAAGGCGGGCATCAGCGGAGCGGTGGTGTCCCTCATCATCATCGTCGCGCTGGCCGTCGCCCCGGCAGGCGAGCCGGACCATCCGGCGAAACCGGTCGAGCCGGCGCGGGTGAGGACAACGCCGCCTCCCGAACCGGCGCCTCCCGAGCCGACCGGGACCGCGGCCGAGCCCCCGCCCCCGATGCCGACCTGACCCTCACGACGGACGCCCCCATGACGCGAGGGCGCCCTTTCTTGACGAGCCGGACATACCCTTCAAGCGGTCCCGGAAAGGCGAGCCCTACCCTCGGACCGACCCCCTCAAGGAGGCTCCGTGCGCGACCCCGACGAGACGCTGGCCGCGATCGACGACATCCTCACCGACTGGCGCGGCTCTCAAGACGCCATGACGTGGACCTCCAACGAGCCACCGCCTCCCGCCATCGAGGCCACGAAAGCACGGTGGGGATGGAGAGCCGTCAAGATCATGGCTTTCCTCTACCTGTGGATCGCCGGCACACACCTCACCGCCGAACTCATCGTCGGAGTCTGGGGCGGCACACCCCAGGATCCGTTCTGGCTCGGCGCCGTGTCCACCGGCGTAGGCCTGGCCGTCGGCTCTGTCGCAGCGATCCTCGGCGTGACGACCATCGAAAGGATCAGAAATCGCCCGCGATGAGCGCCGGTCCCGTCACCCCCACGGGCACTTCGAGATGATGGGCTTCGCACTCATCAGATGATCGTCGGCGCCTACAGAAGGATCCTGTCAACGCGGACCGCACGGTCTCCTGGGATGACGATCGGATCGGCCACCTCGACCACCCGTCCCCGGCTGAGCATGCGCCGGGTGATGGCGAACACCGGTACTCCGCCGCCAATCGCGAGGATCGCGCTCTCCTCGGCGGTGGGCATCCGTACGACCGTCTCCTCGATGACCTCATCCACCTCTATGTCAAGACTCCTGAGCTGGCCGATGTTTCCCCCGGGCCAGGGTTCGTGCTTGGGGTCGGCCACAGCGGTCCCCTCGACATCGGCGGCCAGCAGGCATGAGCGTGACATCTGGGAGGGCACACCCTTGGCGTAGAAGACGAACCTGCGTTCCAGCACCCTGGATCCGGGATCGGCCCCGAACAGACCGGCCAGGGAGGTGTCAGCGGCTATCCACCGGTACGCCTTGTCGAGCCGGTATTCCGACCACACGACACCGGCGTCCCGTGTGAAGGAGGTCTGGGGCACGATCTGCGGGCCGGCGTCCGCGTGATAGCGGTCCATCGAGATCCGGCGGACGGGCGGGCGTTCTCGGACCGTGGTGCCGCCCCGGCCTCGTGTTTCGACGAGTCCCCGGTTCTTCAGGTCGTCGACGGCCTTACGGATGACGATCTCAGAGACGCCATAGCGCTCGGCGAGGTCGGCGTGCTTGGGCAGCCGGGTGCCGGGAGGGTGGTCGCCTCGGAGGATCGCCTCACGCAGCTCGGCTGCGACGTGCTCATGGGCATGGCCCCGCACCGACTTCCTCCTTCTCGCCGTGGAGATCTTTGCGAACGGCAGAATCCTGAAACCGACTATGGAAATGTCCTTTAACGGCAGGAAGGGCGGGGCGCCGTCGTTTCCGGGTCAGACCGAGCGGTCCCCAAACGCCAACGCGCGCAACTCCCGAACGGCGGGCAGGGCGCGGGCAGGCTCGGGAAGCGTCTTGATCACACGCTGAACATCAGCCACATAGCGGATAAGCCACCGCTTGGGCGGAATATCGGCCACAATCCGGAAAGCCTCGTCCACGGCTTCCGTCGGGTCGGTACGAGCGTGCAGCGTGGTCCGATGGAGACGAACCCGAGGCAGGGTCTGATCTCCCGGTGAATACAGTTTTTCGGCGCTGCCCTGCGCTTCCTCGGCGCTTCTCTCGTGACCGGCAAGGCTGTAGATCAGGCTACGCCCGTAGCGGAGTTCTCGCTCCACGCTCCGGAAGCGTCCCTCCGCACCCGGAAGCCGGTCGAATATGTCATCGGCCGCACGCAAAGCCGTGACCGCCTCCCCATGACGGTCCATTGCCGCAAAAATCATCGCTTCTTCCGCGACGGCGGCCACCAACGGGGCGCTTGGCCGCTGACCGGCCAGGCTGCGAGCCTCCTGAGCGATCGACAGAACCTCCGCGAGATCCTCCGCCGGGTCGCCGGCCCGATGCAGAGCTTCACGCCTACGCAGCCAGGAGGCGAGCAGGCGATCGCCGGATTCGTCGACGAGCGTTCGCGTCGTGCCCCACCAACGACGCGCCTGCCTGCGATTGCCCATGTCGGTCCACTTACCGGCTATCAAGGCGGCGTGCCGGGCGGCGGCATGGGTGAGGTCCCGCCGTACCGCGTCAGGCTGCCGACGGGCGAGATGGGGCGCCATCTCGGCGAAGTCGGCGGCGAGCGCGGCGAGAACAACGGTGGGCGGCTCGATACGGGCGGCCTTCGCGTGCGCGTCGGCGGCGTCCTCCCAGTCGTCGATCATCCCCCGTGACACGCTCGCCCCGGAGATGCGCGGTTGGGACGCCTGCCAGGCATCGGTCAGAGTGGTCAGTGTGGGCCCTATCGCCCCCCCGACCGCGACGACAGCGGCATCCCGCATGAGTCGTCTGCGTTTCATCTCATCATCCTCGTCCCGCGTTGAGGCTTTTACCGGGAGGGTACGCTCTCTCGGTTCGCCGGAGTCGTTCTCGGATATGCCCGGCTGTCCGAACAGTTCGGCTTCGGTAAGGCCGAATGCCAGAGCGAGCAACCGAGGGTAAGGGAGGCGAGGGCGTGTCCTACCGGACTCCCACTCACGGAGCATCCGGGTCAAGGACTCCCGGCTGGGCAGGCTGATATCGGCGTGCTCAGCGGCGACCTCGGCCAAACGGCGAGCCATCTCTCTCTGCGACCAGAAACGCTCATGCCGCTCACTCTTGAGCCGCCGAGCCCAAGCCGGAAGAAAAGCATTCATAATCACCTCGCAGACGTGAGGGGATCCGCTTTCTCCCTTCATCCTCCTCTACCGGATGACGACCGTGCGGCGTTCTGATGGATTCGCTGTGCCGACGGCGCAGCCCCGACAAAAAGCGGAACCCCGCAGGCGGACAGACCATACGGGGTTCCTTGATCGCAAAGGAGCTGCGACCCATGAGCGATGGTAGGGCCACCGTGCCCTCACCGACCATCCCCGGATGGCGGGTGATCCGCAGTGACGCCGGGCGGTTCTGGGCCAGCCGGGTGAAGCCGTTTCCCGGGGAATCGGAGTGGTACGCCCCGCCGTTCCGCACGGTCGACGGCGACACCTTCGACGCCCTTCAGGCCGAGGTCGAGCGGCAGGAGAAGGCGGCCCGGAACGTGGAGGCCCTCTCCAGCAGGGGCGCCGGGCAGACGGCCGACAAGAGGGCCACGTCCGGGGGAGCGGTCGGGCCGGTGAACCGGTGATCGGGCAGCCCCGCACCATCGGGCGGCACCGGGCCGGGCAACCGTACGCTCCCGCGCACCGGCGGCTGTGGGACGGCCCGGCCCGCGACCACGCCGAGCGGCTGGGCCGGGCGTATCCGGGGTGGGTGGTGCTGTACGGCACCGGCAGCCGCCGGTTCTACGCCCTCGCCGCCTGGCCGGCGCCCGAACCGGTCATGGTGGAGGACTCCACCGCCGACGGCCTGGAGGAACGGATGCGTCACGCCGAGACGGCGGCGGCCCTCCGGACCGCTCCCCTCGGCCCGTCCCCGGCCCCCGCCGCACCCTTCCCCCAGCGGGTACGGCGACGCCCCCGCCTCCCCGGCACCCGCCGCGTCGTACAGCCCGCCGGCGCTCTGCCCTACCCGCCGGAAGGGAGCGCCGCATGACCCCCGCCGCGCCCCCTCCCGGCCCACGCCGGAAAGCACACCAAGCCCGGACACCCCGAGAATCCCAGGAGAACGGGGAGAAAGGACCGCCCTGGGAGAACGAGGAGAGGAAGCCCCCGGAACACAAGAAAAACGAGGAGAGCGGGGAGAACGGGGAGAACCGGCGGATCCGCGAGGTCTGGGAGGCCCAGCGGGCGGCCCTGGCCGACGCCTTCCCCGCCTGGAAGATCGTCTGCGTGGCCGACCTGTCGATCCCGCTGTGGTTCGCCCTCTACCGCGAACCCCTCACCCCCCAGCAGGAACAGGCCGGGTTCCGGCCCACCATGTTGCGCGGCTCCGCCGAGGACCTCCAGGCCGAACCGGCCCTGCGCTGCCGGGTCACTCGCCCGCTCCCGCCTCTGCCCACCCCTTGAAAGCCAGTACGGCAGGGCGGGGGAGCATCCCTCTCCCCCGCCCTGCCGTATCACCCGCTCTACCCCGCTTCCGGCGGGACAGCCCTCCACCTTCCTCGGGGGCCGTCCCGCCAGAACGCCAGGGACCGCCCTCCCGGGGCCGAAGCCGAAATCCAGGCTCTCCTCCGCATCGGCCGGACCCCCTGACCTGCCAGGACCCACGCCTTCTTCCACAAATTTCCGTCTTTCCCCGCAAGTCTCCCTTGTCAAGATTCAGGGTTGGATGAACACTTGTGCCTCGACCGTTGCCGACGAACAGAGAACATCCGGGTGCGAGGGCTGTGTGTAGGGCTGGCCGTCTCCGTCGTCTCGATCATCGTGAGTGCGGGGCCGACCGCGCTGCCCGCACTCGCCACGGAGACCGCGAAGACCGCGGACTGTGCGAACACGTCGGTGGCGCTCACCGTCGAGGAGCAGCGCCTCGCGAGGGCCGTACCGCAGGAGATCCTGCGACGGTCCGGCTTCGACGCGGTGGCCTACCGGTTCGCGCGGGCCCTGTGCGGGGCGGGTTCGTACCGCGAGGCGGAGCGGGTCGTCGCCGACCACGGGCGGCGGTTGTGGCGGCGCGCGGTCGATCGGGCGCAGGGGCGCGGCCTTCCGGGCGGGGACCTGAGCCGGGACGACGACCGGCCGCTGTACTGGGCGCGGCTCGGGATGACCGGCGCACTGCGGCGGTGGCAGCCTGAGTTCACTCTCTCCGGCGCCGGGCGCGAGGCGCTGTTCGACGGCCTGGAGCGCGGTTCTCGCGGTCAGGACACCATCCGCCTTCCCGGCGGGAAGGGCGTGAAGCGGGTGCTGGTCACCGGCTTCGACCCGTTCACCCTGGACCGGGACATCCGGATCAGCAACCCCTCCGGGGCCACCGCGCTGGCGCTCGACGGCACGACCGCGCGGACGCCCGCGGGCCCGATCAGGATCGAGACGGCCACCTTCCCGGTCCGCTGGGGCGACTTCGCGGAGGGCGCGGTGGAACGGGCACTGCGCCCGCACCTGCCGCGGGCCGACCCGTTCGCGACGGTCAGCCAGGGCAGGGTCGGCCGGATCGACGTCGAGCGCTTCAACGGGGCCTGGCGGGGTGGCTTCCCGGACAACGAGAACCTGTCGTCGACGGGCCTCGTTCCCGTGTCCGCCCCCGCCCGGCAGCCCCAGTGGACGGTCACCACGCTCCCGTACCAGGACATCCTGGCCGCCTCAACGGGCCGCTTCCCGGTTTACGACAACACCCAGGTGACCGAGATCCCGGCGGGCGCGACCGATCCCGTGGTGCGGCCGGACGGGCCCACCGAGGGCTCCGCCGCGCGCGGTGGCGGCGGCGGGAACTACCTGTCCAACGAGATCGCCTACCGGGTCACGCTGCTCCGCGACCGGCTGGGCCTGGACATCCCAGGCGGCCATGTGCACACCCCGGTCCTGACGTTCGGCGCGGGCAACACCGATCCGGCGACGGGCAGGGTCACCGATCCCGAGTTCGTGCGCAACCGGCTGGACATCGTCGACCAGATCCGCTCGATCATCCTCGTGGCGGCCGACGCCGATCCCGCGGGAAGGTGAACAGCGGGGCGCCCTTGTCGGTCACGATGCCCCCCCCAATCGCCCGCATGGCAACGCGGCACGCGAGGTGGTTGGCCTTGCCAGCCAGTGCAACCACCGCCGTCGTCACCTGCCGGAACAGGGGACGCTCGGCGCTGGTGAAGTCTGTCAGGCTCGCGCCGACCGCCGCCACCCCGGGCCGCCTCCGCCGAGATCCCGGCGCTCGCGCCGGCCAGACCGGAGAAACTACTCGGTCTCCGCCTCGTCTAAGCACCTGCCGGACGACCAGATGAGCTTGACCGTCAACTGCCCCTCGGTGGAGGCTTTGGCGATCAGAGCGCCCATCTCGGTGTTGAGCTTGACACCGAACCCGATCTCGATCTGGTCCGGCTTGAGGCGGCCGGAGCGGAAGGATTCCAGGGCGTCCGCGGCGGCGCTCTCGACCTCGTCCAGCACTTCGCCGAAGCGGCGGGCCACCTCCGTCACCCCTTTCCGGGAGACCCTCTGCACCCCGAGCTCGTCGGCCGCCTCCACGAAGACATGACCACCGGTGGTCTCAAACCGCATCAATTCAGGCACAAAAACTCCTCCAAGTAGGGCCATTCATTCGTGTTCCTCAGGTCGAGGGTCGGAGGGCGGACCTTTGTCCGAATGCTCCCACAGCCATTTATCGTGGATTTCTTGCCAACGCCCATTACGCTTACGCTTACGCTTACGCTTGATATCTTCCAGGACGATATCTGTGAATATCAACAGCTTTTCATATCGATTCCACTTTCCATATCGATTCCACTTTCCATCTACGTTCCGGAAGGCGAACCCATAGGATCCACTGGCGAACCAAGTACACTCAGATTTTTTATTCCGATCACATTTCCTAATGTTCGTCGGAAGAGGATTGTTCAGAAGCTCGGTGTTGTTGTCCATGTCCTTAAGACCGAGCAGAATGCTCTCGTCGGAGGAAATCGCTTCGACCTGCCTCTGCCGCAACATCAGTAGGCAGTCGCTGGTCACAGGTGCGGTGACCGGCACCATGTTCCCCGGCAACTCCCGGACACGCTCGATCGAGACGGTACCCTCCCCCGAGCACACCTGCCTCCCTTGCAAGTCATTGATGCTTTTATATTGAGGCTCAGTGCGGACCGGCTCAGTGCGGACCAGCATGGTCTGGCCGGTGTCGAGGTAGCCGACGGAAAAGGCGACGCCTTTCTCGTCTTTCGTGCCTTCCTTACGCGCACACGTTATGGTCATTGACTCGGCAAGGACGTCCACGGCGTCTTCATTGAGCCGCTTGATCCCTTCAGCGAAAGGCACAACGAAGAAGACAATCCTGTCCCTGGCATTCTTCGGCCCGAATATGGCCTTGGCGATCTCCATCACCATGTCGATCTCAAAGCCCTCAAACTCGCCGGTATACGGGTTCCGGAATGACATTCTAGGGGTGGACTGCGAGATGCCCACTTTTAGACCCTCCTTCAGCTCCTGCCTCAGGTCCTGCCTCAGGTCCCGCTTCAGCTTCTCTCTCAGCCTCGGGTCCGACCTCAGGTCCTGCCTCAGGTTCCAACGGTCGCGCTCTTCCTGGAGAGAGCTAAAATTGCACTTCCCAGACAGGATGGGCGCGGGCTCGATGCTCACCCCCGGAGGCGTTGGCAAGGTGATCTGAGGCGGCTGGTAGGGTGCGGCGCAGCCGGAGGCCACCAGCGCCAGCATGGTCAGGGCCGCGGCGGGTTTCTTCACAGATACTCCTTGATCCTGATCCAGAAGCCGAGGCCGGCGCAGACGACGGCGCAGACGGCGGCGCAGGAACACAGCAGTGCGATCGGGAGCCCGATCAGCGACGGCAACGACACTTCCCCGACCCTAAGCTCGATTCGACCCGCCCTAGTTTTAATCTCCTCGAAGTTGGATTTATTAGCCGCATCGAATTTTTGCGCGAACTTGCCGCCGGGCAGTGCGGCGGTCGCCGCCCTGCCACTTTTTCCTTTATTCATCGGTTCATAGATGAAATCGTTGTAGGCATCGCACAAGCTTTTTTGCTTAAAGCAGTAAATATTTTTTTCAAATCTACCCTTAAATTCATTCAACGTAAGTGGGCTGGCCCCACCCAAGAGCAGGTTGATGTCCGCGGAGGCGTCCAGCATCTTCCTCTCCGTATCAATAAGATCTCCCTGCCTGGTCAGTTCCTTGCCGATTTCCACAAACTTATTCTCGGCCTCTGACCAGTCCCACAGCGACAAGGCTGTCATGCCGAGCATGACGACCATCAGGACCGTCGCGCCGAGCAGACCGCAATTGAGGGACCGGTGAGTGCGGTGTGCCAGTGACCATTGAATCCAGGCCAGCCCGCCGAGCCCTGCCAGGAGCAGTGGAAGGTGAATGACCCAGGTCCAGAAATCGGTGCCCGCGGCATCGCGCAGATTATCGGTCTCGTGGTCCCGAAACTTCATGACGGCCGGCAACAGCTCCTTCTGCAGATAAGAACTGGCCTGGCGCATATAAGCGGCCCCGAGCAGCGCCTGGCCGACGGCGCTCTTCTCCTTTTTCGAATCAGCCTTCTCAGCCTTCATCAAGGCAATCGTTTTCCTTGCGCCATCCACCAGCCCCCTTGCTTCGCCCATCATATTGGTGTACAAGGGAAATCGCAGGACAATGTTGGCGATATCGGTTGCGCGGGAGGTGTCTCCGCCCATCAAGTTCGCCACACCGACCAGACGCTTCGCGACCTGGTCGCTTGCGTTGTCATAGCGTCTCCACAGTGTTTCCGGGGGCTTGGACCCGACCAGGAGATGTCCAGTGGCGGATTTGTCGGCTATGGTAAGCGACTCGTAGATCGCCTGTGCTTCTCTGCTCAACCGAGCGACCGTTCTGACTTGCTCCCTGCCCTCCGGATAAAGGGCGTTGTCGGCGAAGACCCCCGTAACACCGACGCCGACCAGCAACACCGTTACAAGAAGCGCCTGAAGCAGAAGCCTGGTCCTCGTGTGCCTGACTCTGATGTGACCACCCCCGTCGTCATCGACGCAATCGGCGAAGCCATACAGACCGGTATCCCCCGCCGATAAGCGGCGCAGACTGCGGGTCGCCTTCCACAGGAAGGCCATGATGTCCGGTTTTCTCACCAGCGTTTGGTACCGATTCGATTTATATCAGAAGCAGCTCCTCGACTGAACCTTCTCCCTGATATCGGTTTATGCGTAGTCTTTTAGGATGAAGGTAGCGCCGGGAGAGGAAACCTGGTGGGCGCGGATCCGCCAGACCGATGGTGAAGTCCTGGGGGCAGGCGTACTGCTCACCCCCGAGACCGTGCTGACTTGCGCACATGTCATTCCGAACCGCTCCGAAGAGGTCGTGGTGGAATTTCTCGGCCGGCTCAGCACATGTCCTGGCAGAGCCAAGGTGAGCTTCTGGGTCCCTCCCGACGACGACCAGCGCGGTGACCTCGCCCTGCTCACCCTGGCCGTGCCCGTGCCGCTTGAAAAGGAACCGGTGCTGCGCCGGCCCCACCTGTGGAAGCGCGAGGTCTACACCCGAGGCTTCCCCTCACTCCTCGACGACGGTCTGTGGGTGCGCGCGCGGCTGGGCGGCCGGGCCGGGCCCGGCGGCGAGTGGATCCAGATGGACGCCGAGCCGCACCGCGAGATCCGCCGCGGCTTCAGCGGTGCTCCGGTGGTGGACGATCAGACCGGGGACGTCCTCGGCATCGTGGTCAGTGAGTTCTCCGGACTGGTGGGACTGGCGTGGATGATCCCGGTCGAGACGATCGTCCGCCACCTCCCGGTCCTGGCCGGGCGGGTGGCCGACGACCCCTCGTTGGCGGATCAGATCAAGGAGTTCTTCGGACCGGGCGCCTCGGGCGGCGCCATGGTCGTGATCACCGGCGGTGACCCGGTGTCCGATTCGCTGGAGCGGCCCACGCCGAACAAGGAGGACGTCTCGGGCAAGACCGTCGCCGAGGTGGCTCGGCGGGTGCATCGTGCGCTGGAACGGCACCCGGAGCGGCAGACGTTCGTCTTCGACGCCGTGGACGCGGCAGCCGACCCCGAGCCCCTCGCGCAGGAGGTGATCCGGCCGCTCGCCGAGGCGGGCCATCAGGTGATCACCGGGCTGCGACACGAGTCGGCGAAACTCCGCCGGATCTTGGACCAGCCCTCGGTCACCCGGCGGCTTGAGGTGCTGAACGTCCGGATCGCCGAAGCGAGGGCGGTGGCACGGGTGGCACGGGCGGAGCATCGCAGAGTCGCCCGCCTGGTCGCCCCCATTCCCGACTGGCCGGACGGTGGTCCCGCGCTACAGCTCCGGGCCAACGATCTGCGGAGCAACCCAACCCTTCCCGAACTTGAGGCGTGCGAACAACAGGCCGAGGAGCTTCTCCGTAAGTCCATTGAAGTACATAGAAAACTAAATAAAATAAGAAAAGAACATAACAGCCTTCAGCGCCTTCTTGAGGCCTACCATTTAGGGTCGGGGACCGAGCGCTCAGAACGTGACCCCATCCTCGCCGGATGGTACGCCCAAGCCCACAACCTCCTCTCCACGCGACCTTGCAACCTTTTGGCGGCGAGCGAGGCGGTTAACCGTTACATCCACGCACTGAGGGGCAATTAATGGTCTCTTGCACCTTTTGCTCAGGTGAGGTGGATGAGGATGGCTTCTGCAAGAAATGTGGACTGCCGGCCAGGGCGACCGTCCCATCCAGCTCCACACTCCCCATGTCGAGCGGCCGGACGCTCAGCATGGCGGCTGGACTGGTTTCCGTGCCCGTGCCCTCCGTGGAGGACCCGTCGTCCCGAGTGATCTCCGACCCAGGCAAGATCCGTTTCAGCCGCAGGTGCCGTAAGGGCCACACCATCAACTTCACCTACGCCGGGCAGGCCACCCTGCTGAAAGGGTTCTGCCCAACCTGCCGAGAGTCGTTCGACTTCGAGCCGCGCCTGACGCCGGACGAACTCGTCGCCGGCCAGTACAAGGTCATCGGACCCATCGCACACGGCGGCCTCGGCTGGGTCTACCTGGCCCGGGATCGCCACCTCAACGACAATTACGTCGCCCTGAAGGGCCTGATCCAGCCGGACGACCCGATCGCCGTGAGCCTGGAGGTCTCCGAGCGACACTTTCTGATCTCACTGGACCACCCGAACATCGTCCGCATCTACAACTTCGTCACGCACGACGACAGCCACGGAGACCGTAGTGGCTACATCGTCACGGAGTACCTCAACGGTCGGTCACTCGGTGAGATCCTCAACAACCGGCACGAGCAGCCAAAACCGGAACACGTCCTCGCGTACGGTTACGAGATCCTCATGGCCCTGGACTACCTGCACGACCGGAACCTGCTGTACTGCGACATGAAACCCGACAACG
Organism: Streptosporangium sp. NPDC006007; assembly: GCF_040614315.1. NCBI lineage: Bacteria > Bacillati > Actinomycetota > Actinomycetes > Streptosporangiales > Streptosporangiaceae > Streptosporangium > Streptosporangium sp. NPDC006007. The sequence continues at coordinate 3,175 of NZ_JBEXUG010000020.1, read as the reverse complement.
TCATCATCACCCCCGATCGGGTGAAGATCATCGATGTTGGCGGAGTCCGGCGGAGCGACGACAGAGCCAGCCCGATCGTGGGCACGCGCGGCTTCCAGGTGAGCGCGGAGGAGATCAGGGAACGCGGGCTGACCGTGCGCTCAGACATCCATACCGTCGGCAAGACGCTGGAGATGCTTTTCAACGCGAGCAGCCGCTCCCGCATCGGGCCGGTCGCCGAATCGTTCCGAAGGCTGATCCAGCGCGCAGCGCATAAGGACTGGGAACGGCGCTTCGAGTCCGCAGCGGAGATGCTCGAACAGCTCAAGGGCGTATTACACGAGGTAAAAGCGTTCCAGCCCGGTCACCTTCCCACGGTGTTCGAGCCGTCCACGGTGTTCGAGCCGAGCCCCGAGCTGCTGGACGGCGGGCTGAGTATCGCCTCGCCGCTGGAACGATGGATCCACGACCGGCCCGGCGCCCTGCTCGGCGACCCGCCGCTCGCAGCCCTGACCGCCTGTGGACTGCCCGTGCCCAGAACCGACCCCGCCGACCCGTCGGCCGATCTGCTGGCGTCCTTGGGAAGCACCACCGCCCGGAACCTGCTTGACCAACTATCGGAGGTCTCTCCGTCGCCCGAAGTCGGGCTGCGCCGCTGCCGTGCCCATCTGGAGCTGGGCGAACTGGACGAGGCCGAAGGCTGCCTTTCCGGCAGCGGCTGGCGGGTCACGTGGCACCACGGGCTACTGGCGATGGCCCGGCAGGAGTACGGCACGGCGCTGTCATGCTTCAACCGGGTTTATGGCGCACTACCAGGAGAGACCGCGCCGAAGCTGGCACGCGCGTTCTGCCAGGAGCAGCTGGGCGACCTCCACTCGGCCGACGAGGGGTTCGACATCGTGTGGCGACGAGACCGCTCGCAGATCAACGCCGCATTCGGACTGGTCAGGCTGCGGTTACGGGAGAAGAATCGGTCAGCGGCGGTCGGCGTCCTTGACGAGGTGCCGAAGGTGGCCCAGCACCACAACGCGGCCCGCGTCGCCACTGTACGCCTCCTATCGGAGGAACTGCCCAACGGGGACCTGTCGAGTGCGGACGACCTGGCGCGGGCGACCCAGCTACTGGCCTTGCTGGTCCTGGACGGAGGGGAACCGACCGGCAAGGTCAGAGACCGTCTCACCGCGGCTATCCAGGAAATGCGCTTCAGATCCGACCAAAGCGATGAGACACGCAGAAAACTGGAGACGTCATACATGAAGCTCGCAGAGCATGCCACCACCTGGCAGGACAAGGGCAGGCTGGTCGACCTCGCGCACTCCGTCCGCCCCTGGAGCCGGCTGTGACACTGAAATTCGAGCTGCATGTCGACCAGAACCCGGCCCTGACCATCGGGCAAACCGAGCTGCACGCCGTCCTCAGAGTCACCGGGCAACAGCTCAGCGGTGGGACCGCCCCGGAGGCCGAGCGCTGCGAGATCATCATCATCGACTGTTCCGGCTCCATGGGCGGGTTGAGCCGCCGCGCCGGAAGCCGTCGTTTGAAGATCGCCGCCGCGATAAGGGCCACCGTGACGGCGATCGACGTCCTACCCGACGGGGTGCGTTTCGCCGTGATCGAAGGCAACCACGAGGCTCGCACCATCTACCCACTAACGGTGGCCGACAAGCGGACCAGAGCCGAAGCCAGAACAGTCGTACGGCGACTGACCTGCAACGGCGGCACCAACATCGGCTCCTGGCTCACCGAGGCTCGTCGGCTGCTCGCGCCTTATCCTGGCGCGCTTCGGCACGCGATCCTGCTGACCGACGGCCAGAACAACGAACCCCCCGCGGAGTTCGAGCGGTCGCTCGCGGCGTGCGAGGGCGAGTTCGTCTGCGACGCCCGGGGTATCGGCGAGGATTGGGTGGCCCACGACCTGCTGCGGATCGCCACCGTGCTACGTGGCTCGGCCGACGCCGTGGTCGACGACGCCGATCTTGAGGCCGAGTTCCGGAAGACGATCAAGGCGGCACTCGGTAAGGTGGCCCCGCAGGTGCTCCTACGGTTCACCACCACCCCGCCCAGCAGGCTGGTTTCGCTCAGCCAGGTCTACCCCACCCAGGCTGACCTCATCAGGCATGTGTGCACGCTCGGCGAGTGCGACTTCGAACTCGCCAGCGGCTCCTGGGGCGAGGAGACACGCGACTATCAGCTATGTTTCAAGGTTTCCCACGCGGGCGTCCCGCACTTCACCGATCTACGCGTGGCCCGCGTTGAGGCGATGGTCGACGTAGAGCGCCGCGGCACCGCCAACATCATGATCCACTGGACTGAGGACTCGGCTCCGTCGGCGTTCACCAGCCACACGCTCTCCCTCTACCAAGCCCAGGACAACATGAGCCAAGCCGTGGACGCGGGCTTGGCCGCCTACAGCCGAAACGATCTGCCCGAGGCCGAGCGGGAGTGGGCTCGCGCGGTCCGCCTGGCCGCCCGCTGTGGTAATCAGCGAGTCCTGGAGAAGCTACAGCGTTTCATGGAGATCCTCGACCCGGAGAAGGGCGTGGTCAGTGCTCACGCCGACCTGAGCCACCACGACGTCCAATTGGTCAAAGTGGCCCTCTCCCACTACGAGCAAGCCCCCGAGGAGCATCCCGATACCGCCTTCGTCGCAGGTCCCCCCTGGACCTGTAAGTGCGGCCGCACCTCCCCCGCCGCAGCCGGCTTCTGCATTCATTGTGGCCACAACCGCCAAACGTAGGCTGGATGGTGCGCTGTGCCCCGGCTCCACGGGACCTTGGCGTTCCCCCCCGGGGTGTGGACACCCGGTTTCATGCAGCCAGTGCCGTCATCCTAGCAAGCTGATCTTCGTACACGGCCGGAGGTAGGTTCCCGATCGCCGAGTGCCGTCGACGGTGGTTGTAGCGAGCGATCCATCGGAAGATCTCCGTGCGGGCGTCGGCCTCGTCGCTCCAGCGGCGCTTGCCTCTGCCGTGCAGCAGTTCGCGCTTGAGGGTGGCGTTGAACGCCTCGGCGAGCGCGTTGTCCAGGCATGTCCCCGTCCTTCCGCTCGATCGGCGGATGCCGTTGGCGGCGCACAGCGCGGCGAACTCGGCCGAGGTGTACTGACAGCCGCGGTCGGCGTGGAAGATCACGCCGGGCACGTGCCCGCCACGTGCCCGCACCGCCGCCGTCAGCGCGTCGCTGATCAGCTCGGTAC